>CAILVZ010000374.1 GCA_903837825.1 Akkermansiaceae bacterium | reverse complement strand
AGCCATCGACTTTGCGGGTGGTACCGTAGTTCACATGACCTCGGGTTGGAGCGCCTTGGTGCTCTGCATCATCCTCGGCAAGCGCCTTGGGTTCGGTAAGGAGAAAATGTCCCCGCACAGCATGGTGCTTTGCATGGTGGGTACCGGAATGCTCTGGGTCGGCTGGTACGGATTCAACGCGGGCTCTGCTCTTGCTGCTGATACCATTTCTGCCAATGCCTTCATGACCACCACTCTGGCAGCCGCAACGGCTGGCTTCGTCTGGGCCATCATTGAAAAGGTTCTCAAGGGTCACGCTTCGATCTTAGGCATGTGCTCGGGCATCGTTGCAGGACTTGTCGTGATCACTCCTGCTTGCGGATTTGTTGATGCAACAGGCGCAATGATCATTGGCGTCCTTGCCGCGATCGTTCCTTACATCTTCGTGATGTATGTCAAAGGCAAGCTGGGATACGACGACGCCCTCGACACCTTCGGGGTTCACGCGGTCGGAGGAACACTTGGCGCTGTATTGACAGGCGTTCTCGCAACGAGCTCGGTCAATGGCAACCTCGCTGCTGGGCCAGCCAAGACAAACGGCTTGGCCGCGCTCATCACCAATGGCGGACTTCTCAGCCAGCAGTTGATCGCCATCGCAATCACCTTGGTGCTCTCGATCGTAGCAACCGTGGTCATCGCCTTCGTTCTTAAGGCTCTGATCGGCCTCCGCCCAAGCCCTGAGTCCGAGACCGCAGGTCTCGACATCAGCGACCACGGCGAAGAAGGCTACGACTTCTGATCTCCTCATCGTTGATCATTCATTCCACGGGCGGGCCGGAAACGGTCCGCCCGTTTTTGTATCGACATGGATTAACCTACCAAAGTCGCCGTAGGTCACCTCGATTTGGGATGCGTCCGCTTACTTTGAAACCAAGGAAAGCAGAAGCATTGCCTTCCCTCAATCGCACCACGTTTGGACGATATGAAGCTGCTATCATCGCCGCGCTGAACTCAACCGCAATGCGGCCGAGGCTTAAATCACCCCCCCGATTTTCCTCATCGACGGCCATGTAGCCATCAAACTGATCGTCGCTCAGTGGTCGAGCTTGAGCTTTTTGAGCTTGGGTTCGATCACAAACCGGCAGTAAGGGTTCTTCGATTTGTTGAGATTGTAGTAGTTCTGGTGATAATTCTCCGCGGGATAGAATTCCGAGGCCTTGACGATCTCCGTCACGATGGGGGACTTGAAATTCGGACCCGCCGCAGCCTTCGATGCTTCCGCAGTCTTCCTCTGCGCATCGGAGTGATAGAAAATGGCTGAACGATACTGGGTGCCCACATCATTGCCTTGGCGATTGAGCGTGGTGGGATCATGAAGATCCCAGAACCAAGCGAGCACTTTCTCGTAGGTGATTTTCTTGGGGTCGAAGACCACTTGAACCACTTCCGCATGGCCTGAATCGCCATCACAGATTTGTTCGTAGGTTGGATTGGCAATCGTGCCCCCCATGTACCCTGAGGTCGCCGAATAGACACCTTCCAACTGCTTGTAGGCCGCTTCGATGCACCAGAAACAACCGGCACCAAGCGTGGCAACTTCGGCCCCTGCGGGGATCTCGGGCATCTTGGCAGCATGTTTGTCGGCAGGAGTCATGGCTTTGGGCGGTTCACAGGAGGCAAGCGTCGGAATCAAAAGCAGAAGCAAAAGCGCGAAGCGGCGGTTCATGCTGACAAAATACACAAAAACTCGATGGGCGCCCGAGAAATTTCATCACCACTCGATCCCCACTCCCTCCTCCGGAATCACAACTTGTTCGCTGATGCCCAGGCGGCCAGCTTCCTTGAGAAGCCGCTCAACGGGCTCATGTCGCGGCTCATTTCCTAACAAAAATGTCCCATAGTGCATGGGAATGAGTACTTTCGCCCCGAGATCCGCAAAGGCACGGACGGCCTCCTCTGGATTCATGTGCACGTCCCTCCCGCTCGGTGATTCATATGCTCCGATCGGCATGAGCGCGATGTCGATATCGCAGCGCTTGCCGATTTCCTTAAATCCCTCGAAGTAGGCGCTATCGCCACAATGGAACACGCTCTTGCCGCACGCACGAACGATATAGCCGCCGTAGTCCCGATGCACATCATGGATGAAACGAGCCCCCCAGTGGTGCGACGGAGTGTGGATGATCTCAAGCTCACCAAACTGCAATGCATCCCAGATCCTCATCTCGTGGATCGATGGGAAGCCCAAGCGTTTCACCAGCGAACCGCTACCCAGTGGGACCACGATGCCCTTGCTGGCTTGGAGGCTCTTCAAACTCGGCTTGTGGAGGTGGTCGAAGTGCGCGTGGGTGACTAAAACTAGGTCCACCTCCGGAACACCTTGGATGTGCAATCCAGGTTGGCGCTGTCGCTTGACGGGACCGTGCCATTTCGCCCAGTTGGGATCAACGATCACCGAATGGCCGGCAAATTGCAGAAAAAACGATGCATGCCCGATCCAAGTGATCCGGACTTTGTTCAAATCGGGAGCGGCCAGCACGGGTTCAAGAATGTCGCCATGGGCTCGCTGGAACATGCCTGGTACCACCCGATGGCTCAAAAAACGCAAGTTCCTCGCTGGCCAGCCCTTCTGTGGCAGCAAGCCTGAATACCTCGTCGGCATCGAATTCATGGGTAACGGCTCCGGATCTTGCACCACTTGCCAGACATTAGCAGAGATCGGCTAAATAAAATCAAAAACCTTGCGCTTATTTCCCGTAAGTCGCGGCAATTTTTTCCGCCCAATCCTGCGCCCGCGCGGCGAAGCTGCGGTCATCCCCTGCGTAAAGGATGCCCCGGGAAACATTGATGACATCGGGAGCCCTGCGTGCTGCCGCGGCCAGCGAAGCCAAATCCCCACCCTGTGCGCCAAGCCCAGGAACCAACAGCGGCGCATCAGGAATCTTCTCCAAGACGTCCGCCGCATTCGTCAGACCGACCACATATCCGACATCGGTCGTCCGACCCTCCTGCTTCGCCCGCTCGCCCAAGGCGGTGACCAGCTCGAATACCGACCGGCCATCGGCCAGTTTCTGGCGTTGAAAATCCGCAGATCCGGGATTGGAGGTGACGGCTAACAGATAGATCCCCTTCCCATTCCAGTCGAGAAACGGCTCGATGGAGTCGTAGCCGAGAAATGGATTGAGCGTGACCGCATCCACATTCCAGCCAGCGAAATACCCCTGAGCATAGTACTTTTGCGTCTCGCCAATGTCGCTCCGCTTCGCATCAAGAATGACCGGCACCTCTTCTGGCATTCCTGCGAGCAGTTCTTCTAACAGCCGAATCCCTTCGATGCCCATCGCCTCAAAGTAGGCCATGTTCGGCTTGTATGCCGCGGCCGAATTCGCGGTTTCTTCGATCACTTGTTTGAGAAAATCCCTCGCCGCTGCAGCCCCGCCATCTCCGGGCCGTGGATCAAGCCCAACACAAAGTCGAGAACCCGTAACTTCAATTCGTTTTTGGAGACGATCGGCAAAGCGCATGGCTGGAAGTAGCGGGAATCCAGGTCCGCCGTCAAATCACAAAGACTCGCGGGCCTCGTCATGCGGCACATCAATCCGCGATTCCATCCACCAAAACCACCCGAGCAGGGCGAAATAGCCGGTAAATTCCTTGGCTTTGCTCCAATACTGGATCGGCGCATCGCCACCATGACAGCCACAGGAAATATCCAAGCCCTTGGCCCATGCCCACCCTACAGAAACCGAAAACACTCCCACCAAGCCGGCAATCACAAGAATCGCACCCCGCCGAAAAATCCCGAGCACAAGGCAAACCCCACCCACAAGCTCAAGCCATGGCACCGTGTACGCAGCGACCGCATCCCATGGGGCTTTGACGAGCTGGTAATTCGCCACGTCGTGGGTGAACCGATCCAGCCCAGTGCCAAAAATTTTGACCCCACCGCTATAAAAAAACCACAACCCAAGCAAAACGCGGGCGACCAAGCCTGCCACCTGCAGCTTGCCACTCACCTTCACGCAGGTTGCAGGAACCGACGCTGCGCCTCCTCCTCCGGATTGTGGGCAAGACTCGCATTCTCAGGCTTGGTATCACCTAACAACTCATCGCGGAACTTCGCAATGATTGCCTCCACCGGCCAAGACGAGGCCTCACCAAATGCGCAAATCGTCCGGCCATCGATCTGATAAGCCACGCTTTCCAAGGTCTCAATGTCCGCCGGGCTTGCCTCCCCTGCCACCAATCGATCCGAGATTTTTTTCATCCACGTCGAGCCTTCGCGACATGGTGTGCACTGGCCGCATGATTCATGGGCATAGAACGCATTGAGGTTATTGAGCACCCATGACATCTTGCGGGTGTCATCAAGCACGATGACACCGCCCGAACCTGCCATCGATCCGCACGCCGCGAGGGTGTCGAAATCCATTTGGATGTCCCAGAAATCCAGATCTTTCGTCGTACCGTCCGGATTCTTGAGTTTGAAAACCTCATCGCACTTGAGAATCTTGGATGAGGATCCACCGGGTATAACCGCCTTGAATTCACGACCATCCTTGGGTCCTCCACACATGTCATAAAGTAGCTCGCGCATGGTGACTTTGCCGACTTCGACTTCAAAGTAGCCCGGATTTTTTACATCGCCCGAGACGCAAAGAATGCGCGTGCCGGTGTTTCTAGCCACCCCGAGCTTGGCGTACTCATCGCCGCCCATGCGGATGATGTGCTTCACGTGGCAAAGCGACTCAACATTGTTCACAATGGTCGGGCACATGTAGAGACCGAGCGCCGCAGGAAAATAGGGCGGCTTGATCCGCGGATACGGGCGCTTGCCCTCGAGCGACTCGATCAAGCCAGTCTCCTCACCGCAAATGTAAGCACCCGCACCACGATGAACATAAATCTCAACGTCGAAGCCAGATCCCAGCACATTTTTTCCAAGAAATTGGTGTGCTCGCGCTTCTTCGATCGCCCGCTCCACAATCAGCGCAGCTTCCGGGAATTCCTCACGGATGTAAATGTAGGCGGTCTTGGCTCCCACCGCGTAAGCCGAAATCACCATGCCCTCAACCAACTGATGCGGGTCTTGGTGCAAAATGTAACGGTCCTTGAAAGTCCCGGGCTCTGACTCGTCACCATTGCAAATCAAATACACGGGCTTGGTATTGTTCGGCGGAATGAACGTCCATTTCATGCCCGTCGGGAACCCCGCACCACCGCGACCGCGCAGCCCTGACTTCTTGACCTCTTCGGTCACGTCCTTGGGTTGCATCGCAAAGGCCTTTTTTAAATCCTCGTATCCACCGTCACCTAGGTAGCATTCGATCGAAGGATCCCAGCCCTCCCGATCCACATTTCTAAAGATGAGCCGATGTTCGCGGGCGTGTGGCTGCTTGGTGTAGGTGATCATGCGCAGAATTTCTGAAGAAGTATTGGCAGGGAAAGCCGCCAAGCAAAACCCAAATTTGCCAAATTTCACCTGACTGCCAGGTGCACCCTAAAAAAGTGGAGCGCCGCCCCTCCCCCCGGAAAGGCGACGCCCCTTTTCTTGCCCCGCCACAAGCCCTCACTTGCTGGCAAAGGGCAAACCCTCAACCACTCACATCACACACGTATTCACCATCGCACGAATGCCGCAGTTTCACCGGAAAATGATGCTGATTCTTGCGTAGTGCATTCACCCGACAGGGCGCAGACTGCGCGCCTCAATCGCTCAAGTGGTGCTGCATCGCGTAGCGAGTCAACTCGACGTTCGAGGACAAGCCCATTTTCTCGGCAATCCGGCTCCGGTAGGTGGCCACGGTCTTGGCGCTGAGCGCGAGATCCGAAGCAATTTCCTTGATGGACTTCCCAGATGCGATCATCCGCAAGACCTGCAGCTCGCGATTTGATAAACTTTCGTGAGCCGCCCCCCATGATTCGCCAGCCAGCGCTCCCGCCAGTTGTTCCGCCAACACCGGACTGATATACCGCCGCCCCGACAGCACCCGCTGGACCGCTGCAACCAACAACTCGGTCGCGCTTTGCTTGGAAATAAACCCCGCGGCGCCTAACTTCAAGGCGCGCAGCGCATAATCTTTCTCCGAGTGCGCACTGATCATAAGAACTGGCAAGCTAGGATGATCGCGCTTGATGTCCTGCAGCAAACCCAACCCATTTCTTCCCGGCATCGTGATGTCCACCAACACCAAATCCCACTCCGCAACATTCGCCGCCGCCAGTCCCGCCTTGGAGTCGCTCGCCTCGCCCACTTCCACATCGTTGAAGTGATCCTTCAACAAGGAAATCATCCCCCGCCTCACGAGCGCGTGATCATCGATGATCAAGATTCTCATGGCCCCAAATCTGGCTGATGCTCCAATGACGAAACCGGAATGGTCAGAGTCACCGTGGTACCCTTGCCAGATGCTTGTTCAAAGCGAATCCAGCCACCGACGCTTTCAGCACGCTCACTCATCCCGATCAACCCCAACGACTTCGGATGGTCGATCGCCCCAGGATCGATGCCCATGCCATCATCATGAATGACCAGCTCGAGTCCCACTCCTGAAACATCGCACGCAACATCGATCCGATGCGCGTGTGCATGCCTCGCCACATTGGTGAGAGATTCCTGAAAAATACGGAACACCGCGGTGTTAATGGCCGCTGGCAGAGTTTCTGGCACCTTCCCAAATTTAACCACACAGGGAATCCCCGTCCGGTGAGAAAATTGCTCGGCTTCCTCATTCAACGCGGTGGCTAGCCCGAGATGATCTAACGAACTCGGCCTTAGCCCCGCGGCGATCCGCTGCACCGAAGCAATCGTGGTATCAACCATCTCCGAAGACTCTACCAATTTATCAATGAGCGGATTCAACGTTCGATCTCCACGATCACCTAGCCGATCTTCCACCAAGCGGAGTTGCATTTTAATCCCCGTAAGCAATTGCCCAAGCTCGTCATGTATCTCGCGGGCGATCCAAGCGCGATCCTCCTCTCTCAAGGTTTGAACGCGTGACGACAAGCGCCGAGATTGCTGCCTCGCATGCTCGCTGACCGCAGACCGATGCTTTTCAGCAATCCGCCAACCATTGTAGGCATGACGTAACACGCAAAATAACAAAATCGCCGTCGTGAGCACCAAGTTCGTCGCTTGCAACCACATGCCAGCACTCAACGAAAATGAATCCATCGGCACCGTCATCCACCATCGATTCGAGGCAATCATCCAAAAACTCGCAACGCCTCCGTAAAATACAACCATGCCGAGTCGAGGAACTGGCTTAGGATCGACGTGCGGCCGACGAGCCCTAAAGGATTCCTTCACAACTGAAATGCCTTGGGGGAAAGTGGCAGTGTTTTTCACAATCGCATTCCATACTTGATTTGATGCTCCCAGTCGAGTCAGGAATTCCATTGAGCCTCTGTCAAAGCACGATTTTATGGCAAAACCGTTGATTTCACCCTGATGCGTGTCGGTCCGGTGCGGTTTGACTGGTTGATCACGCCCAAGCCATCCAATCTCCCGATTAGGATGTCTGCCGAATTACCCCAGAACCCACCACTGGCCCCCTTGCAGCGATTGATGCTGCGGGATTCTTTGGCCGACGGCACCTCCGGCCATCACGTGGAGCAGGTGGAAATCGTCTTCGCACCAGGTCCGGCGCGTTGCCGAATCCCCGATGCATGGATCGCCACGGTCAACCTCACCGCTGCGCTCCAACGCCGCTTTCTAACAGATGGCGCGGAAGCATTAGGCTCGGAGCCCATGACATCCGTAAACGATCTAACGCTGTGCAATACCGCTCCAGAGTCATTGGCTGCATGGCTCGCGCTTGACCGCACACGCCCACTGCTCATTCCGCATCAAGTGCCATGGCGTGCATCTTACTGGCCCGAGGAAGGACGCTTCATCTGGACCTTTCATCACGCTTTGCTCGATGGCAGATCGATCACAAGAATTCTATCAGACTTCTTTAGGAGAATTGCTGGCAACGAGGTCGCGGGCCTAACCATTGCCCGCTGGCGCAACCCATCACCAGAAACCATCGCCCTAGCAAGCGACTACTTCCGCGAGAAATTCGCAGGCTTGGAGCCGATCGAGTGGATCCCAAATGAAGACCCTCAGGATTCGGGATCATCGGTACTGAATTTAACACAGGACATCTCGGCACAACTAGAATCATATGCAACCTCGGCGAGGGTCACCGTCCCAGCCCTGCTCATCTGGGCATGGGGCCAAGCGCTCATGCGCCACTTCGAGACCTCAAGAGTCGTCGTCGAGCAATTGCGCGCAGGTACACCCCAAGATGGTGCCGCTGGATTCACCATGAATACCTTGCCGATTCTCATCCCGCTGGCGGACCCTCAGAACACCTCCTCACAACTGCTCGAATTCCGCAACGAACTCATCGCACTTCGCTCGATCGAAACGGTATCAGCCGAAGATTTCCCTCCAACGATTTTCCCTAACACGCAGCACATTTCATCCAGCGTGATCATGATCGAACGAGGCACCTTGCAACACCTAACCGGAATTTCGAGCACGCCTGAAATGGTCGAGTCCCTCACGCTCCACGAAGCGCCTGGCGAAACATTGATGGCCACGGCCCACTTACTGCCAGATCTACGGCTGACGGTGGAAGGCCCCGAGAAAAAGTGTTGGTTAGATCGCTGGGTTTGCGAGATCGAAAATCTTATCACCCATGATGCAACTATGCGCGTTCGAGGATTTCAACTTCGTAGCCGTCTGGATCCGTGACAAACGCCATCTTGCGCCCGCCTGAGGAAAATTTCTCGCGCCAGCTGGATGGCCAAATCTCGATGCCCGCTGTTTCCAGCTTCTCACAATAGGCAAGGATGTCTGGCACGCCAAGCGCGGTGTGCATCAAGTCCTCTGGGCAACTTGCGGTGTATTCTGGCGAGTGGCAAAGCTCAAGGAACACGTCATTTCCCGGCAATTCCATGAAGGCAAGGCTATTGCCCTCCGGCGAGCTTTTGAAATTCCCCGCTAGGTAGCCGAGTTTTTCATAGAAGGCGATTGAGTCATCAAGGTTGCGAACCCGAATGCGAGTGTGAAGAAAACGAATCATGACGCAACGAGCCTGACCTAGATCGAGCTCATTGCCAAACAACGATTTCATTCATTGCGGATTCCACGTCACCTCGCGGGGCGCCCTTGGGGCTCAATCTCTCAAACCAAGCATCCCAGCCAGATCGTCTCTGACTGGGAGTGCTGGAGTTCGCTGTTACTTGGATGAGGTGACGGTGGTTCTTGCTGGAGGCGGGGGGTTCGGACAGCACGATGCCGCGAGCAACGAAGCAGCGATGGACATAACGAGCAATTTAGTGATTTTCATGGATTCGTTTCGTTTCTGATTTTTAGTTGGATTTGCACATTGGCACAAAAACCACTTTGCAGAATACCAAGTCCATGAATTGTAGCAAGATTAAAACGCTTCGAAACGGGTTGCCCGCCCTCCAACCCTGACTTGAGTTTTGCCGTAGCCATCGCCTGAATTCAGGTGGCACAGGAGTCCACTCGTGGCAGGAATGTGTTCGACACTTTTGGCGCTGGGGTATAGCGTCATTTCATGAGCAAAGTTTGGATTATTCTTCTCGGTGTCATTGGCTTTTTGATCGTCGGTGTGTTGCTTCTCGGCCTCTCGGCGGTTGGCACCTACAACGGCCTTGTTGGACGACAGCAAGGGGTCAACGCCGCTTGGGCGCAGGTCCTCAACCAATACCAGCGCCGCAGCGACTTGGTGCCGAACTTGGTCAAAACCGTGGAAGGTTCGGCCAGTTTTGAAAAATCCACCCTTGAAACGGTGGTCAATGCCCGAGCCTCCGTCGGCCGGGTGACCATCGACGCGAGCAAAGCACCCGACGATGCGGCGACCTTGCAAAAATTCCAAGTGGCACAGGGACAATTCAGCAGTGCGTTGCAGCGACTCCTGGTGGTTTCGGAAAACTATCCGGATTTGAAGGCCAGCGCTGGATTCCGCGACCTGCAAGCCCAACTGGAAGGAACCGAAAACCGGATTGCCGTCGAGCGGGGACGCTTCAATGAGGCGGTGATGACCTACAACACCAGCATCCGCACCTTCCCCGCAGTCCTGCTGGCAGGAGCGTTCCACTTCATTGAAAAACCTTATTTCCAGTCCGATGCTGGCACGGAAAAATCACCTGCCGTCAAATTTGACTTCGGCGGCAGCACCACACCCGCCAAATGATTTGCCCTTTTCGCAGCCTCACCCGGTTGCTGATTTGGCTCGGTTGCGGCCTCAGCCTCTTGCCTCAACTGCGCGCTGCCAACCCACTGCCGCCCAGCCCATCGCCCCATTTTGTACGTGACGAGGCACACTGGCTCAGCTCCAGCGCATTTCAAGCGCTCGATCAGAAGCTGGAAGCATTCGAGCGCGATACAACTTCGCAGGTGATCGTCGCGATTTTTCCTAAAATCCCTGAGGGCGAAGAGCTCTTTGATTTTAGCCAGCGTTTGTTCGAAGCATGGAAACCCGGCCAAAAGGGTAAAGACAATGGCGCGCTGTTGCTGATTTTCTCGGCCGAGCACCAAATGCGGATTCATACGGGCTTCGGCATGGAAGGCGTTCTGCCGGATGCGCGTTGCAAGCAGATCATCTTCGACCTCATCGCCCCGCAACTGCGCAAAGGCAACCGGGAAGCCGCAATCGATGCGGGTGTTGACGCGATGATCGCCTCCGCGAAGGGCGAATATCAAGGAACCGGCAAAACCCATCGGGAAGGCCAGAATGGCAAAGGCCGCACGAGTGATGGACTCGCCCACTATTTGATACCCGCCATTTTCGTGATCATCGTGCTACTCAAATTGCGCCGCGCCCTCCGAGGGCGTTCGGGCGGCGGTTTTTATGGCCGCGGGAACGGAGGGGGCTGGAGTTCAGGAGGTTTTTCAGATGGAAGCGGTTCCAGCGGAGGCGGCGGTTTCTCAGGCGGGGGCGGAGACAGCGGGGGCGGCGGTTCCAGCGGAAAATGGTGACTCCTGCGGTCACTCAGATCCAGATGCGATCCTTCCCCTCTCCCGCCACTTTTACCTCGCCTATCGGCAACAATCACACCGCCCAACCCAAGAAAACAATTTCACGAGATTTCCCAGTTGACACCCTCAACACTGCTCTTTAGGTTGCCAACCCCTTCGCACGGAAAAACGTGATCGAAGCATTTTTTACACAAGCACATGAAGACGTTTTCCGCCAAACCGCACGAAGTCGAGCGCCAATGGTATGTGATCGACGCTAAGGGCAAAGTCCTTGGTCAAGTCGCTGTTGAGGCTGCGCGCCTCCTCCGCGGTAAGCACAAGCCAATTTTCACCTCCCATGTTGACACCGGCGATTTCGTCGTGGTGATCAATGCCGACCAAGTGGTCCTCACTGGGACGAAAGAAACCTCGAAGATCTACACCCGTTTCTCTGGATACGTCGGTGGTCAGAAGGTTGAGACCCCACGCATCGTCCGCGAGCGCCGCCCCGTTCTCCTCGTCGAGCGCGCCGTCTGGGGCATGCTTCCGAAGACACGCCTCGGTCGCAGCCAGTTCGGCAAGCTCAAGGTGTATGCAGGTGAAAGCCACCCACACGAAGCACAACAACCGACCGCTCACGCTGTCCGCTAATTTTTGTAGAAACTGATTTCACTCACATGACCGCTACAACCACCCACAGCGCCACTGGTCGCCGCAAAACCGCAGTCGCCCGCGTCTGGATGACCGAAGGCACTGGCCAGATCACCATCAACTCGCGCAGCTTCGAGGAATACCTTCCGACCATCGAACTTCAAAACTCGGTTCTCGCTCCATTCCTTGCACTTTCACTTTCCAACAAATTTGACCTGAATATCGTGGTCAAAGGCGGCGGCAAGCCATCCCAGTCGATTGCGATCCGCCATGCGATCTCTCGCTCGCTGACTCAAGTGGATCCCGAAAACCGCAAGGTGATCAAGCCACTCGGATTCCTGACTCGTGACCCTCGTATGAAGGAACGGAAAAAGCCAGGTCAACCCGGTGCACGCGCCCGCTTCCAGTTCTCCAAGCGCTAATTCGCTTCCAGGAAAGCTTCTTTTCTCAAAAACCGCACTCCTCACCGAGTGCGGTTTTTTTACGCCTTCTCACCGACGCTTGGCCGATGGCGGTCGCCGCAATCTGGCAACACTCCTCCGACTGGAAACACTTGTGCAACAAGCTCGCCGCAGATCGCAGCTAGACGATCTTCAATCGTGCAAAGTCTTGGGTATCGACCAATCCCACAGGTTTACCAGCAGCATCTAACACAATGATATCATCGATTCGGTTTTTGCCGATTGCTTTGAGAGCCTCGACCGCGAGCGCATCAGCCTGCACCGTGACCGGTTTACGGGTCATGAACTCCGCAACCGGCCGATTTCCCAGCGCGGGGTCTTTTTGGAAACTCCGGGCGAAATCACCATGCGTGAAAATTCCAGCAAGCCCGCCTAATGAATCAAGGATGAGGCAGGCTCCAGCCCGCGCCCGATTCATTGCATCCAATGCAGCACTGACATCGCATCCCTCAACTACGGTCGGCAATTCACCGCCCATCCGCATGATGTCCGAAACGCGGGTCAGCAAGGCCCGCCCAAGGGATCCGCCCGGATGAAATCGTGCAAAATCTTCCTCGGTGAAGCCCCGCGCTTCCAGCAGCACCATTGCCAGCGCATCCCCCATCA
Source organism: Akkermansiaceae bacterium (assembly GCA_903837825.1). GTDB lineage: Bacteria > Verrucomicrobiota > Verrucomicrobiia > Verrucomicrobiales > Akkermansiaceae > Luteolibacter. Next base: position 20,075 of record CAILVZ010000374.1, on the reverse strand, counting down.
CCAGCATCGCAGTTGATGAAGAGGTGGGTGCCAGATTCAACGGACAAGCTTCCCGTTCGACAAAGGTGTCCAGAGTCACATCGCAGAACCTTGACAGCGTCGAACTCGGATTCCCAGTGAGTGCAATGAGACTTACCTCAAAACGCTTGATGAAGGGAACCAGATCTATCAACTCCCGTGTCTCCCCAGAATAAGAAAGCAGGAGAACGGCATCGCCATCCGAAACGAGGCCTAAATCACCATGCAAGGCGCTTTGTGCATCAAGAACCACTGCGGTCGTTCCTGTCGAGTTCAGGGTTGCCGCGATCTTGTGCCCAACATTCCCTGACTTGCCCACGCCGACCACGACCACCTTGCCCCGCTGCTCCATGGTGCGCTGGAGGATTTCAATCGCATCGATCATCGCATGGTCGAGCCGGAGCGCCATCTGACGAAGTGCGTCGATCTCCGTTTCGATCACAAAGCGAGCTCGCTTCAAATAGTCCATCCCCCATGAGAACCTGAGAACCACCGACTTGGCAAGTGCCGCGCGTTCCTTTAAGCGGTTCTACCGAAGGTCGACCACCTTCACCGAGCTTTCAATGCGGAGTATCCGGCCCGCAGCATCCGCTCCGTGACTTCCCAGCCTAGGCACGCATCGGTAATCGAAACTCCATAATCCAATGCGGAAAGACTCGAAGCCATCGGCTGCGAACCCTCAAAAAGGTTACTTTCGATCATCACCCCGACAATCGCTTGGCTTCCCGCGATGCGCTGATCAATCAGACTCTTCCAAACCTCCTCCTGCTTGCCGTGCTGCTTGCCCGAGTTGGCGTGACTGCAATCGACCATCAGCACCTGCGGCAGGCCAGCCTTGGCAAGACTCTCAGTGGCCTCAAGGGTGCTAACTGCATCGTAATTCGTTAGACCACGACCTCCCCGAAGCACCACGTGACCCGCGGGGTTGCCGTTGGTCCGGATGATGCTGGTCGCCCCGTCTTGATCGATCCCGAGAAACGTGTGGGGTGCAGTCGCCGAGTGCATCGCATCGATGGCAACCTGCAACCCGCCATCGGTGCCATTCTTGAATCCCACTGGCATGGAAAGCCCACTGGCCATTTGCCGGTGGGTTTGTGACTCGGTGGTGCGCGCGCCGATCGCAGCCCAGCTTACCAAGTCGGCAATGTATTGGGGCACGATCGGATCAAGAAACTCCGTGGCCGTGGGCAATCCCATTTCATTGATTTCTAACAGAAGTTTTCGCGCCTGCTCCAAGCCGGCCTCGATGTCATCACTCCCATCAAGGTGAGGATCGTAAATCATCCCCTTCCAGCCGATCGTCGTCCGCGGTTTTTCAAAATAAACCCGCATGACCAAGTAAAATTGATCTTCAAATTCTAACCGAAGCGCGTTCAGCTTGGATGCATATTCGAGCGCTGCCTTGGGATCATGAATCGAGCATGGCCCAAGGACCACTAACAAGCGCGGATCGGATTGAGCGAGAATACCACTAATCACTTCACGCCCTAAAACCACCGTCTCATTGGCGACGGGTGACATCGGCAAATCAGACTTCAATTCGCTTGGCGCGATGAGCCTAGTGCAACCGCGGATATTTAAATTTTGAGTCGGAATCACAGTGAAATACGGATAAATAGAACCAATGGCAGGAACTCAGAACTAAAATCATCAAAGCGCTTTAATGGCGTCCATGATTTGTTGGGTGATGCGCTCGTAGCCATCCTTGTTGTTAGAAGATTGCAACTCCTCGGGCGTCAAACGGATGGGAGGTCCAACGTGCACCGTGATCCGAGCGAGACGGATCCGCCCAGAGCCACGAGGCAACGCCTCATGCGCACCCGAAATTCTAACAGGCTGAATCACTGCGCCCGATTTCACCGCGATCAGTCCGATCCCCGGCGCCGCTTCACCGATGTTGCCATCGAGCGTTCTTGCACCTTCAGGAAAAACAAGGACGCGGTGGCCCTCCTTGAGCTTGCGGATGATGGTCTTGAGACTTGCCATGTCGGGCCGATCTTGGTCCACAGGAATTGCATTCCATTGCCGATAAAGCCATTTGAAGAAACCGACAAACAACGTCTTGCGGGCAAGAAAAACCATCTCGGTATGGTAGAGGTTGCCGATGAGTGGAGGGTCGAGAAAGCTCTGGTGGTTCGAGGCGACTAACACGGAACCATCGCTGATCAGGTTCTCCCTGCCGATGATCCTCAGACCGAAAAGGGTGCGGAATGCAGCGCCGAATGACATCCAGCCAAGCCAATAAACCCAGCGCATTTGGGAAGAATCTTTCACTTGCTCGATGCGGAAGGTTGCGGGTTTTTCAGGCCCTGTTGCGCGAGAATCTCGATGGCGGCATCCACCGCGCTTGCGATGCTGTGATGAGAGGTGTCGAGGATCGTTGCGCCATCCGCAACCACCAGCGGCGCAGTCACGCGCTTGCTGTCTGCAGCATCACGCTTCGATACCGAATCCACCTCGCCCGCAAGAGAGCGACGTGCCGCACGGACCTCCTCGTCCGCATCCACGTAAATCTTAAATGGGGTGTCGGGGAAAACCACCGAGCCGATGTCACGCCCCTCCATCACGATGCTGGTACGGTCGAGGTAGCTCCGTTGCAGGTTCACCAATTTTTCTCGGACTTCTGGAATCGCCGAAACTGCAGAGACATTCGCATTGATGACTTCGCTGCGCAGTTCGTCGCCAGGATCGATGCCGTCGATGGTGCAGGTGGAACTCATACCACTCTCGCCGCACTCGATGCGGATCCGTCTCAGCATGGCAACGACTGCGGCGGCTTCACTCGGGTCGATGTTTTCCTGAAGGGCCTTCCAAGTGACCGCTCGGTACATCGCTCCAGAATTGACCATGACCAGCCCCAGACGTTTGGCGAGTTCTCGCGCCAGCGTGCTTTTCCCCGAGGCGGCCGGTCCATCGATGGCGATGGCAAAATGGGGCGTGGATGAATCTTGGCTCACGGTGAAATCGATGGTTTTGTTAGATCGGCGAAACGTATTTCGAGCGGCACCTCAATGGGGCGTGGCGAGCGTAGGAAGTACAAAGTCAGAAGCGCTGCTGCGTTCATGAAGGATGGCATCGAGGTGATGAGCGAAGCCTGGATAGGAAGTGTTCACGCATTCCGTGTTTTGAATGATGGTCTCACCCTTGGCGAAAAGTCCGGCGATCGCGAAGGCCATCGCGATGCGATGGTCGCCAAAGCTATCAATGACCGCACCATGGAGCGGCTTGCCGCCTTCGATTTCCATTCCGTCTTCGAATTCATCGACCTCCGCGCCCATTGCGCGCAACCCTTCTACCACCGTTGTGATGCGATCGGTCTCCTTGACGCGAAGTTCCTTGGCGTTGCGAATGATCGTACGACCTTGGGCCAGCGCTGCGGCCACCGCGATCACTGGGATTTCATCAATGAGATTCGGCACTTCATCGATGAGAATAGTCGTTCCGCTCAACACCCCTCCCCTGACTTCAATGTTTCCGATCGGTTCACCAAGCGAGTGATGGACGATTTCCGTCATGCGAGCGCCCATACGGCTCAAGACCTTGAGGATCGCCGTGCGGGTCGGGTTGAGGCCGACGTCTTTGATGAGCAGATGAGAATCTGGGATCCCCGCTGCGGCGACAAGCCAGAACGCGGCGCTGGAGATGTCACCGGGGACGGTAAAATCGCAAGCCTGAGGCACTTGGCCGCCTTCGAGTGAAATCGTATTGCCCTCGCACGTGGTGGTGATTCGAAACGACGCAAGCATTTGCTCGGTGTGGTCGCGGGTTTCGGCAGGCTGAATGACGGTGGTTTTACCCTCAGCGAAGAGCCCTGCGAGCAGTACGGCGCTCTTCACTTGGGCACTGGCAACGGGCATCTCGTAGGTGATCGGGCTGAGCGTTGCTGCGTGAACCCGAAGTGGCGCGCAGCCAGGTTTTTCCCCGAGCGTTTCAATTTTAGCCCCCATCTGCCCGAGCGGAATCGTGATGCGGCCCATCGGGCGCGATGACAGCGAGGCATCGCCAAACAATTCGGTACTGAAGGGTTGCCCTGCCACCAATCCCGCGAGAAGCCGCATGCCGGTGCCGGCATTTCCGCAGTCGATGGGCTCGCTGGGGGCGCTGAGTTTCATCGACTGCCCATGAATGCGCAAGTTGATGGGCCCATAGCCAACGAGTTCATCGAGAACATCATAGGTTGCTCCGAGCGACCTCATTGCATTGAGCGTGTTCACGCAATCCTCGCTGGGTAGAAAATTACGAATCGTGCAGGTGCCATTTGAAAGACCAGCGAAAATGGCGGCGCGGTGCGACATGCTCTTGTCACCCGGGACGCTGAACTCGGCCCGGAGTTTGGAAATGGCGGTAACTCGAAATTGCGACATACGATTGGCAAAAATTGGCTATTGAGGCTGATTGAGCGGGTCTCGGCGGTTTTTGGCGACATCAAGCCACTGTCGCGCTTGTTCTTGGTCGCCGTTTTCAAGACTGGCAAGAATTTCGCGCAGGTCGGTGATGGTTTCTTGGATCGGACCGATGAGAGCTTCGCGATTCTCGGTGACAATTTCCGCCCACATCGATGGGTTCCCCCCTGCAACTCGAGTGGTGTCACGCAACCCACCTCCGCCGAAGCGACCCTCGGATGGATCCTTCAGACAAATGCGGGCGGCGCATGCGGCAATCAAGTGGGGCAAGTGACTGATCCGAGCGACGAGCTCGTCATGCACCACCGCACTCATCCAGGAAGTCCGGCAGCCGATCGTGTTCCAAAATTGTTCCAGCGCATCTGCCAGCTCCTTGGGTGCGGCATCATCATTGGTGAGAAGGCAGGCGGCATTTTGAAAAAGGGTAGAGGAAGCCGCCGCGAGCCCGTTGCGCTCGGAGCCAGCCATCGGGTGACTGCCAATGAATTGGATTTCACGACCTCGAAGCAGGGGCAAGATGAAATGGTGGGGTGCCCGCTTGACGCTGCCCACATCCGTAATGAGGCAATGATCGGGCAAACCCGCATCCAAGGCCGCCGTCACCAGCGAACCCATGGAGCCAACGGGGACGGCAAGAATCAGAAGATCCACATCCTGAATCGCTTCCGCCAAATCACAGGTGACCTTTTCAATTCCAATTTTCTGCGCCTCATCGACGGTTGCCGATTTCCGCACCCAGAGTCGCACGCACGGAGGATTTTCCAAACCGGCGAGCGCAAGTACCAGTGAGCCGCCAAGCAGCCCACCACCTAGGATCGTAATGTTTTGGAAATCCGTTTTCATCGACAATAAAAAGACCGAGTCCAGAGTGCCGGACCCAGTCGATTCTTCTGATCAGGCTTGAGAGAATCAAAAGCGATCAAGGAACCCGAAAGTAGCCCTTACCAGCACCCGTGTAGGTAGGGTCTTGAACCAAGGTCCCACTCGGGATGTCACGCACATCGACAACTTTGTTATTATAAGGGCTAAAGACAAAACCTTCCTTTCCAGGAACCTTGTTGGCTACGGCATACTCAGGACGCTTTTCCGGAGCTGGCGGCTTCGGACTTTCCTTCGGGTGAGTCGATGGTGTAGGCGTCGCGGCATTTGATGGCTTGGTCTCCGCCGTTGGCGTCTTGGATTGCACGGGCGGAGTCTTTGCCTCCATCGCCGGAGCCTTCGTTTCTACAGGTGAAGATTTCGTCTCTGTCGGGGTGATTTGCGCCACCTCCGATTGGATCGGTGATTCCGGTTGCTCTGGAAGTTCCGGGGCCTCAGGCGTGACAACCATTTTTTTAACCGGCCTCCTAGGTTGGCGCCGATGGTCCTTGCTCTCATCATAGGGGTAACAAGACGCAAGAAAAACGCAGCCGAGTGCGGCAAATACCTTAATTGAACTTGATTGCATTTGGGTAGGTTCGGGAAATTCTGGCAAGCAGACTGGAATCCATGATACCCAGTTGCTGGAGGGAATCATGCCGCTCTTCCGCGCGCCGTCAAGCAAGGTCGTTGGTCAGGAGATGGATTTCTGACGCAACATTTTCGCTGGTGGAGCTTGTCGCCCGAGGGGATTCCCGCTGAAATTTCCCCGCCATGCCAGATGACACCCTTCTCACCGTTGGAATCGTTTTGGAAAACGTCAATCCGATCCTCTACCGGGTCGTCTTGCCAAACGGGAAAAAAATCCTCGCTCACCTCTCGAAGGCGCTGACCATCGCGAAAGCAACCTTTGAAGTCGATCAGAAGCTGGTTCTGGAATTGACGCCCTACGACTTCGACCAAGCAAGGATTTTGCAGATCGCGGACTGAGCCCAGCTCACTTCCCGATGCAAAAGCTACTGAAAATTACCCCGAGGAGGTCCTCGGTGTCGACCTTCCCAGGAATTTCACCAAGTGCGTCCAACGCCTCGCGCAGATCGATGGCGGCCAGTTCGGGATCGGCTGCTCCGTCATCGAGAAGTGTGAGAGCCGCCCGCAGCGACGCCCTTGCCACTTGCAGGCTTGCTTGATGCCGAGCATTGATGGCAACCGCGTGTTCGCCCCAATCGGCCTCGTTGAAATGAAGTGCCGCACGGATGGCATCTGAAAGAGCACCGAGCCCCTCACCCGTCGAACAAGAAAGTCTCACCGCTTCGGTGCTCTCCCAAGTGGCATGCTCCCCAAGGTCGCTTTTGTTCAATACCAAAAGGCGCTTCGTTGAAATCGCAGGGAGAATGAATTCGTCAGTTCTTGGCTGGCTTGCATCCACAACTTCTAACAGAATGTCGGCCGCCTCGATTTGACGGACCGTGCGCTGAATTCCTTCAATCTCGATCTGATCAACCGCCTCGCGAACCCCTGCGGTGTCGATCAGGCGAAGGGGGATGCCGTGCAAGTTGACAACCTCCTCGATCGTGTCACGTGTGGTTCCAGCAAGGTTGCTGACAATGGCACGGTCAAATCCTAACAGCAGATTGAGCAGACTGGATTTTCCCACGTTCGGCTGGCCGAAGATCACCGTCCGGACCCCTTCTCGGAGCACGCGGCCTTGATCGGCCGTGGCAAGCAACGACTCGACCACATCGAGTACCGCAGCAACCCGCCCACGCAAAAGAACACCGGTTTGGGGGTCGATATCCTCCTCAGGGAAATCGATCCAAGCTTCAAGGTGAGCGAGCGTTTCCAATAATTGGTCACGGGCGGCAGTGGTGCGTTTGCCGAGCGTTCCTTCCAGCTGGCTGTGGGCGGCACGGAGCGAAAGGCGGGTTTGCGCCGAGATCAGATCCATCACGCCCTCGGCTTGGGTGAGATCCAGCTTGCCATTGAGAAATGCCCGCTGGGTGAATTCACCGGGCCCCGCCGCGACCGCCCCGCATGCGAGAAATCTACTTAACACCTCGCGGGTGACAAGGATTCCACCATGGCCGGTGAACTCCACAGAGTCTTCTCCAGTGTAGCTGTTAGACCCACGGAAAACGGTTAACAAACCATCATCTAACACCCGACCATCCGCGTCTTTGACATGGCAATAGCAAGCGGTGCGCGGCAACGCCGAAGAAGCTTTCCCGCCAGTTGCCGCATCAGCAATCGCAATTGCCTCTGGCCCGGAAACTCGCAACAAAGAAACCGCACCCATGCCAGGGGGCGTGGCAATCGCGGCAATCGTGGTGCCGCCGGGATCCAAAATTGCCTCCATTGCGTCGATCACTGGGGAGCACTTAGGCTGGCGAGCACTGCATCTAACACCTCGACGCAACGATCGTTTTGCGGTGCAGTGCCGATCGAGATGCGGACCCAATCAGGCAGCTTATAGCCACTCATGGCACGCACGATCACTCCTTGTTTCAACATTTCACGGAAAACTTGATCACCATTTCCCGTCTTGATGAGAAGAAAATTGGCATAGCTTGGCACGTACTCCAATCCTCTAGCAGCGAGAGCCGCTTCGTAGAACGCCATTCCTGCGCGGTTGACCGCACGGGTTTGCGCGATGTGGTTTGCATCCGCCAAGGCAGCGAGCGCCCCAACTTGGGCGATGGAGTTAACGTTGAAGGGTTGCCGAGCTTTTTGCAGGAGCGTGGCGACATTTTTCGAGGCCAGACCATACCCAACCCGTAGCGCGGCGAGTCCGTGAATTTTTGAAAACGTCCGTAGCACGCAAACATTACGACCTTCCCGCACATACTTGAGAACATCAGGCGGCGCATCAGGAAACTCAAAGTAGGCCTCATCGAATACCACAATAACATGCTCTGGAACCTTGGCCATGAATCGGTCGATCTCCGCTTGACCGACCATCGTACCCGTTGGGTTGTTCGGGTTCGCAATGAATACGAGACGCGTCTTATCGGTGATCGCCGCAGCCATCGCATCCAGATCATGCACGAACCCAGGATCGGGGACCTCCACGTACTTTGCGCCGAAGAGAGTGGCCATCAACTTGTAAACCACGAACGCATGCTCAGCGGCGATCAACTCAGCGTCACGGTTCAGAAAGGTATGGCAAAGCAGTTCGATGATTTCATTAGAACCATTGCCTAATACCACATTGGATAGATCCATGCCAAAGGATTCCGCGATGGCGCTGCGCAAGCGGTAGCCGCCACCATCGGGATAGATGTGCGCCTCCTCAAGGGCATCCCGCATAGCGATTTTCGCCAAGGGTGATGGCCCAAGCGGATTTTCATTCGAGGCGACCTTGACGATTTTCGATGGATCCAATCCAAGCTCTCTGGCGGTTTCATCGATCGGCTTCCCTGGCTCATAGGCCACGAGATCACAAACAAAGCGGTTGGCGTATTGGTCAATCATCGGCAGGTCAAAGGGTTAGCCACGGAAATCGGGCAGGTCAACTTCAGCGAGTCGTTCTTTTTAGCGACTCGCATCGAGAAGCGATCGGAAACGATCGAGGGAACTCTCATAAATCCCCGCAAGGGCAAGATCGGGTTGGAGCGCGGATCCCGTTTCTGCTTTGCAATAGGTCTCTTGGAGTTTCGGCAAATCATATCCCGCGGCGGTCGCGGCAATGAGCGCCGCCCCCAAGGCCGCGGAGTTCAAGACATCCAAGCGTTCGACAGGCGACTGGAAGATGTCGGCAACCATCTGAGCAATCCCGTCGTTTTTAGCGGCGCCGCCCGTGAGGCGGATGCGCTCGGTTTTTACGCCCATCCACTGGGAATGCAGGCGCATGTTGAGAAATTGCCCTTCAAGCAGCGCGCGAACCTGCAATCCCGGCTGCTCACCAGATTCGAACGCCGCGTCCCCTTGGAGCACGGGCGCAATGAAGTCGTGCCGTGGAGTGATCTCTGGGCCGAAAAATGGGAGCATCAGGTTCGTGCCTGCAGAGGCCTGAGTTTCCGCAAGCGCCTCACGATCAAACGCAGACCAGTCTAAACCCAGCTGATCACGCAGTGCCTCGCGAGCAAGTGAACCGTTACGGAAGCAAATCAGCGACATGAATCCACCAGCAGGGTTTCCGAACACGTGGCCAAAGCCATTAGGGTCCGTCTTAGGGCCCGGCATGGCAGCGAAAAAGGTATCGCTGGTTCCGAGTGAAATCACGACGTTGCCTGGGGTGGTCGCTCCCATCCCAACCAGCGATGCTGGGTTGTCGCCGGTGAACAACGCGACGACAGCTTGTTCTGAGAATCCGTATTTTTTAACAAAATAACCGGCGAGGGTGCCTTGGATCGTAGTCGCAAGCGCCGCTGGAAGCAGTTTTTCGCCGAGACCCGGCGCAGTGGCAGCCAGCAAACTCGGATCCCATGACTGGGTGGTAAGGTTGAGCAGATTCATGCCGGCCCCATCGCCAAAGTCGATTGGCACGGACTTGCCCGCAAGCACGGACGCGATGAATGAACTCACCAGATGAATCCGAGCGGTGCGCTCGTAGGCAGCGGGGTCGGACTTGAAAAATCGACGAATCTGTGGACCGGAGAAACGCTCGATGGCGATCGATCCACTCAGGCGGCAGACCTCCTCGGAGCCGCCAAGGGCTTCGGTGATTTCCTCGCATTCAGCTCTCGTCGAGGTGTCCATCCAGATGGGTGAAGTTGCACGGGTAAATGCTGGCGAGAGTTGCGCAGCCAAACTTTGCGACCCATCCAATGCCGCGAGACGTATGTCGAAGGTGGAATCCAAATAGACCGAGCCATGTTGCTGACCGGATCCAGCGATGACCTGCACCTTCGAGAGATCCGTCGCCACCGATAAACGGCTCAAAAGTAGGTCAAGGGCTTCAAGCCACATCGCCGGATTGGCGTGCACCTCCCCGTTCGCCCCACCTGGAATGAACCCGCTAGGCGATTGGTAATGCGGCAATTCACTGCCAAAATTGACCGAGAGTTGGCACGCGATCGTCCCAGAGATGGGATCAATGACCACAGCGGTAAGCGACTGAGTGGATGAATCAAGACCTAGGAACATGGGCAGAGCATCCCAACACGGGTCGAGTTTTCCAAGCGGTAAAATTGGTCAATTGATCAACCAAACCGACGAAGTATCGAGCCCGCGAATTGTAAAAGACGCCAATCGCCTTAAAATTTAGCCCATTTCATCCAAATCGCGGACACCCACCAACAATCCCATGCTTGGAAAGCGTCCATTGCCAGAGTTGAAGGTCCCGTGCCCGGAAGCCTCCCGCGCAAGAGAGCAAATAGTATCGCCACTGCCGGAAAAACCGCTCGCCCAACACGTTCGCGAATTTTGGCCATGCCGCCTCAAAGTTGGCGTGCCATTGCATCAAGGTCTTGTCGTAGTCCGCCCCGAAATTGTGCAAATCTTCAGTGACCAGAAGCCCATCCATCGCTTCGCTGATCTGACTGATCGCAGGCAACTCTCCATTTGGAAAAATGTATTTATCAATCCATGGATCAGTAACCCCGCTGGAATCACTTTTCCCAATTGTGTGCAAAAGAAAAATTCCGTCATCCGTTAGACATCGATGCGCCACCTGCATGAAGGTGCGGTAGTTCTTTTTCCCGACGTGTTCAAACATCCCGATGCTAGCGATGCGGTCAAACTGACCACTCAGATCTCGGTAGTCTTGCAAGCGGAATTCTAACGGAAGATCGGCATAGCGCCGCCGTGCGTAATCAATCTGCTCGCGTGAAATGCTGACACCCACACATTCCGCACCATGATGTTCCGCGGCATAGGCCATGAATCCACCCCAACCGCATCCTATATCGAGCAACCGCATGCCCGGCTGGATCTGCAGTTTCTGACAAATCAATTCGAGCTTAGCCTCCTGCGCTTGGTCCAGATCCCCTGCCGATTTCCAATACCCACAAGTATACATCATGCCCGGACCGAGCATCGCTTCGTAGAAATCATTGCCCAAGTCGTAGTGAGCCTCACCAACCTGCCAAGCCCGCTTACGGCTTTGGCGATTGAGCATGCGCTCACGCAACAGTGGCAAAATTAGGCGGCATGGCTTCACTTCACGGTCAAGCCTCGCCCTGAGGAGTCGGGCGAAAAATTCATCAAGCTGGTCCACATCCCAATGGCCATCCATGTAAGCCTCACCTAACCCAAGACTCCCATGCGAAATGATGCGCCCGAGCACACTCGGCTCTTTGATTTGCATATCCCAAGGACGCTCACCATTGATGCGAATCCCAGCCTTCGCCAAGAGCTCTCCGACTTGCTTTGTCAGGGGTGACTCCAACACGGCAGTTGCTGAGACGGGTTCGTGCATTGCTTTGCTTTTGAAATTGGGCCGAATAAGACTCAAATCACGGGGGAGAAATCACCAGAACGGCCGATGATTCAGCCAAAGAGAATGACACATGCCGATTTCAATTTCAAGGAAAGACTGCACTCAAGGGCGCCGACCCGACGTTGTACACTGCACCGATTTAATTCCGTGCCAATCTACGATCAAGCAGACTAGGATCTGGCCATGCCGTTCAGCAACTTTGGACTCGAGACCCCGATTCTCCGTGCGATTCAAAAGGTCGGGTACACCCGCCCAACCGCCGTGCAGGCTGCCGCCATCCCAAAAATCATGCAGGGAGCCGACCTCATTGCCATCGCTCAAACTGGCACCGGCAAAACGGCGGCCTTCGTTCTGCCGATGCTCCATCAGCTCTTCCACTTTCATCTCCAGCAACAACCACGCGGAATCAGGGCGCTGATCCTCGCCCCCACCCGCGAGCTCGCGGTGCAAATCATGGAAAACATCCGCACCTGTGGGCAAAGCTTGCCGATCCGAGTGGCCGCGATCTTCGGCGGCGTAGAAGAAGAAGGGCAAATCAAATCGCTGCGCAAAGGGGTCGACTGCATCGTCGCAACCCCTGGTCGCTTGCTCGATTTAATCGGCCGCCAAAACCTTGATTTCAATCCACTGGAAATGCTGATCCTAGACGAAGCCGACCGGATGCTGCACATGGGCTTTCTTCCAGACATCGAGAAAATCATCGAGGTTTTACCTCGCCGCCGACAAACCTTAATGTTCTCCGCCACGCTCCCGAAGGAAGTCGAGTCGCTCGCCCGTCGGTTTCAGCACCACCCCAAAATGGTGCAAATCGGCAAGCGCTCCAACCCTGCGGATACCGTGTCCCAATGCATCTATGAAGTTCCGACCCATCTCAAAAACGCCCTATTGCTCGCGCTCCTTCAGCAACCGAAATTCCAACGTGTTCTCGTCTTCGCACGGATGAAAGATGGTGCAGACCGCATCACCAATTTTCTCAAACTGGCCAACGTGAAGGTGGCTAAACTGCACTCCAGTCGCTCACAAGAACAACGCCTCCAAGCCCTGCAGGACTTCAAAGACGGAACCGTACAAGTCCTCGTTGCAACCGACATTGTCGCTCGTGGCATCGACATCGATGGCGTCAGTCATGTGATCAACTTCGACTTCCCAGTGAACCCTGAGGACTACGTGCATCGCATCGGACGAACCGGGCGGGCAGAGGCAGCAGGTGATGCCATTAGCTTCGTGCCCAAACAGGATCTCAATCTCCTCAACATCCTCGAACTCTTCATCGGCCAACGCCTCGAACGCAAACGCCTCCGTGGATTCGACTACCATGCCCCCGTCCCCGCCCCTCTACCTGGTGACAAACAAGCACCGCGCGACTGGAGGAAACGCACCCGCGAAATGGAAGCCAAACGCATGGCAAAATCCACCGAAACTACCCCGAGAAAGCAGCCGAAAAAGCGCCGTTAGAATCCACTAGAAGCTCATAAGAAACCCACTCAATCAAACCCAAACCCAATGAAAGCACTGGCGCTCATTTCATCCATGCTATGCCTCACCATGAACCTCATGGCACAATCATTCATGATGCATCCATCCGGCTGCCAAAATGCCACCTTGCTGAATGGCAAATGGAACGCGATCATCGATCTTTACGGCCGAGGTGAGCAAAAAAAGTTCTATCAGAACCGAAAGCCGCAAACCAATTCAGAGTTCGTAGAGTATTCGTTCGATGACGGACTCCGACTCGATGTGCCAGGCGATTTCAACTCGCAGTTGCCTGAGCTGAAATACTACGAGGGCATCGTCTGGTATCAGCGCCACTTCACCGCAACGAAAACCAAAGACGTCCGCCAATTCCTCTACTTCGCTGGCGTCAGCTATCGAGCCGCTGTCTGGCTCAACGGCAACGAGGTCGGTCGGCACGAGGGCGGATTCACCCCATTTCAAATTGAAATCACCAACCAACTCAAGGACGGTATCAACGACCTTGTCGTGATGGTCGACAACCACCGCCAGATCGATGGGATCCCGGCGATGAACTTCGACTGGTGGAATTACGGCGGAATATTGCGCGACGTTTTCTTGGTGGAGAGGCCTCAAGTGTTTGTGCGCGATTACAAGATCCAGCTCAAAAAAGGCCACGACGACATCATCGCTACCACAATCCAACTCGATGGCGTGAAATCGCCCCAGTCCGCGGAGATCTCGATTCCAGAACTTGGCATCCACCAATCGCTCACCACCGATGCAAGTGGCTTTGTCTCAATTGAAACCAAAGCCAAACCCCATCTCTGGGAACCCTCGTCACCAAAACTCTACCCTGTCACCCTCTCGACCGGAAAAGACTCGGTGAAGGATGAAATCGGCTTCCGCACAATTGAAGTCAAAGGCTGCGACCTCCTCCTCAATGGCAAACCAACCTTTCTGAAAGGGGTCAATTTCCACGAAGAGATCCCGCAGCGCTTGGGCCGTGCTTATTCGGATGCCGATGCCGCCATGATTCTCAGCGAGGTCAAGGCACTCGGTTGCAACTTCGTCCGCACCGCCCACTACCCGCAAAACGAACACATCGTGCGAGCAGCCGAGAAATTGGGAATCTTGATCTGGGAGGAAATCCCACTCTGGCAGGGCATCGAATTCACGAACCCATCCATCCTCCATAAAGCCGAAACCATGTTGCGAGAAATGATCTACCGCGACAAAAACCGCGCAGGCATCGTCATCTGGAGCGTCGCAAACGAAACCCGCCCATCCGAATCCCGCGACACGGTGCTCACCAACTTGATCACCCTTGCCCATGACCTAGACGACACCCGCTTGGTCGGCGCCGCCTTTGACAATCCGACCTACGACCCAGCCAGCTCTACCGTGCGGCTCAATGACAAGGTCTCTCAAGCGGTCGACGTGGTCGGAGTGAACAAATACTTCGGCTGGTACACACCATTTCCGACCGACCCCGAGAAAATGCGCTGGGACGTCGCGTCGAATAAACCGCTCATCCTGTCGGAATTCGGGTGCGAGGCACTTTACGGCCAGCACGGCTCTGCCGAGGTCGCCCACTCATGGAGTGAGGAGTATCAGGAGGAAATCTACCGAAAAAACCTCAGGATGTTCAAAAACATCCCAAACCTGAGGGGCACCTGCCCATGGGTGCTCTTTGACTTCCGCTCCCCGACCCGCTGCCACCCGGAATTTCAAGATGGCTGGAATCGCAAGGGGCTCATCTCCGACAAAGGCCAACGCAAAAAAGCATGGTGGATCATGAAAAATTTCTACGATTCACCCCTTGCTGCTGGTGAGTGACCCGTGATGACCGCCGATCGCCCCGACTTTATGCATCACTCGGCGGAATTTTTAATCATTTTAAAATCATTTTAAAAGTTGACTTGCTCGGACAATTCAGATGTCCTCACCTCAGGACACTCAAATTCTTTCGAAAGAAATTTCCATGAAAACTGCCACCAAAGCCCCTTTTGTCGTACTGGCTTGGATCTTATTGGGATCTTTCGCATCCGCTGCGACCCGGACTAAAGCACCAGTGGTGAACGGCAAAACTGCCGACCCTGGCGTAACGGTCATTTGCACCCGCGTGGACTATGGTGAGGCCAAAGAGCAAGAGGAACAGACCCAAAAAGACAAGGAAGCCGCGGAGGAGCTCCGCAAAAAGTTAGACGAAGAGGCAAAGGAGGCTCAAGAAAAAGCGGTCGAAGCCGCTAAAAAGGCACAAGAGGCTGCGGATGAAGCTGCCAAAAAAGCGAGAGAGGCCGCAGACGAAGCCGAGAAAAAGGCTGCAGAGGAAGCTGCAAAAAAGGCCGAAGATGATCGCATAGCTGCTGTTGCCGCCCAAGCTGCGAAGGAAGCCGAAGCCATCGCGAAAGCCGCCGAGGCTGCTGCCTTGCAAAAGCAGATCGATGATGCAAAGGCCGCCCAAGCTGCTCTGGCCAAACAACAAGCAGAAGAATTGGCCAAAATGAGCTTGGCAGCCAAAGAGTCGTCAGCCAATGAGACGAAGGTCTCATCCACCGCGCCTGCTGCTGCAGCAGCCTCCAAAGTCGTTGTCCGCCGCACCCGCTAAATTCAAAATCACCAGAACCCATGAAAAAAATCCTTACTGCCGCACTGATTTGCTCAACTGCAACTGCCCACGCTGCACTGATCTGGTCTGAAAATTTCGAAAATTACGACACCCAGCTCTTAAGCCTCGAAGGGCAAAATTCGGACTGGTTGACTAACCCTGCGGGGACTGAATCGATTGCCGCCCTGGACAGCGACGTAAGTGCACCAACAGCATTTGGCACCAAAAATCTTGCGGTTGGAGGGATAACACCAATCTTTGGCGATGGAGAAGACACATCAACCGTGTACGCCCTCTCCCCTTTAACCGCCAGCTTTACCCCGACTGGCCCACTTCCCGTGGCCCATTTTACGACCGATTTGGTGCTAAACGTTTCCTCGACCTTTGTCGACTCTTTCCGAATCAGCTTTTTTGATAGTAGCGCCGCTGGGAATACCCTCTCGAGTTTGCTATTCACCCCATCTCTGACCAGCAGTTTCTCGATATTGAGAAATAATGGCACTACCGAAGGCACTTACGACACAGGTGCATTACTGTCATTGAATGCGGCTTACACGCTCGACCTCACGATGAACCTGGACTACATGAAGTGGTCTGCCACCATTAAACCTGTAGGTTCCACTTCAACTCCGGTAACGCTCTTTGCGAACGTTGACTTTACCCGCAATGCTGATGCACAGAAAGACATTGGCGGCTTTGCGATTGATTGGATCAGCTCCGACGGCGGGACCAACTGGGGAGACAACTACTTGGTTCTAGACAACATGGCGCTTGAAAGCGCAGTGCCTGAGCCAAGCTCGTACATGTTAATCGCTCTTGGTGGTTTTGCTTGTCTGACACGCCGCCGCCGCTGAAGCGACTAAGCACTCAATGGAGTGAGGAGTTTCCTAATACCGGGAGTGGCTACCAGAGCTACACGATCTTGATTGCTGATTTTCCTGTCTTTTCCGCCCAATCCACAAAGGTCAATCAACCCCTATCCTAGGCGATATGACGCTTTACGCTCAGGCTGGAAAGGGAATTGCTGCCACGGGAGTCGTCCTCTGCACTGCTTTATTTCCCGTTGTTGCCGTTTTCGGAGGCACGACAAATATCCTCAACTGGGGACCGGGATTAAGCATGGCTGCAGCGGCTTCTTTCTGGACGGTCTTTGGGCAAAATTTCAGGCGATCATGGGGCGATGGTTTTCACTCCATTGCCTTTTTAATAACTATGGCCTTACTCGGCCTCCGCGCTGTAGCCTCACCGGCTCTCTCGGAATCCTTCCATGACCTGTCGCTGATTGCATTTGCCACGTTGGGCTATCTGCTAGGGAGGGTTGCGGATCAGCCCCAATCACGAGCACTCTTTGTCGGGCTTTCATTGCTCGCGCTTACCAATGCAGGGTGCATGGCATTCCAGACGTCCCACCCCGGCTGGAACCTACTTTATCCAGATGGTGTCCGCCAATTTCCCGCTGGCGTTTTCGCCCACTACAACCACGCGGCTGGCTTCGGCCTGATCACTACGGGTCTTCTCATCTCGCAGGCATGGAAGGAGTCTTCCCGGTTGAAGGTTCTTCACATGCTTGGTCTCGCCAGCGCCATTGCATCAACCGCATTGAGTCTCTCCCGCGGAGGAAATTTTTCGCTTGGGGTCATGCTGGCGCTGGCGCTGCTGATTTTACTGATGAGGGCATTCCGACATTCGAACTATTCGATGATTGGCTGGCTTCCTGCAGTGGTCATGGTGGTAGGCGTACTCGACGCAGCCAAGTTTCTAATCCCAATGGTTGGTAGCCATCGCGGGCTCGATGCAGGGGCATCGCTCAACGATGGTGGCAGAATTTCTTTTTACGAAGCGGCTTGGAAAATCATGGCTGAAAACCCGCTCGTTGGCGGCGGGGCGAGGAGCTTTAGCTGGAATGTTTTTCAGCACATCGATGGGTTGGGTTCCGAGCCAGTCATGGTCCATAACGAGGCATTGCAGTTGCTCGTTGATTACGGCATCCCTGCATTGGCATTGATCGCGATCCTCCTGATCTGGCCGATCGCCCGAGGCTTATGGAACTTCGCGAGCGAAGCGAAGCCATCAGGAGCCTGCTGGGAGGCGATCGGCTTGGCGGGATTATTGGCACAGTCAAATTTTGATTTTGTGTTTCACAACGCCACTCTGGTTTTGATTGCAGGATTCGCTCTAGGCCGTATCAGCCACGGGCTGTGGAAACCCAAGAAGTCATTGGCGGGAGGCCAAATCATCATCGATTCTCGAAGTAAGTTGAGCCTCGATGATTTTCTGATACCAGCTAAGAGTCATGCGTCCGCCTTTCTTGCAGGCCAATCAGCCTCACTCGATGCCTTGACCGGACTATTGGTGCACGCAAAAGATGAAAAGTGGCTCGAGCTAAGGTATGACGTGCTTTACTGGAAAAAAGAGGGTGATGCAGAAGCCCTAAAAAGAAGCGTAATCGCAATCGATGTAAAATGCACCGAGGCCATTGAGACCGAAAAGTCTCGTCCTCAAGGCCGCGTGTTGATCGATGAACCCAGAAACTTGTCGCTTGGTTTGGCCTGGTTTCGGTCCGCAGGCATGCTTGGCCTTGCGATCCCCTCACTGATTTTCGGGGTTCAATTGACTCGAGTTCTCCAAGATGCTTGGGTTCCAATTTGGCATTCATCACGCTTGTCGCATGCGGATCGTTTTATCCGCTTGTTCAGATTGTTAGAGTCCAATCCTTACCTTGGAATTGACCGCGAGATGCTAAGTGCGGCAATCACTCGGATCTATGATTTTCAAACCCAAGAGGCTCGCGAGACTTGGGCGGTAGCCCTCAAAACCCCAATCCTCCATGTATGCACCACGTGGAAGCACGACCCTGGGGCAGCACTTCAGCTTGCCAACATTTTTGGATGGGCTGGAGATGAATCTGGAGCGTTGGGGATGTACGATCACGCAATTTCCCTACAAGGCGGCAACGAGTCGCTATTCATGGCGAAGAGCTTCAAAGGAGAATACCTCTATGAGATCGCTGTCTCAGCACGTGAAGCGGGAGAGCCCGCGAAACAGGAAAGTTATGCTCAAAAAGCGTTCAGTTCATGGCAAGATGCGAAAAACGATCTCGTCCGAACATCGAGACCTTTCAATCGCCCATTTGCCGATATGATGGTGGATTGCGATTCGATGCGGGCCGCATCAACCGACGCGACCGATGGAGCCCCAACCCACTGACCAAGTAAAGTCGAATGGAAGCGGGTAGGATTGCTAGCGCTTCAGGATGGCTTTAGCCAATCAACCCCATCGAATGGATTACCCCTCGGTAGTAGCAGATCGCTTGAGCACCCCAACATAGGGCAGGTTTCGGTATTTTCCATTGTAGTCCAACCCGTAGCCTACCACAAACTCGTCGCCGATGGTGAAGCCAACATAGTCGGCATTCACTTCTTCAGCCCGAGATTTATCCTTAGCTAACAGGACTGCGGTATGCACCGCGACTGCCCCCTCTTGCATCAACCTCTCGGAAACTGCATGGAGCGTGCGCCCTGTATCGAGGATGTCATCGAGTAACAACACATGACGCCCCTTCACCTCGGGGAAATGGCGATCTAAGAAATCGACCTTGCCGGAGCTTTCCACGCCACCATGGTAACTTGCCACATTGAGGCACTCGATCTCAAGCGCACGAGGCACACGGCGGAGCAGATCAGCAGCGAAGACAAGGGCTCCTTTGAGAAGGATGATGACCACCAATGTGCCTTGTGGAAAATCCCGCTCAATGTCAAACGCCATCGAATCGAGGCGCTTCTCAATCACTGCCTCATCGATCAAAATCCGCTCAATATCATTGCGCATGACTTATAGATAGATGCTCCTCACGTTGGCGCCAAGCGCCAAAACCGGAACTACTCCCAATACCCAACAGGCGAAACATCAGCGCGAATCGCGGAACTTGAGTACCCGCTCGCCTTGGCGGTAGTAGTCTAACCGGTCGCGAGCATGAATCTCTAAAAACGTCGGATCCTCACGAAGGGCACGATACTCGATCTGGCGGTATTCCACCTCTTCCTCGACACTTTTTTCCCGCCCTTTTGCAAGGCGCACCTTTGCCTCAAGTCGCTCGACCTCTCGATGCTGCGGGACCGCAGTGGCCACCACGACAAATCCAATGGCCGTGCAGAACATCATGAAAACAAAACGCCCAGCCCCTCGGATCACCCGTGTCCGGGCTTCCAAGCGCGTCATTTTGACACTCGCCGTGGGTCGCTTCGCCATTTGATGGTTCCAGAGACACTTAAAACACCCTTATTGTCAAGCAAACTCAAAAAATCTAGCAGGCCAATTCTCTACCGTTAAGATCGACCATGCCCGAGCTCGAGGT
>CAILVZ010000373.1 GCA_903837825.1 Akkermansiaceae bacterium | reverse complement strand
GGGGCTGGAGGGGCTGGAGGGGCTGGAGGGGCTGGAGGGGCTGGAGACTTTGGTGGAGCCGGCGGAGGGTCGATTTCGGTAGGGGCCTTGGTCTTGAGTGTTGCGGTGCGACGATTGGCAGCTTCTGCGAAGTTGCTGTCGGCAAAGTCGGTTTTCACTCGGTTGTAGGATGCTTCTGCCTTCGTAATGTCGCCGGCATTTTTTGCGATGTCGCCAAGGGAAATGAGGGCGAACGGTGCGATGAATGATGCTTCAGGATCTGATGCGAGCGCCTCGAAGATCTTTGCGGCATCAACTGTTTTCCCTTGAGTCATCAATTTTGAGCCTAAGCTGGCTTTTGCCGTCAAAATTGCCGGGTGGGCGGGGGATTCCCTGATGAATTTTTCAAGTGTTGTGACGGCTTCGTCACCTTTTCCGGCTGCCCATTGGCGGTCGGCGAGAAGCACCATTGCGCTTCCAGCAGCGAGTGTGTTCGGATGATCCATGACGACCGATTGCAGGGCAGCGAGATCCTCGGCCTTCGTGAGTGAGGCTCCAGCGGTTTGTTGGCGGCTGGTTTCCACGCCTCGGTAAACCACGATGGCGACACCCGCGATCGCCAGCGCGATCGCGAAAATCACGATGTTTTTCTGATTTCGGTCGAGAAATGCCTCAAATGCATTGGGTCCCTGGGAAATTTCAGCGAGCGGGACGGACGATTCTTGGAGGTCTGCGGACATGGTGTGTGAATTTTCGAGGCGCGAAGAACAATCAAAGCGGGCTCTGCATCGAAATCAATGCGGAAGTCGGGGATTGGTGAGATTTTGGTTGGATTTTTGAATAATCGAGTCGGCTTAGCCGAGGACATCGTCCATGGCGTCGATGAGTTCCTGCATGGATGCTTCGGTTTCGTTGCCCATGTTTGAGATCCGGAAGGTGAGACCCTTGATTTTGCCGTATCCACCGTTGATGAGGAAATTGTGCTTATTTTTTAGGGTTTTGATGAACCCAGAGAGATCGAAGCCATCGGGAGTCTTGAAGCAGGTGAGGGCGAATGAGCGTCGGCCTTCAGGAGCGAAGAGTTCGAAGCCGCGACGTGCGCCCCACGCGGCGATCATTGCGTTGGTTTTTGCATGGCGCTCTTGGCGGCGGCCGAAGCCTTCCTTTGCGATCTCGCCGAGGATGTGTTGCAGGCCGAAGAGGATGGAAATGGCGGGGGTCGACGGGGTGTTGTTGACTGCGGCGTTTTTGGCGAACTCTAGGAAGTCAAAGTAGTATCCGCGATTTGAGTTACTTTTGGCGCGTTCCATGCCGGCTTCGGAGACGGCGAAAACCGCGAGGCCAGGAGGGAGGGCGAGCGCCTTTTGGACGCCAGCGAGCATCACATCGATCCCATGGGTGTCCATGTCCATTGGGATGGTTGAGAGCGAAGAAACTGTGTCGACGATGAGCATCGTATCGGGGAAGGATTTCACCACTTTTGAAATTCCTGTTAGATCGTTGAGCACGCCCGTTGATGTTTCCGAATGGATGAACGTGACGGTGTCGAACCCACCTTCTGCGAGTTTGGCGCGCACTGCTTCGGGGTCAATGGCTTGTCCCCATTCGACTTGGACGGCCTCGGCTTCGAATCCGCATTTTTTGGCGACATCGAGCCATTTGTCCGAGAATGCGCCACAGCAGAGGCAGAGGACCTTTTTGCGGGCAAGGTTACGGAGAGCACCTTCCATCACGCCCCATGCGGATGAGGTGGAGAGAAAAACGGGGCGACTGGTGCCAAAAATTTCTTGGAGTCCGGTTTGGAGCGATGCGTACAGGGCCTCGAAGTCCGATCCGCGGTGGCCGATCATCGGGTGGCACATCGCAGCGAACGTTTCTTTCGAGACGTCGATGGGTCCTGGGGCGAAGAGTTTTGGAGTTGGCATGTGTTAGGTTCTAGTGAAGGTTTGATGAGGATAGATGCCTGTTAGAGCAATTGATATGACTGCAGGAGCGCACTGAGTTTTGCGGTATTTTCGCGGCTGAGTGGGGCGAGTGGCAGACGGAGTTCGTCAGAGCAATGGCCTTGGAGGGCGACTGCGGTTTTGATGGGAACTGGGTTCACGTCGAGCGCCATCAAGCCGCGCATCAGCGGATAGAATTGTTTTTGGAGGGCGAGGGCCTCAGGGAAATTTCCGGCGAGGCAGGCCCTGACCAGAGCCACGATCGTCTCGGGGATGAGGTTGGATGCGACCGACACCAATCCCGTAGCGCCGCAAGAAATGAACGGCAGGGTGAGTGGGTCATCGCCCGACAAGATGGCAAAGTCAGCGGGGAGCGCTTGGACCAGTTGGTTGACGCGGTCGACCGAGCCGCCTGCTTCTTTGATCGCGGTGATGGTAGGACAATCTGCGGCAAGACGGGCAGCGGTTTCGGGTGCGATTTCAATCGAAGAGCGTCCTGGCACACTGTAGAGCATAATGGGCAGGTGGGTGGATTCCGCGATCGCCTTGAAATGGAGGTAGAGACCTTCCTGTGAAGGCTTGTTGTAATACGGGCAAACTTGGAGTGAGCCCGTGGCGCCTGCAGCTTCTGCGGCTTCCGTGAGTTCGATGGCTTCAGCGGTTGCGTTGGCGCCCGATCCTGCGACGACTTGGCAGCGGCCAGCGGCGAATTCGACGGCGAGGCGAATCACCTCGATGTGCTCGTCGCTGTCGAGGGTCGGCGATTCTCCGGTGGTTCCGACGGGTACGATGCCGTCGATGCCTGCAGCGATTTGGCGCTCGATGAGCGCTTGGTAGGCTGGAACGTCGATTTTACCGTTGCGAAACGGAGTGATGAGTGCGGTGTAGGTGCCAGAAAAGCGCATAACGGGGCGGAGGATGGACGATCTTGGGCGAGCATCCAAGCCGTATCCTGTTTGAATGGTGAATTTTCATTCGAGGCCCCGATTGGCGAGGTCTTCCTCGTCCCAACCTAGGTAATGGCCCAGCTCGTGGAGGAAGGTGGTGCCGACCTCGTCGCGGTAGTCGTGTTCTTCCTCATCGGCCCATTCCCAGAGATTGCTGAGAAAGAGGCGGATGCGCGGAAGTTCGCCAGCCTCGGCTTCGTCCATTGCGGCCGGTCCCTCGAAAAGCCCGAGCTCGTCGCCATCCAGCTGGTCATCGGACGACCCTTGGCCGGGCTTCTCCTCGAATGAGATCGAGACTTTTCCTGCTGCGTCTTGGATGTCCTGCGGCAGGACTTTCAAAAGGGCTTTCAATTCTTCGCTTGCCCACGTGGTTAGTGTTTCAAAGTCCATGGGAATGGATTAGCGGATGCTGGTGTCCGACACAAGGAACTTGAAAAAATCCTGAGCTTGCGCGCCGAGGGATCCGCGCCAACTTTTGGGCAAGTCATGACGATTTACACCCTTGAGCAAGAACAGCGGCTGCCGATTTCGATGGCAGAAGCATGGCTATTTTTTTCCTCGCCTAGGAATCTTGATGAGATCACGCCTGGTGATCTTGGATTTAAAATCATCAGTCTACCAGGTGAGTCGATGTATGAGGGGCAGATCATCACCTACAAAGTGATGATTTTTCCGGGGCTTTGGGTGCCTTGGGTCACGGAGATCAAGTCGGTGGAAAAGGGAAAAGCCTTCGTGGATGAACAGCGGTTCGGTCCGTACAAATTTTGGCACCACCGCCACACGTTTGAGGAAATCCCGGGCGGGGTTCTCATGCGTGACCTCGTGCATTACGGGCTCGGGTTCGGCCCGTTTGGGGCGATTGCCCACGCGGTTTTCGTTCGTGCGAAGCTACGGACGATCTTTGAGTTCCGGAAGCAGACTTTGGCGAAGCGCTTTGGTGAACTCCGTTAGAGCGGCATCGTCGATTAGACGGCTTCAGGAGCTTTCTCGGTGGCTTCCTCTGACTGCGGTTCCAAGGCAGTGGGTTCGGCGATGGTTGTGGCTTCTGGAGCGGGTTCGGCGATGGCTTGAACTTCGGTGATTGTCTCTGCGAGCGCTGAGATTTCGGAAGCGGGTTCTGGGGCAGCGGCCTCGCGTTGTTTGTTCATCTCCATGAGGCGGATGACTTCGGCTTTGGCGGCAGCGATGCGATCCGAGTCGCCGACGGGGCCGATCGTGCGCGCTGTGGTGGCCGTGGCAGGGCGGGATGGGTCGGTAAGGTTGGCGATTTTCGCCTCGGCCTTTTCGAGTGCTTCGATGGCGGTAGCCTCGCGTTTGCGCATTTCGCCGGCGTAGCGAGTTGAAACGGCGAGCGACTCGCGCAAGCGTTCGATTTCGCTTTCGAGAGGTGAGGTTTCGTCCGAGCGGTTTTGGAGGATCACCAGTTGCTCGCGAGTTTTGGAAAGTTCGTTTTCGAGCGAGAAATTGCGGTCTTTTTGGGCCTTTTCGCGCTCATTCAACCGAGTGTTGAGTGTTTTGAGCGTGTCTTGGGCTTTTTTGAGGTCGGCCTCGAGGACCGAGATTCGTTTGGCCTCGGATTCCAGTGAGTTGCGTGCCGCAACGAGTTCGGATTTGGCCGAATCGAAAGTGGACTTTGCGACCGAGGCCGATTGGAGGGCCTCGAGTTCGGCCTTGGTCGATTTGAGGGCGGCTTTGGTTTTTTCGAGCGAAGCCTCCAGATTTTTCGATCGTTCGCCTTGAGGTTTTTCATTGCTGGCGGCTGGCTTGGCTGG
>CAILVZ010000372.1 GCA_903837825.1 Akkermansiaceae bacterium | reverse complement strand
TGAGTTGACCAAAATACACCGCATCAATGGGTTTTTCACCAGCAAACAAGATACATGATGCATCTAAATCAATATCAGTTTCACTTGAGCCACCACCAAAATTCAGAAAAATCCAAACCCACCCCGGATGGCCCTGAACTGATCGGACGCGTCGCGTCGATCCCTGCCGATCGCCGCTTTGTTTTGGTACAAAGTTACGGAAAGCTAAAGCTTGAAGCTGGCCAAATCCTCACCACCCGCGGCCCAGATCAGCGAACCGCAAATCTCCTCGTCACCGGCGAATCGCTCGGTGAATTCTCAGCTGCCGATGTCCAAGCTGGCCTCATCGAAGTCGGTGACGCCGTCTACTTGATCCGTGAAATCCCCCGAACAGGGCCGAATCCAGCGCCAGAACCCAGCCAGGTCCCCTAAAAAATTCCAGGAAACTGGTTTTTTAAAAATAATCAACATTTGCGGAATTCTTTTCTTTCAAAACCTCTCAGATTCCATTATTTTTAAAAAGTCCCCGCTCGAAAGAGCAAAATATTAAGTTTTAGAGTTGATCACTTCTCGGGTTACCGATAACTTCTCTAATACGATGGATGGGATTGTCCCATTAATTATCAATTAATTATCCCATTCCATGAACCATACAACCAGCCAAAATGAAAACTATCAACGCCCCAGTCACCTCGACTTTGGTCGACACCGACCGTCTCGCTGACTTCGTCCTGTTCACACAGCGGAGTTGCATCCTGAACCTATCCACCGAACTGAACAAAGGGAACGTCTCATTCCCTCAGTTCTTCCTCCTCACCTACCTATCCAGTGAAGAATATCTCACGATGTCCGACATTGCCAAAAAGATGGGGCATTCGACCGCAGCCGCAACCGGTTTAGTCGATCGATTGGAGAAACTCGCCTATGTCGAACGCGCCCATGCCGCTGAAGACCGCCGGAAAATCATGGTCCGCATCACCGCCAAGGGAACCGAACTGGTTTCAAAAATGCGGGGTGAAATCTCGAATGACCTTGCCGGCATCTTGGCCGACATGGATGAAGATCAAGCCGATGCCTTCGAGCACACGAAGCGGGCGATTCGCGGACGGGCCATCGCGTAATGGCGAGTTCCCCATCTGAATAAAGCCGCTTGGCGAATCCACAGCGCCTCCGCTATCCTACTCGGGTGACGGAGGCGCTTTCTTTTCTCGATCCCATCCATTCCATCCCCGGCATTCGCGCGGGTTGGATCGAGCGCGTCACCGGTTTGCCTATCACGGGCGACCGAGATCATGCCATGGATCAACTTCGGCCATGGCACGCAGCGGCGATTGAGGATGCAACGGGTTCCACTACCGAGTGGTGGCGCGCGGAACAGATCCATGGCACCGATCTTGCAGTCGTCCCAGGTTGCCCGACCCTCATCGCTCCCGACGGTCTACCGGTGGTTCCTGGGGTCGATGGCCTCATCTCGCGTCACCCAGGGATCGTACTCTCGATTTATGTCGCCGATTGCGGCGCCATTTGGCTCGCCGACCGCAGGACACGCGCCGTCGGACTGCTGCACTCTGGCAAAAAAGGCACCGAGGGCAACATCCTCGAAAAGGCGCTCACCGCCATGCGTGACCATTTTGGCACCCGTCCTGCCGATATCATCGCAGTACTCAGCCCCTGCATCCGCCCGCCCGACTACGAGGTCGACTTTGCTACCGACATTGGAAAGCAAGCCGCAAACATCGGCATTGGCCTCTTTGTCGATTGCGGACTCAACACGGCTTCTGATCTAACACGCTTTTACAGCTACCGGAAAGAACTTGGGAAAACAGGCCGCATGATGGCATGGATTACGTTAGACCCCCAGCCATGAACTCATTCACGCTCCACGCCCCTGCCAAAATCAATCTCTCGCTCCGCATCCTTGGGAAACGCGACGATGGATTCCATGAACTCGATACCCTCATGGTCAAATTACCGGGCTTGGCCGATGAGATCCAGTTTGATGCCAGCCATGAATTTTCGTTTGGGTGCGATGACCCCAGCGTCCCAAGCGACGAACACAACCTCGTGGTGAAGGCGGTTCGGCAGTTCCAAGAGGCGACTGGACTGCCCGCCAACTATCGGATTACGCTTCGGAAAATCATTCCTCACGGTGCTGGCCTCGGTGGAGGCAGCAGTGATGCGGCATCCACTCTGTTAGGTTTGAACCGACTTCATGGCAGCCCACTCGCCAAGCAAGAAATCCAAGAGATCGCCGCATCGCTGGGATCGGACGTGCCATTCTTTCTTCTGCCAGGTGCCGCCCGTTGCACTGGAAGAGGCGAAAAAATCACAGCTGCCCCTTCCCCTGAGCCTTTCCGCATTTTATTACTCAAACCCGCCTTTGGAGTCCCAACTCCTGATGCCTACCGCCGCTGGATTCAGTCACAAGAAATCCCGGGCATCCACTACGCCCCCCAAGAATTTGCTGGAATTCAACTCACGAACGACCTTGAACGCCCCGTTTTTGAAAAACACCGATTCCTTGCCGAGTTGAAGCAATGGCTTCTCACCAGAGACGACATCGCTGCCGCATTGCTGTGTGGCTCTGGGTCCACCATCTTCGCAGCACTCAGAAATGGCTCCGACCCCAAGCAGATCACTAAGGCCGCTCAGCATGAACTTGATCCCGGGCTTTGGACTTGGTCTGGCCTAACAGGCTAAAAAAAGATCGGAAATCACACTCTGCGATCGACTAGTCTAACAGAATCGAAGCCGGTGGGCGTTTTCCAAAAATCGCCGATCCCACTCGCACATGAGTTGCGCCCTCTTCGATCGCCACCTCAAAATCATCGCTCATTCCCATGCTGAGAGCGGGAAGTTTGACCCCGAAATCTATTTCCAGAGCATCCCTCAACTCACGGAGTCTAACAAACCATGGGCGTGAAGATGCTGCATCAGGCCCAGGTGGCGGGATGCACATCAAACCCATGATCTCAAGCCGATCAAAAGACAGGATGGCATCCAACTCCGCTCGCAACGCATCCACCTCAAAACCGCCTTTTGAAACTTCCTCTCCCACATTCACTTGGAGAAAAACCTTGGGGAATAGCCCGAGCTCGCCCGCCACTTCATTCATGTAGACCGCAAGCTTTGCAGAGTCCACACCGTGAACCCAGCCGAAGTGCGGGAGAAGTTTTCTCACCTTGTTCCGCTGGACACTGCCGATGAAATGCCACTTTAACGACCCAGGGAGGCATTCGATTTTAGGCTCTGCCTCCTGCAACCGGCTTTCTCCAAATGTGACTTGGCCAGCATCCATCGCATCCCGCATGGAATCGACCGGAAAAGTCTTAGATACCGCGATCAGCTCCACCTCACTGAGATCTCGGCCAGCTCGCAAGCAAGCCGCCTGTATCCTCCGCCTGACGCTTAGAAGATTTTCCGCAACCTCCGACATCAGCGGCCTTCAGAAGATCCATTGGACAGTCCCGCAATGCGAGCCTTCTCGGTGAGACCAACGAGATCCTTAAGCACCGAAATCGATTCTCGTTTCACTGGGTCTAACCCCGTTGGCCACTTCGGAGTCTCGTCCAAATCCGCAGCTTCATCCTTCGCCCGGCGCATGTATGCACCGCTTTCATCCGAGGGATCATAGGGCTTCAGCTTCGCGTTGGTATCAATATCCTCAAGCTTGAGCTTATAGAAAGACCACGATTTCTTATCCTCCTCGTTCATCTTTGCGAACCGCAACCGACGCTCTGCATTGCGCTCTTTCTGCAGGCTGTCGGACTCCTCTAACTCTTTTTCACGAGTGGCCTTGTTCAGCGAAAGCCGATTTGCCTTCACGCGATCCTTCGTCTTGATCACATCTTGAATGATGTAGTCAAAATCCTTGGAGGACTTCAAACGGTTCTGGCTCATCTCTTTGAGGCGAGGGATAAACAAGGCTTGCGCATCGAGCGGCTTGAAATCGCCTGCTGGACGGATCAGATCGTGTGGCAATGAGTGATCGAGAAAGGCCTCCCCGACGTCCAACGCATCCACCAAACTTGGCAGCACCACATTCGCGCTTACTCCATCCATTTGAGTCGAAGACCCCGAAGGACGATAAAATTTCTGGATGGTAACCTTCAAGTACCCCGCACGATTTCTAGCAGCAAAGAGCGGCAACATCCGGCCAATATCCATCGGCTGCTGGACAGTTCCTTTGCCAAAGGTCGATGAATCGCCGACGATCACCGCGCGATTGAAGTCCTGCAATGCTCCAGCGAGAATCTCACTGGCCGACGCGCTGCTCTTGTCCGTCATCACGACCATCGGCCCCGTGTAAATCGGTTTGCCGGCATCGGAATCTTTCACCTGCACTTGGCCCAGCGTGTTTTTCACCTGAACCACTGGCCCAGCTTCAATGAAAAACCCTGTCATCCTTCGCACTTCCTCAAGGGATCCGCCACCATTGCCGCGAAGGTCAAGCACGAGACCCTCAATTTTCTCATCCATCAAACGCTTGAGGATCTTCTCAACATCGGTTGCGCAACTAACCTTACCCTCCTCAAAGTCTGCATAAAACGAAGGCAGCGTGATCACGCCCAGACGGTGGTTGACGCCTTTTCCGGATTTCAACTCGATCACTTCACCGCTCGCTTGCTCGTCCTTCATCTCGACCTTGCCGCGTTGAATCACTAGAATTTTCGTCTGCCCCGGAGCCGCATTCGCTGGCTCAATTTTCAACGCCACCGAAGTACCCTCTTTGCCTCTAATGAAATCAACCACCTTGTCGATCTTCATGAACATGATGTCGACCATGTCTTCCGCTTTGCCCGTGTTCAGGGCATTGACTGCGACCACGCGGTCATTGAGTTTGAGAGTCCCCTCACGATCGGCAGGTCCACCGACCACAATCCCCATGATCTTCGTGGCACCATCCTCTTCGCCTTGAAGCAAGGCCCCGATGCCCACGAGCTCGTTCTTCATTCCATCACGAAAGCGGTTCATCTCACGAAAGCTCATGTAATCCGTATGAGGATCATAGGCTCGCGAAATGGCACTGAGGAAGTAGTTCGCGACCTCCTCATCATCCACATCTTTCACGCTGGCCAAAAATCGCTTGTACCGCAGTGAGACCTTTTCCTTTGGCTGCCGATCGTCGCTTCCTGGATCAGGCTTCCCTTGTTCCTTAGCGAGCTTGGTGAGCAACTGGCGCCGCAAAGTCTCGCCCAATACCGCCTCTTTGATCTGCAGGCGCCACAAATCCACCGCCTCCTTCTCGTTTTTTGGCCATGGGGCATCCTTGCGGCTGAGCATCACCGAATCGTTGGTGTTGAAGTCAAACTCAGGGCCTTTCAATAGCGTTTCCACCATTGCTACCCGCTCTTCCACACGCTTCTCGAACAAATCGTAAATCTCGGTCGCAATCGGCATGCTTGCCCCTTTCAAGAGAAGCGTATGAATCTCATCGCCAAACTTGGCCTTGAACCCATCGACATCCTCTTGCGTGAAATACAGCCGCTGGAAATCAAGATCCTTAAGATAATCCTCTAAAAACCGGTGACTCAGCTCTTCATCAAATGGCAATTTGGCAAAGTGGCTATTTTGTAACATGATCGCCATTTGCCTCCCCACCTCGTTGAAGTCTGCCTGCTGCGCATTTGCGAAACAGGTAACCGAGAAAAATGCGACTGAAGCGATTGCATTTCGAAGGCGGGGCATGGTCATGGAGATCAAACGAATCAAAGGTGAGGATGTTTCAATAAATTGCCATGAGTTTGACCAATGTCGAATGCAAAAGCCGAAATCCAGAAGGCAGCTCGACGGAAATCTCAACGACCCATCCCACAAGGAGCGGAGCGATGAACTCGCGTTGTCTACATTCCTCAGGAAACTCGAGCCATGGGCCATCGGGCCGGGAATGGTTCCGCAGCCGACGGGGGGCTTGCCCCGATCACATCAGCCCGATTTGCGCCAAAACCTTCGTCACCGTCCAAATGAAGACGATGATCAAAGCGACAATGTAAACTTTGGCGGCAAATTCAATGGATGAGCGGGTCATGGCGGCCCGTTTTTATTCTCAGACTTGGAATTCGCCAAGGGAAATAGTCGTGCCAGCTGCGAACTTTGCGAGCTGAAGCCATCGGCATTCAATTGGATCCCGCCTCACGATTTCTGGCACTTCGGACACCAATAGGTCGCCCGCTGTCCCAGAACCTCATGGCAAATTGAGGTGCCACACTTCCGACAAAACGCGTCTTGTCGCCCATACACGAACAGACGTTGTTTGAAATAGCCTGGCTGCCCATCGGAATTCAGAAAGTCACGCAAAGTTGTCCCCCCTTCCTTGATCGACGCCGCCAGAACCTTGCGGATCGACGCGACCAGCTTGCCCACCTGGGTCTTCGAAAGTTGGGCGGCTGGGATTTGCGGCAGAATCCCCGCATGAAACAAGGCCTCGGATGCATAGATATTTCCTACCCCCACCACATGCTTCGCAGTCATGATCACCACCTTGATGGCCGTGGCCCGCCCAGCGCAAACCGCCTGGAGGTGTCCAACGGTGAAGTCACGTTCCAGAGGCTCTGGACCTAGGTCCTTCAGCAGCGGATGTTCCATGGGTTCGCCTTTGAGGCGAAGCACCAATCCAAAGCGCCGAGGATCGTGAAACCGCAATTGCTTGCCACTCGCTAGCGTGATGCCCACATGATCATGCTTTTTCCAATCCTCTGCCGAATCAATCACCCGCAGGCTTCCCGACATCCCTAAATGAATCAAAACCGTCGAGCCGTCATCGATGCTGAGAAGCAAGTATTTCGATCGCCGCGATACACCCAGAATACAGCACCCCGCCAACTTCATGATGTCGCGGGAAACCGGCTGACGAAGGTCTCGGCGCCGAACAATCAGTTCCTTGATTCGCACGCCGGCCACATGCGGCTCGATGCCGCGTCGGGTGGTCTCAACTTCAGGAAGCTCGGGCATGATTCAAATCAAAGGTTTCAAGCACCACCCAGCACGGGCGGCACCTCGGCGTCGAGCATGAATCATCGAGTGGCCGACCTCACCCCTGCGGTGTCATCGTTCGATGGTGCAAAACGCACCCTCAGATCAGATCCCAGGAACCTGAACCACCTTGGTGTACTGATAGGAATTCTTCGCAAGAAACTCCGCTTGCTTGCTCGCATTCGCAAACTTGCGCTTGCTGAGCTGATCGATGCCAAAGTCTGAAATCACCGTAACAGAAATCTCAACTGCCCTGAGGCGACCTGCTGCCACCAGAGGATTTGGCGGATCTGTGACAATCCCAGTTCCTGTTACCCGAAAACTTTGTACCGCATCACTGCTAGCCCCCATCCTTACCGGAATATTGGTCAAAACCGCTGGGGTTTTCGTGGTATCTGAGGTCTGAACGTGGAACGTGAGCGTGAATTGGTAGATGTTTTCGCAAAGGAAATTGGGCTTATTGGAGATGGTCGCGGAAGAATAAAATCCCGCAAACAAAGGATCCAAGTACTTGGCCGGATCACGCGAATCGGTTGCTCCCAGCAACTGAGTGAAGGCGGTGTTCGGATCGACCAGCTTCCGATTCAAAACATAGGTTTTAAATTTCGAACCAAAAGATTTCGAATTCACAGGATCGCGGAATCGCATCAAATACGCGACACAAGAAACGTCACCCCCTTTATCGAGTGTGGGGTCACCTGCGTTCCCATCGTAGCGGTCGGTGGCTCCAGTGAAAAAGATAAGCCGCGAAGCATTCGAGCTCACGAGGGAATCGCCATACGTCGAAAGCTCGGGATCCAGAATTGCCTGACACCAATCGTTGGTATTACCACTGCGAGTGACCAGAACCTCAAGATCGCGAGCCATGTAGTCGACTGCCATTTTGCCCATGTGGGAAGCACGCAGTTCAGCGCGACTGCGGTTCCATGTCTCAAGCGCCACCGAAGTGACTGAAACGAGAACCGTGACAATGATCGATGTGATGGCCATGGCGACCATCAACTCCATTAGAGTGAATCCTGCGCGGCGAGCGATGCGTGAAAATCTCATGGTCTAAAATGTGGTTCCGGCTTTGATTGAGGCGATCGAGGAGTCCATCTGATCTGGGCTGCGGAATACCGACACCCAGCCATTTCGCCAAACGACGAAGCCACCAAAGTCACGCCTTCCAGACCCAGCGACTTTAGGTTGAACAGTAGCAGCCGCATTTGGCGGACGAATCCCTGCCCCGATGACAAAGGTGGATGGCGCGGACGCTCCTAGTGAATAAATCCCCTCTGCGTTGAACTCGTAGTAGTAGTAATCACCCACATAGGAAGTCTTCACATTCGACAGAGTCATGGTGTCGATGGCTGCTGGTTTGTCCTGATCCTTCTTGCTAAACGTCTGACTGAAAAATGTTTGATCGGGCAGAGTCACCCCGCGGCTCGATAAAATCCAATTGGTTGGCGACTTCGGCAGCAACGTGACGGGATCAATTTCTGCTGAAACAATCAAAATGCGACGCAGGTTATCCGCTGGATTGTTTTTTAAATCTTTCGCCACAAGGATCCGCGTTTTCGTCCGTTGTCCGACGGCCATGGTGCGCGCTTCTTCAAACATCGACTCCGCAGAAGCCACCCCACTGGTCACCCCCTTGCCGCCCATGCTGCCAATGCCGATCGCACCAGCCGTCATGAGGATCGCCATGATAGCAATCACCACCAGCATTTCCACCAAGGTGAATCCTCGGTCAGAATGTTTGAGACCACCGCTCAATTTTGAAAACTTCATGATTTGCGAATCGGGTTTAGGTTAAAATGGTTGGGTTTGCTTGATTTCGCAAGGGAAAATGTGGACATGGACAAGTCAGAAAGCCTGCAGATTGGTCGGATTTTCCCCGTAAAAAAAGCATGATGGGATTACATGCGCACGGCAAGATTCCGAGTGAAAACCGGAGTCTTCAAGGCAGCAAATTTGGTGGCAAATGCAGGCGTTGCTTTCTTTCCTGCCGTGGAGAAATAGGCCCAAGAATTGGTTGGAACCAAGTAAAACTCTGCCGCGAATGGTATGACTGCTTCCTCTGCCTTAAACTGCGTCGCACTGACTTCCACGCCAGTCTTTGGGTTGAGCAACTTTCTGACTCCCTCCGGGCGAGTGTCCGCGACAAGTGCGCCACCCTTAAAAACGAGCTGCTTGCACTTCACCAAGAACAACGGCCCCTCAATGGCTTTCAAATCTTCACCAAAAAACGTCTCGGTGAGGCGACGCATCATGGGAACGACCACATAATCTTTGCCCGCAACTTTATCAGTGATTGCAGGGCATGGATAGAGCGTCTTGTCATCGCGGGGCGTCTTCGAGAGATCACCACGATACTGGTAAACAAAAACCGCGTTGTCCGCTTCGGAGCTTTCCTTGATCCGGTTCAGCGCCATATCGAATGGAATGTCGCCCGCAGCCGTGACTTTGCGTCCTGCAATCAGTTCGGTTTCGAGCGCAGAAACGAGGCGGTCTGCCTGCTGAACATTGATCGATTTGCGGATCCCTTCGGTGGCTGGAGTGAACACCACCAAAAAGCCAGTGAGGAGAACCGCCAAGACACCGATGGCAATCACGGTCTCAAGGAGAGTAAAGCCAGAACGACGGGCTTGAGGATCGATTCTTAAGTCAACGGGTTGCATGCACATGGGGTTTAGACAGGGGTACGTTGGCTGAGGATGTCGTCGGCATCAAGTGCAAATGCCATTACATCGCCCCTACTTTGACAATTTATTTTCTGGGTACCGACCACCGCGCGGACCGCTCAACCACAACCAGGCGGGACCTACCATGTCACGGACATCCTTGCGGGTAGCCACCCAGCCCAGCAGTTCCTTCGCGAGGGATGGATCGGCGACCAGCATCGCTGGATCGCCCTCACGGCGCGGACCGTACTTGACGGGGACTTGTTTCCCAGTGACCTCTTCCACGGCGGAGATGATTTCCTTCACCGAGACACCGACACCCGTGCCTAAATTGCATCGAACCGAGTCGCCGCCCGCCGCCAAATGATCCAGCGCGCGCGCATGGGCATCCGCGAGATCCTCGACGTGGATGTAGTCGCGGATGCAGGTGCCATCCGGCGTATCGTAGTCGGTTCCAAAAACCTCAAGATAATCGATTTCTCCGGTCACCGCCATCATCACGCGGGGGATGAGGTGGGTTTCTGGGTCATGATCCTCGCCGATCAGACCGTCTGGCGAGCAGCCGCTGGCATTGAAATAACGGAGACAAGCACTGCGAAGCCCCCAAGCGGTGTCGCAATCTACTAAGATGTGTTCGACCATCAGCTTGCTCATTCCATAGGGGTTGATGGGCTTCTGCGTATTGGTCTCGGTGATTGGCAGCTTGTTGGGGACCCCATAGGTTGCGCACGTGGAGGAAAAAACGAAAACCTTGCAAGCAAACTCCTGCATCACCTGGAGCAGCTTGATCGGTTCTGCGGTGTTGTTTTGGTAATACTTCAGCGGATTGGTCACCGATTCACCCACATAGGCGTATGCGGCGAAATGGATCACCGCCCCAAACTGGTGCTTCGCAAACAAGCTCCGGACCAGCGCTTGGTCACCCACATCCCCAACGACCAACTCCACGCTGGGATCGACGATGGCTTGGTCGTGCCCGAACACCAGGTTATCGAGCACCACAATTTTCCGGCCTTGCCCAGCCAAGAGGCGCACGGTGTGAGAGCCAATGTAACCAGCCCCGCCGGTGACCAAAATCGGTGCGTTTGAAGAAATCATCATGCCTGCGGCGGCCATCAAACCAAAGCCACCCCTCTCCTGTCAACTCATGACAAGGCCACCGCGCAATCCATTCGGAAAATAAATTCGCAAATTCTTGGAATCATGGCGATGCTCTCGGTGTGAAGAAGCCTTTGTTTTACTTGGCGGGCATTTTGGCATCGCTTGCATTCTCCTCTTGTGCCTACACCCCTTACGACCCCTACTACGACCCGAGTTACAGCGTAGGCTATGGCGAAGGCTACGGCTATGGCGGACGCTCGTTTTCCACTTCTTTCTTCATCAGCACGGGCGATTCCCGCTGGGGCTACGACCCAGGCTGCCATAGCTATTACGACTACCATCGCCGCTGCTACTACGACCCCTATTTGAATGGTTATTACCCCGTCGGCTATCGCCCGGTTTTCGTCTACGGCACCCCTCACCCCTACGGTTGGAGCCCTAGCAGAAACACCATCCGCCCACCAAGCCGAGTGACCAACATCACCATCAGCAACTACCGCGACCGCGAATCGTCATACCGTAGTTCGAATTACAGCTGGTCCAAACAAGTCGAGCAACGACCCAGCACTCATGACCGCTCATCTAACAGCGAGCTCTACCGCCCCTATTCTCAAGAACGCTCTAGCAACTACGATCGCGATCCCCGTGGCAGTGATCGAAGCGAAAACCTAAACCGCTACCCGAACACGCAACAAGAAAAGACCATACGCCAACCAAACGGCACCCGCCAAGTGAACTCATTCACGCCACCGGTCCTCTCTCAAAGCCAAACCTACTCGGAGTCGGCGAGCCCTTCCTCCGCCGTCGTCCCGCAGCCCACTCAGCGCTTACCCTTCGGCGGCAGTCGACACGCCCCATCCCCGGGCGCTCAGGAATCCAACCAGGCCCAACCCTCTCACGGAACCCCCCAAATCCCGTCGAGATCCCCGTTCGGCAGGCGGAAAAATAACGACGAGCCTTAAACCAACTAAACAAAAACGCGACATCGCAAGCCGCGGTGTCGCGTTTTAATGTGTTTTCTAGTGACTCAAAGTTAGGCCTTGCCGCGACGACGCACGACAATGCCAACGGCTCCAAGACCAAATATCAGAAATGCCGATGGCTCTGGCACTGCGTCCAACTGAGTGATCGTGGAACGCGCGCGACCGTAGGTGTCTGCAATGAAAACCTCCCCATCGAAACCGCCGACCGCGTCGGGGTTGAACGCGCCGATTTCTGGCACGGCAAAACTGCACGCCTTAATCGTGAGAGTGTCACCGGGTTTGACTCCAACACCCGAGAAGTAAAAATAACCATCCACTGGTGAAATATCAGCAACATGTGAGACCTCATTGTCGCTGATCCCATAAACGGATGCAATGGTCGGAACCCCATTCAACTCGAAGGTGCAATTGCCAGTCAAACCGACTCCAGTCTGCGTTCCATCGCTCTCGAGCACAAAATTTTTGAAAACAATGAGATCCGCGCTTCCCGATGCAGAGATCGTGAAGGTAATATCTTGGTCGATCGAAAAGATACCAGTGCCATCAGCGGGATTTCCGGTGATGGAGATGGAAGCTTGAGCGAAGCTGCTGAGGGCGAGTGCCGCGAGGGCGATGAGGCTTGATTTGATTTTCATAATGTTGGTAAGGCCAAGTCTTGGCGAAATTCGGTTAGCAATTTCAGAGCTAAAAAAAAACAAAAAAATCAGCACCTAACGGATTTTGTGGCGCATCGCATGGCTAGGCGAACGCCAATTTGTGGGCGGAAAAATAACGACGAGCCTGTACCGCAGTGATTTCCTCGGGCGGCTGTTAGACCCGCACGAATCGCACCATCTCCTCTGCCGATCGCACGCTATTCTAACAAGATTTCACCAGACGCCTGGGCACCCGCAACAGCCCGCGGCCATAGGCCCAGCCGGCGACGCCTCCGCCGAGGTGGCAGGCGTGGCCCATCTGGAAGCAGCCGCCCCAGCCGTGGGAAACGAGGAATTTGCCTAAAACCGACGCGATGGGCAGGCCCAAGGCGGGATCGATCAAGACGAAGATAAATTCTGCGATTAGAATCCCAATCCCAAGGTTTCGGGCCGAAACGAACAGTGGCAACATTCGCGAATCAGGCGAAAGCGTCGTGAGCAACAGCAGCAAGCCGACGCAACCGCCCGAAAGCCCAACGAGCAGCGGCCCGTCCGGCGCCAAAAGCAAATGACCGATCGCACCGCCAAGGATGCCGACGAGGGTGGCCTTTACCATCGTTCGAGAGCCCATGATCCGCTCAATCCGCGAGCCGAGCAGCAGCACGAAAAGCGCATTCACGGCCGCGTGCCACGCATTGCCATGGAGCAGTGCGTAACTCAAAAGCTGCCAAATTTTGCCGGCGGCGATGCCCTCGCGGTTGAGGCCCAGCGCCATGAACCACGCCCCGACGGGTGTTTGATTGGGCCCACCGAAGGCGGCAACCAACGCGTGAATGGCAATCACCAGCATGGCCCATGTCCACGACGCTGGCGCATGCCGCAATTGACGCAGGTTCCACCAAATGTCGGAAAACGGCGCGCCAGTCGAATTCATGACAGCGCGATCGACTCAGTTCACTCGACCACGTGCGCCCGCGGCTCGCGCTTGGCGACATCCTCGGACCCGCAGCTCGTGACAAAGGGCCCACCTTCTAACGGAGCCACCCCAGTGAACGCCACATCTGGCATGTCCGTCGGCCGACCCGCGAGCGGGAAGTCCTTGCGAAGCGGGAAATATGGATAGCCCTCCCACATCAAAATCCGCTTCAAGTTCGGGTGCCCTGAAAATGAAATCCCCATCATGTCCCAGACTTCGCGCTCATGCCAATCCGCACCCACCCACAGGTCGGTCGCCGACGGCACAGTTTCATCTTCACCCACCTTTGCCTTCACACGCAGGTGCTTGGAATCATCCAAGGTGGCGATCTCATAGACCATCTCGAAGCGTGGATCCTCACCGAAGTGGTCGATGCTCGAAATGTCGAGAATCATCTCGTAGCCCAGATCGTTGCGGCACTTTGCCAGCACCTCATGCAGGGAGCCAAGCTCCACGCGCACGGTTTGCTCACCGCGGAATTCAAGGGTTTCCAAAAAGGAGGCCCCGAACGCATCGCGGAGCGTGGTGACATCGGCTGCAGCTGACATGGTCGGTAAAGGATGGGAAAATCAGGCGATTTCTTCGAGGAACGACCTCTTTTGATCCAAGGTCGAATGCTCGCCCTCGATCTTCGTTTGAAGCTTCATGAGCCCTTCGATGAGGGCCTCAGGCCGCGGCGGGCAGCCAGAAATATAGACATCCACCGGGATCAACTTGTCGATCCCTTGCAAGACCGCATAGCTGCGATACATCCCGCCGCTCGAAGCACAGGCACCCATCGCGATGCACCACTTGGGCTCGGGCATTTGATCCCAAATCCGCTTAACCGCCAATGCCATCTTGTAAGTCACGGTGCCGGAAACGATCAAAACGTCGCTCTGCCGCGGCGAAAAACGCATCACCTCCATTCCAAAGCGTGCAATGTCGAAGCGGCTCGAAGCCGTGGCCATCAACTCGATTGCACAACACGCAAGGCCCATGGGCATCGGCCACAGCGAGTTCTTGCGCATCCAATTGATCGCGGCATCCACTCGGGTGATAATCACATTCCCCTCGATCTTGGAATCGTAGGCGGTGTGGACGGTGTTGGAAGAAGGACTGACCATGGTGACGTGCGGCTTGTGGGAATCATTGGCTGGATGCAGGCTCGCCTCAAGTGTCGATTGTGAAAATTTTCACCCACTGGTGGATTCTACGATCTGCCAGTGATTGACGCGCCGCTGCCAGCCCATCATGCTCACCTCCCATGTCCCGACCCGGCCTCATCCTAAAACTCAGCTGCCCAGACCAACCTGGCATCGTTGCCAAGGTCGCCAACTACGTCGCCGGTCACCGCGGCAACCTCATCGAGTTCGCCCAATTTGCCGACCAACTCGGCGGCAAATTTTTCGCCCGACTGGAAATCGAAACCCAAGAACTGGATGTCGATGTCCAAGACTTCATCACCGGATTCGGCACGCTTGGGCGATCGCTGCAGGCCGATTGGCACTTCCGCCGGCTCCCGTACCGCATGAAAACTGCGGTGCTCGTCACCAAAACCGACCACTGCCTCAACGAAATCCTCTGGCGGGCGGGGCTCGACGAACTCCCGATCGAGATCACCTCGATCATCGGCAACCGCAGCAATTGCCGGTCGATCGCGGAACGGGCCAACCTGCCGTTTTACGAAATCTCGATGGACGGCGACGCCCGCGAACGAGGCTTCGAACAAATCCGCGCCCTCGTCACCGAACAAGACGTCGAACTCATCGTCCTCGCCCGATTCATGCAGATCCTCCCCAACGACTTCTGCCGCGACTTCGCCGGGCGCATCATCAACATCCACCACAGTTTCCTGCCAGCCTTCATCGGCGCCAACCCCTACCAACAAGCCTACGCCCGCGGGGTGAAATTGATCGGTGCCACCTGCCATTACGTCACTGCCGACCTCGACGCCGGACCGATCATCGAACAAGAAGTCGAGCGCGTTCACCACTTCCACACCCCCGCCGATCTCGTCCGCCTTGGCCGTAACTGCGAGCGAGTCGCGATCGCCAAGGGAATCCGCTTCCACGTGCACGACCGCACCATCATCGACGGCCACCGCGCGATTGTTTTCCCAGATTGAGTGCATTGCGAGCTTTACAAGCCGCTGGGCACGGTTCATTTTTCCGCCCCGCTGCAAAGCAACCTTGGAGAGGTGGTCGAGTGGTCTATGGCACCTGATTCGAAATCAGACGTGGGGTAATACTCACCGTGGGTTCAAATCCCACCCTCTCCGCCATCTTGTTGATTACCAACAGTTTGTGCGTCTTTTTGCGTAATCATAGGGATTCTTGCGTTACTGGATTTTGTCGGTGTTGCATGTTTTTGTGTCTTTAATGGTCCGTTTGTGTGGAATCCGTGTGGAACGGGACAGAATTTTCTGTCGAGGACTTGAAATTTGCACCCCCGGCATCACGGCTTCTCTAACGGCATCCTTCAGAATCTGGCTGGAAGGTGCGGGATTTCAAGATCGAATCTTTAGGCTTCCTCTTCGAATCCTCTCGCTGCCATCTCTCATTCCTTCGATGCCTTTTGTGCTTGATGTGTTCATTTGAACTCTTTAAGAGCAAATTCATGTTTTCCTCCGCAGCCATCCAGTCAACGGACCAACCGATATCCCCGGCCCGTCAGGAGTTTATCCGGCGCCTGGCCACCCTGCCCATTAAACCGGCCGCGCGCGATCATTACCTCCGCTGGGCGGAAGCTTGGACCAAGGCCCGGGGTCATCAATCCGCCGAACGCACCCAAGCCTACTTTGATGCCCTCGGCCGTGCCGCCCACTTGGCCGATTGGCAATTCCGGCAAGCCGTGGATGCCACCCGGATCCTAGCCTGCGATGTCCTCACCCTTTCTTGGGCCCTGTCTTTCGATTGGCACGGGCTTTCAGATCAGGCCAAATCCTTGGCCACCGATCACCGGACAATCGCGCGTGAAGCGATTCCGGTGCGGGCGGTGCTTCCTACCTTACCGCCTGCCTCTCCAGATCAGGCACGGGACGCGGAAGATGAGCTCCGAGAAATCATCGACGCACTCCGCCGCGCCATCCGCCTCAAGAACATGGCCATGGCCACCGAGGAAACTTACATTCACTGGAACTCCCGCTTCACCCGCTTCTGCCAGCAAAAACTCGGCCAGTCGCCACGCATCGCGGGACCACCCGCCATCACCGCTTATCTGGACTTCCTCGCCTTGGAGCGCAACGTCGCTCCGGCCACCCAGAAGCAGGCCCTCAACGCCATGGCATTCCTCACGAAAAATGTCTTCGGAATCGAGGAATTCACGCTTGAGCACATCACCCCGGCCCGTGGGCAGCGCCGCCCGCCCGTCGTCATGACCCGCGAGGAAGTCCGCTCGGTCTTCGCCCGCCTCGAAGATCCATGGAAACTCATCGCCCAAGTCATATATGGCAGCGGGCTCCGGCTCATGGAGGCCATGCGCCTGCGCGTCAAGGACCTCGACTTCGGCCAAGGCACCATCGCCATCCACGATGGCAAGGGCGGTCGCCACCGCGTCGTCACCTTGCCCAGAGCCCTCGAACAACGCCTCCAACAACACCTCGGCCGGCTGCGCGAAAAACACCTCCAAGACCTCGCCGTCGGCGCGGGCGACGTCCACCTGCCGCAATCCCTGCAGCGGAAATGGCCCAACGCCTCTCGCGAGTGGTGCTGGCAATACGTCTTTCCCTCCGCGACGCTCTGCTCCCACCCGCGCACCGGAAGAATCGCCCGCCACCACCTTCACGACGACTCCATGGCCCGCCAGATTCGCGATGCCGTCCGCAAAACCGGCATCCCCAAGCGCATCACCTCGCACACCCTCAGACACTCATTCGCCACCCACCTGCTGGAATCCGGAACCGACATCCGCACCGTCCAGAGCCTCTTGGGTCATGCCGACGTCTCCACCACCATGATTTATCTGCACGTCATGAAACGTCCGGGGGCAGGCGCTCCCAGCCCACTGGACAATCTCTAAGCTTTCCGACAACGCTCCAAATACCGCTTGGCTCGCCAGCATGCCCCTGCTATCAAATGGGTCATGAACGAGGTCCCAGAAATCCGCACTTCCGGGTCGCTTTTGACCCTGATCACCGACAGGTCGTGTATCACCCCCCAAACCCGACCGGTCGCTCAATAACACTGTTCGGCAGAAATAGAAGAACCCCAATCCCAGCAATGAAGACGCTAGCGATCATCATATTCACCGGACTCTTTGCGATGCTTTTGTCGTTCGGAGCTGATGAGGCAAAGCCGCATTCCGCAACGCCCAAGAACGGATTCGTTCCGAACGAGGAGACCGCCATACAGATTGCCGTTGCTGTGTGGACACCGATTTATGGGAAGGAGAACATCGAGCGGCAGAAGCCTTACAAAGCGGGGCTCAAGGATGGCATTTGGCACGTCGCCGGACATCTCCCAAAGAATATGGTCGGAGGAGTTGCGATTGCGGAGATTCAGAAGAGCGACGCCAAGATAGTTCGCGTAAGCCACGGCAAGTGAAGATCCAAGCCGAACAAGGCGTGGCGCACCAACCGGCCATAAGCCTTCCAATTTCATTTCAACATCCCTTCAATCGCGCCGGTGGGCGCACATCAAACGTTCGGCATAAGAAATGAGAAATTCACAATCTCTAGTGATGGTCGCTGCGGCATTTCTGATGTCGGCTTGTAGTCAGCATCGCTACTTCACGATTCCTGATGCTTCAGGAGTGCCCACCGTGACGGTGAGAGCTCCTCGCGGATGGATACAAAGTCCATCCGAGACTGAAGCTGATTACATCGAGTTGATTCGCGAAGTGGAGCCCAAGATCTACCCCCGGCCCACGATCTGGGTCGCCCGATCAGATATTGATTACAGATTCCCCGCACGTGCCACACCGGGCTTGCGCGAACAACTTGCGGAGGATCAATACTTGAGCGCAATGCATTCGCGAGGTTATACGAATCTTGGACTGATGGCAGATGGAGAGTATGGCTCTGCGTCTGGCCGGAAGTTTGCCACCTATATCGAGGCTTCCAACATGCTGAGATTCTTCACCTTCGCCGCAGAGGGAGATGCGATCTACACGATTAGCCTTGGAGCGGATCGCTCTGAGATCTTCCGCTACCAGAAGACTTTTCACGAATTACTGGACACGGTCCGGTTCCATGAACTGCCGAACAAGGCGTCGCGCGCCAACGGGCTATATTTGCCCGTATCTGGGCGAGAGGTTCACGTTATTCCACGATCTGCGATCATTGATGACTCCAAAAAAAAATAGGCCGAACAGACCGATGGACCTAATCCCTATGCCTTCGGCACTTCTGGCATTTCGCCTGCGGAGCAGGCTCGGATGCCAGAAGCAAGTAGGGATAGGTCATCGGGGACGTTCGGTAAGAATATGAGAACCATCGCCTCCCTCTTGACGATTCTTGCGACGATGCTGCTTCCGCTTGCCGTGGCGTCTCCAATTGAGGATTTAGCATCGCTCAACCAAGAGGTGCGCGACAAGGCGGCCGCAGAACTTCGCCAGTTATTTAAGAGCACACCCGAGGACAAGTGGCTGCCAACAGTCGCCAAGATCACGAAGGGTCAATCTAGGACCGATATTTTAAGGTTACTTGAGCCATTCAATGTTACCAAGGAGATGGGGGCAGGGAGTGGGCAGTCGCATTCAGAATCGTTTCGTCTGGATGATGAATGGATTCTTATCTGCTATTTTTACAATGAAGGCGACATCCTGATCGACCGTGAACTAACGAAGTCGATCAGGCAAGTGGGTGTTAGCCCTCCAAAAGGCTTCACGGGACGATGGGTGCTTTATTACGTCAACGGCAACATCAGTCACGAGATCCCCATGAAGGATGGACGCTATTTGGGGGAGTTCATTGCTTACCACGCGAATGGCGCAAAGGCCTATACTCAGCACTACACTGAGATGGGCATTTACGGTCCTGATACGGGATACCATCCAACTGGAAAGGTCGCATACACCGGACAATACAAGAAGGGGAAGCAAGCTGGGACTTGGATTTGGTATGATGAGTCAGGGAAGATTAGCTCGACTCGCACGTTCCCAGAAGAATGAAGAAAACCGAACAAGACGCACCACAGCAACCCCTATCAGCCGCCCGGTTCCGATGATCTCCCGTAGCACCAACCTCAATCCCGTGATCGACGCCCGCCCCCGCTGATAGGGTTGTGTGCGCTTTGACGTTCGGCAGAATTAATGAAAGACCGAAAATCACGCTCCATTCCAATTTGTATTTTCGAGTATGTGACCACGCTCGTTTTGGGATCGTTGATAGCTGC
This sequence comes from Akkermansiaceae bacterium, assembly GCA_903837825.1. Classification (GTDB taxonomy): domain Bacteria; phylum Verrucomicrobiota; class Verrucomicrobiia; order Verrucomicrobiales; family Akkermansiaceae; genus Luteolibacter. The sequence continues at coordinate 628 of CAILVZ010000372.1, read as the reverse complement.
TGCAATCATGCGGAATTCATACGGCGGGGGAAGCTTCGCACTGGTTTTCGTTTTGCCAATCTGCTGGGCCTGCCTCATCATTTTGTTCGCATTCCACTATTTCTGGAGATTTTTTAGAGACGAATTCGGAGGGTTTCTGCTTCGATCACTAGGACTGGCAATCATCAGCACCATTTTGTCCGTTCCTTTAAGCCTATTTTTCATCAAGATTTTTTGGCCACCTTTTAACGATGGGCCAGGACCATGAATCAGCCAAAAGCCGAACAAGTCGAGACACTGCAACCCCTATCAGCCGCCCTGTTTTCATGCCCTTCCGTAGTTTCAACCCCAACCCCGTGATCGACGCTCGCCGCCGCTGATAGGGGTGCGTGCTCTTTGACGTTCGGCAAGATATGAAGACATTCCTCATCGCACTCTTTTTCGTCTGTACAGCATCTGGCACAGAGACGGCCGATGAACTCGCTCGGCGAATCAATATTGGCTGGACCCCGTTCGATAACGGACTCAATAAGACGCTGGAAGGACAGAGGCAGGCGGCACTGACAAACGCGGAGTTTGAACTGGCGCACTTCATGGCCAGTGACAAGGTTCCTGAAAGTGTTCGAATCTCCTATGCTCTCAACAAGCT
>CAILVZ010000371.1 GCA_903837825.1 Akkermansiaceae bacterium | reverse complement strand
GCCAGCGGATTATCAACCTGCGCAAGGGGATCATTCGTCTTGGGGAGTTGGTTCGCAGGTTCTCGGATGTGAGCACGGACTTCACCCTGATTTCCTTCAATCAAAACGCTGAGATCAGGCAGGGACCGGGGCCCATTCCTTCACCTGAGAAACTTCAGACCATCTGCGACGAGCTGCGCCCCGCCGGGGACACGGATATCGGCAAGGCCATTCGTTCTGCGCTGGAGGTGGCCGAGACCCGCACCGTTCTTGGCAGGGCCGTGCAGATCGTGCTGTTTACCGATGGCGAGGATCAGTACTGTCTGGAGGATCGCATTAAGAAGCCGTCACCATCCGACGAGTTCATCTCTACCCTGGCCAGCAACCCGCTCACCACCTTCCATGCCGTCGCGATATGTCCCGAAGCCGGCAGTGCGTTGCTCAATCTCCTGGCCAAGACCTCGCGCCGCGGAACGTTCCAGAGCATTCCGGAGTCTGGGATCGGTGCTCTTATGGGCTCGCTCTGGGGGTTGGTGCTTGAGATGGTCGATGCTACCGTCTCGGTCAAGGTCTCCGTCGATGGCAAAGAAGTCATTCCCAATCGCGAGATCTTCCTCCGTATGTGCACACCGCCGATGCCGTGTCGTTTTGGATTCATGATTCGGAAGGACTCCAAGCGTATTGACGCCGAGATTACTATCGGGGGCTTTACGCGTACCGAAGTGCTTGAACTTCCACGCGCTGGGGATACTATTCAAGTGGAGTGTGCGATCGAGGCCGTGAACGATGTTATGGCCATGTACGATGAGGATGCAGTGCTGTTGATCGGAAAGAGTGATTTCGACCGCGCTGTTGCCAAGGCCAAGATCGCAATCGAAATCATCAAGTCGTACGAGACCATTGACGATCCTGAGTTGAAACAGGTCATTGCCACCGCCATTGCAAGCCTCGAAACGCCAACGCCATCCGCTCGCAACGATCCCGACGCCGCCCGCGAAGCTCAGACCAGGGCGATGAGTCGGAGTGCTTCGACGCGTGCCAACGGCGTGTCTATTGATCCGGGCTCGGCGCGAACGCAGTCGGACATGCAGCGGGTGTTGAGTGATTGCTAAAACAACATGGTGTCTGGGGCTTTATTGCTGGGTGATAGAATATGGCCCCTACTGACGATGGACTGGAGCGACGACGACGATTACTACTCTGTGAGTGAGTTTCCAGACACAGATTACTACTCCGACGACAGCGAGGACGACGATGATTGGCGACCAGCGCCTGTTTTTGGCTTCGAAGCTGTGTAATAAAATGCGTTCCTTCGAGTATAACACGGTCTGCCGGTTTTCATGGCGCATGTGGTGGGTGACATTGGTGTTTATGTGGCTCTCTTTGCACGCATCCCATTGCACAGTGCACCTCGAAGCCTCGTGGCTCGGGGATCCATCTCTTTTTCACCAGGAGGATTTTACAACCCTGGTGTGGAACTTAACGAACGCGTCCTCTGTCTCAATCGAACCCATGTCGGTCGATATGCTTCTCGGGAAGAACGCGCGGGTAATTTTTCCCAACTCATCCGTTTATTCTTTTTCTATCGTTTACGTCACGCACCTTCGATTCGAGCTGGAGGTCTCGAAAGAGCCCGATGTCGTGGTGCTGCTCGGGCTAAACCTTGCAACAGTGGCGTTGCACACTGGAATGGGATTTTTGGTCGTGGATTTTGTCAATACGTTTCCAAGATCCGTGGCTTCATCCGCATTCCAATGGCCTGAATACACTGCAACCGTAGCCGTTGGCGGGTGGTCTGCGACAATGTTTGTGTGCTTGTTGCTGGTGTTTGCGCTGGTTGTCAACATATACTACCCCATCTCGGACTCGGTTTCCTCTAACACAGCGAACGTGATAACGGTCAAAACCGCTAGAGCCCCTGTTTTGAAGGTACCGCAATACGGAGCCCTGCCAGCGGCGAGGAGTCAGCGTGAATTACTGTTGAAGATGCCAGTAAGTTATACAAGGACGTAGGCGTCATTTGGCCCGGGACAGCCCCTTCCACAGCTCGCAGCTGGGCAGTTTGCAGAATTTCCGTACAGTGTTTGCTGCAGAATGTTTTCTTATCCCTCTCGAACCCAACCCACTTGGCTGCAGGCAGTAAAACCATATTGATTGCGTCGAATTCGTATTTTTCTTTCGCCCGTGTTTCACAGAGCTCGTATGCTTTCGCGCATGCTTCTTTGCTGACCGACACTGTTATTTTTTTGTATCCTGGCTTTCTGAACTGTCGCTTTCTCCAGTAGACGTTTTCATACCGAAACACTGATGACGCCATTTTATCATTGTCAAATTGTATGTCGCAGTGACTATATGGCGGGTCGTATCGGTTTACAACCGTGTTGAGCCACTTGTCGTCGTCGTTTGGTTCGTAAAACCATACATTTATTAGTGACATGTCGCAAATGCGCGCTCTGGGTTGGGCTTATCTACTTAAAAGAGGCGCATCTGTACACCGATGTGGCCGCATTTATTACTCGTACCGCGATCGGAGCTCCTTGAGCTTATCAATCCGCGCGGCCAGATACTGCTGACGGTCCGCGGAGATTCCTGAGGCAGCACGTGGGGCGGTACGAAGCGGCTCGTCGGCGCGGGCTCCGAGGGTGGTTTTGGAAGCGCGCTTGGTCTCGATCTCATCCAGGCGGGCGTTGATCTTTCGCAAGAGACGCTCCTGATCGGGATGCGGTTCCGTGCTAGCGCGGAGCGAGGCGATCTCGGACTCAAGGCTGTTAATGCGGGCGTGGAGCTTGGTGGGGCTGGGGTTGCGGGTGGAGGATGAGGAACTGAGGGCGGCGAACTGGGATTCGAGGTTGCTGATGCGGTCGTGGAGCTGAGACTGTTTGCGGACATGGGATTCGATCTGGTCAAACTTGGACGAGATCTCATGGATGACGGGGTTGTTTTCGCCGTTGCGAGCGAGCTGGTTCTCGACGGCGTTAAGCTGAGCGCCAAGACGCGCGAGGTGGTCCTGGTGAATCGATTCGAGGCTCGAGATACGGGAGTGAAGGTTGGAAGGGGTGGTGTCTGCCGTGAGAGTTGCAGCAGGAGCCTTGCTTGCGACAGCTTTTGGGGCGGTCCTGGGCCGGGCTGGCTCCTCGTCGGCGGAGGCGACCTTGCTCTGGAGCATGTCGAGCCTGGAGAGGATGTTGCGAACGCTCTCATCGTGGCTGGCGGCGAGTGCGGCGGTGGAATGGACGAAGTCATCGCGAAACTGGATCGGGGCGGCGGGGGCTGCGAGAGTGGTGGGCTTTGCGGTGGAGCGAACTGACATTCAGTCATTGGGATGCCACGCCCTTTTATACTTGCGTTTGCACATGTCGTGCCATTTATTATAGGCCCGGGGCGAAGACTACCCACGACACCATTGCCATGATAGAGAATATGGTGGTCAGTCCGAGCACTATGGAGTTATCTGAGAGTCGCTGGCGGGTGATTTCTCTCGACGGTGCGTTTGTGTGGGCTGGTTGCGTGTTGCCGGCGTTATTGTTGGAGTTGGTATTGCAGCAGCAGGTGCAGG
>CAILVZ010000370.1 GCA_903837825.1 Akkermansiaceae bacterium | reverse complement strand
GCGCCGGTCCACCACCCGGCTGATGCAGTGGTAGATCACGGGCTTTTCCCGCGAATCCTTCCAAGGCGACAGCCACCGCTTACTGCTCATGCCCCCATCCTATGGCTCCCAGCCCAAGCGGCAAGAGGAAAATCTACTTTTTGTCTGGGATCTTGTAGGATATTGTGTGATTCTAATGTGGGGCTCTTGAAGAAATGATTAAGATTATAAAATCAGTCCAATTGCGAACCAGCTCCAACCGCCTGCCACTATCGGATTGACCGACGCATCGCGGGCAGGAACCATCGCCACGAATGCTCACTTCAGGCCAGCACCCACCGTATTTTTCAGACAAGAATCGGGTTTTCTGGCTGATGCAATCGGCGGGTTGGTTACTGATGACGCTGGTGGCATTGGGTATTTTGCGGTCCCAAGGCACAAGCTTGGAGCCGCTCATTTTGTTCCGATCGATCCTTGGGTTTTTGGTGACCGCTTTTTTGCTGCGACCCATCTTGCGCCTCTTGCGGAGGCGATATTCGACCAGACCCCTGTGGCTGGCTCCCTCGCTGATTGGTTCGGTGGTCTTGTTGGGCTCGGCTGATGCCTATGGCACCTGGTGGATCTTCAACTCCATTTCCAAGCTACAGGCCATTGACTCTACCAGCCAAATGTTCATCAAGTCCAGTTTGACTCTACGCTGCGGGATTTACGCTTTTTGGGTCAGCCTCTATCTGGGCATCAACCACTACATCGACTCCTTTCGCGAACAGCTGCGCCGCTTCCAGCTCGAGAGCGACAAACGGGATAGCGAGCTGCGACTGCTGCGCGCCCAGGTCAATCCCCACTTCCTCTTCAACGCTCTCAATGCCATCCTCGCCGAGGCAGAAAAACCAGATCGCGTCACCAAGATCACTCACGCCCTCGCCGACTACCTCCGCTTTTCCCTCGCGCAAACCGACGCCCTTCATCCGCTCGGCGAAGAACTCAACGCACTGGAAAGTTATCTGCGTGTCGAAAAAATCCGCTTCGAAGAACGCCTCGTATACACGCTAGAAGCTGACGAGGCCGCCCGCAGCCGACCGATCCCCGGCGCACTGATCCAGCCGCTGTTAGAAAATGCCATCAAATACGGTCAGCGCACCAGTCCGCCACCACTGCGCCTGGCCATCCGCGCGCACGGCCACGCCGATGGCACGCTCTCTCTGGTCGTTGAAAACAGCGGCCAGTGGGTCGAGCCGGGCACCAACGATTCCACCGGCATCGGCCTAAGCAACCTGCGCCGACGCCTAGAACTGGGCTACCACGGCAGAGCATCTCTCACCACCGAGGCCGCCGCAGGCATCGTCCGCGTGCGGGTGGAACTGCCCGCTCCGATCTAATCTCCCATGAACCGCCTCCGCGCCATCCTCGTCGACGACGAGCGCCTCGCCCGCCAGCAACTGAGCAAGCTGCTGCAACTGCAAGCGGGCGTCCACCTCGTGGGCGAAGCCGCCAATCTAACCGAAGCCATCGCGCTCTTGGCCGACGAACCGCCCGACGTCGTGTTCCTCGACATCTCGATGCCGCCAGAAAACGGCTTCGACCTGTTGCCCCATGTTCCGCCCGCCACTCAAGTCGTTTTCGTCACCGCCCATTCCGAACACGCGATCCGCGCCTTCGAATCCAAGGCTCTCGATTACCTGCTCAAACCCGTCCTGCCGGAGCGCCTCACGCAAACGATCGAGCGCTTGCATGAGATGGCATCGTTGAAACGCACCACTGCCAGCGTCGTGTTAGGCGACCAACGCAACTGGGAAAAGATCCCCGTCGAAGCGATCTCCGCGGTCATTGGCGATGGCAACTACAGCCACGTCCATACCCTAACCGGCAGCAATTTTTTCGTCCGCCGGCCCATGCGCGACTGGGAGAAACTCCTCTCTGCCGCAGGCTTTGTCGTGCTCAGCCGCTCGCTAGTGGTCAATCCCGCTGCGTTCGTTCGCCTAGAAGTCGTCCGCCGCGAGGAAGCCATTCTTCATCTCATTGGCCTTCCCGAGCCGATTCAACTCGGCCGCACCGCCTCGCTTCGCGCTCGCCGCCAACTCGCATCGGCTTAGGCAGATTCGTCCCATTTTCGGGCGGATTCGTCCCATTGTCGTTTCCCTCAGTCAGATTTCAGCAAAAACCCTCCTGCCACATACCTTCAGGCAAACCAAATCATCATCCAACCCTAGAAACAACACTCCATGATCACTAGACATCGTCCCATCGTTCAAAAAACCATCCTCGCGGCTACTGCCGATTTCATCGCCTCCACCTTGCCAGCCACATCGGTCTTCGCCCTCGCCTTGCTGCTGCCGGGAATCGCGACGGCTGCCACCTCGGTTGTGAACGTGCAATATTATAGCAGGGGCGGCGGTGGGGGTCAAAGCGGCAATGCGAGCATGAGCGGTCTACAAGGGATCGTGGCATCCACGGATTCAACTCCCTATTGGAATCAATACACCGCCAGTGGCTATGGGCAGATCGCATCCACGGACGCGGTTCTATATGAGGCGGATGATTCGGGCGGATTTGTGGATTCCCTCGTGCGACTGACCACGGAAAACACGCAGAGTTCCGTGCAAAATACCTCCACCACGCCGCTTTTCCGTGGTGGACTTTATACGGCTCCCGGGGATCCCGATGGCACGCCAACGATCACGACAACGCTATCCGGTCTCACGAGCGGTCAGCTCTACGATCTATACGTTTACGCCGCCGGCACCATCTATAATACCAACACTAGGATCACAGTGACGGGTAGCACGGTTAATTCGGCTTCCACGGTCTGGAACTCTTCCACGACGACCTTTACCGCGTCAAATACCGCGTCCTTTATCGGCATGCTACCGGATGCAAACGGCAAACTGACCATTGTTGCTGACGCCGTCTCTGGTGCTTACCGCGGCATCAACGGGCTTTCCCTTGTTACTGCTGTCCCTGAGCCATCGACCTACGCCCTCTTCGGCATGGGAGCATTGGCGCTGTTTGCACGTCGCCGGAAGGTCGCTTAATCGATTTCCAATCGTTCATAGAATCTCGAATCACCCTGCATGCCGCAGGGTGATTTCGTTTTAATGAGGGGTGGCTGGAAGCGGGACTGAAATCCTCCAGGTGCTAGGATTGCAAACCCTTCCGTTTCACCCTTGCATTCGGTCGCGATCCCCGCGAAATTTTGAGCCATGCCAACATTAGCAATTGTTTTTGGAATCATCTTGGACGCGATGGGCTTCGGAGCCTACGTGGCCACGGGCGCCCCTACCTCTTTGATTCCAGCCGGTTTCGGGACGATCATTTTCCTGTCCGGGCTGATCTCGGTGTTGATTCCTCAAATCCGGATGCACTTGATGCATGTGGCCGCATTGGTGGGCTTGCTCGGAACGCTCGGAGGGCTCGGCATGGGTCTTCCAAAACTTGGAGCGCTGATTTCAGGCACGGCGGCACGTCCACTCGCATCGGCAATGCAGATCGCCATGGGCGTGGTTTGCCTGGTTTTTCTCGTGCTTTGCGTGAAGTCGTTCATCGCTGCACGCCGCGCACGCAAGTCCGCCTGACCTGCGAGCCAGCAAGCGAGCCGCGGGCGAATCGAGGCCACACGCGAAAACGCCTCGATTCCATCCTAGACATTTGACAAATGATATGACAAATTTTTCACATGAAAACCAATGTCAGCACCTTGTTGCGCGAGTTTCCCAGAGTCCGCCAAGCGGCGCTGGCGGGTGAGGAGGTCATCATCGTCACCCGCGAAGGAGACCTGCGCCTGACGGCCGTCGCCTGTTCCGGTGGATCGATCTTGGGGTCCCGGAAAGATCGAATCCGCTTCACGGACGACCGACTCGACGAACCCACCTTGCTGGAAAACGAATGGAGCCCGAGCCTGTGAAAGCCTGTCTCGACACCCATGCGGTCCTCTGGACTCTTGCGGGGGACCCCAGACTGGGCCCAGAGGCACGGAGCCTGATCGCCCATTCCAAGCGACCGGATCTCATCATCTCCGACATCGTTCTTCTGGAGATCTCCTATCTCAGCGCGAAAGGACGGATTGAAGACGCTGAGGGCATTGACGCCTTGCTGGCCAAGGTGGCCGAAAGTTTCCGCGTGATTCCGATCAGCCCCGAAATCGCCCGCATCGCCCTGGAACTCGATTTTCCACACGGTGATCCATTCGATCGCGTGATCGCCGCAACTGCGAAAATCCATTCCGTTCCTTTACTGACCCGCGACCGTTCAATCACCGCCGCGGGATCCGTAAAAACTCTTTGGTGAGTCTGCCTGAGCCGAGGATAAGCTTCTGAGAAGATTTGCCATCTTTCATCGGCCCGAGGTGCACCGCAGGAAACTAAAAACCTCCAAGGCCTGCAAATCTCTTCACCGCCATCCTTGTTGAAATTTCCCAAACTTGGGGATCCGGAAAATCCTGCCTGCAATCACAAGAACGAGCTGCATGCAAAATCCACAGAGGCCAGCTTCAGCCTTATCCCTTGAACGATTTCACCGAAAAAGTTTTGCACCGCCCCAGCCTTGGTGAGGATGATCCCAACACATGAATTCCTCGCATCTGGATCCACTTCATCCGCCGACAGGCATCGACCGTTGGCAAGGTGAGCGGCGTGGCCTTGAAGCTGAGTTGGGCGAGCTCATCACGCTCGACGCGCTGACCGGGCCTAACGGCCTGTTAGACGGCGAAGTATTGCAGGACGATGCGGGTGGTGCGGCGGGCTGGCTGATTGCCCAGCGCAAGGGCGGGCATCGGCATTCGGTCGACGATGTTCTAACCGCATGGTATGCGCTGCAGATTTCGCCGCCGGTGAAGGAGCATCTGGATCTCGGGACTGGGATCGGCACGGTCGGCTTGCTGACGCTCTGGGGCATGGGAGCAGAGGCGCGGCTGACTTGCGTGGAGGCTCAGGACATCAGCTATCGGTTATTGCAAGCGAATCTGGATGCCAACGGCCTGCGGTCGCGGGTGGACTCCTTGCAGGGGGATCTGCGCGAGCTGGCCTTGGGGCGGAGGTTTCCGTTAGTCACTGGCAGCCCGCCGTATTTCCCGCCAGGGTCAGGCGTGTTGCCGCAGGATTCGCAAAAGGCCCATGCGCGCTTCGAGCTGCGCGGCGACGTCGGGGACTATGCCAAGGCCGCGCGGCTTCACCTCGCCGAGGGCGGATGGTTTGTGGTGTGTTTTCCTTCGCCACAGAAACAACGCGCGCTCGATGGAATTGCGGCGGCGGGGCTCAAAGTCGTGCGCCTGCGGGACGTGATTCCGCGCGAGACGCTGCCGCCCTTGTTCACGCTGTTTGCGTGCCAGCATCCGCAGGATTTTGACGGCGAGGCGACCATTCAGGAGCCTCTAACCGTGCGACACGCGAATGGTCGCCTCACCGAATCGATGGCCAAGGTGCGCCGTGTGTTTGGATTTGCCGACGGAGAATCGCACGGAGGATACGACACGTGAAGCAGCTCGACCTTCTCTATCAAGACGAGTTCCTCGTCGCGATCGACAAGCCGGCAGGCATGATCGTCCATCCTGGCCGCGACCCCGAGGGGCCCGAATGGATCGCAATGAAGCGGCTGCGCGACCAGCTCGGGCGTCAGGTTTTTCCGGTCCATCGGCTGGATCGGCCGACATCAGGGGTGCTACTTTTCGCGTTGGATCAACAAACTGCGTGCCTCGCCCAGCAGGCATTCGAGTTGCGGGAAGTGGTGAAGACCTATCACGCAATCGTCTGCGGCATCGCCCCGCAAGCATGGCTGTGCGAAACCCCGCTGCGGACGAATCCCGAGGACGATGCACTCCCCGCGCAGACTTGGTTCGAGCGATTGGCCATCGCCCCGGAGTCGACTTTTCCCAACGATCCTACCCTCAGCCTTTCATTGCTGAAAGCGACTCCGCGGACTGGGAGATTCCACCAGATCCGCCGCCACCTGTTAGAAGCCGGATTGCCGATCGTCGGCGACTTCCGCTACGCCGGGCAAGACCGCAGCTTTCAACTTGGCGAGATCCTCGGCACGGGCACCCGAATGCTGTTGCAGGCTAAAGTTCTCGAGCTGCAGCACCCGCGGACGGGAGTGCGGTTGCAGATCGAGGCGCCAGCGGATGCGGATTTTTGCAAATGCTTCCCAGCACAGCTGTTAGGGAGTTGATTTTGAAGTGAATGCTGCAGAGAAAGCCACATGAGGACCAAGATGCGACCGATGCCCAAATCGATTTAGGCAGGTTTCTCTTCAGGGTTTGGCTCACCTGATTCCATGCTTGCAGGATGTTTGAGTCAAATTCATGATCCTCACGCTGATGAAACGACTCACCCTTTCTTCTTACGCCTCAATTTGCTTGTTCCTTCTCGCCGCTTCGCACCTCGCGTCGGCCGCGACGGAGGCCGAATCCCAGCCCTCGGCCTTCGGCCCCGCCAAGCCCTATTCATTCGACATCCTCGTCGAGCGCGCCAAGGCCTCAGCCGCTGGCCCCTACACCGACGGAGCGGCCCCGCGTGCGGAGAAGATCCTCGACCGAATCGACTATGATGCGTTTGGGAAAATCCAATTCCGCTCGGAACACACCCTAACGGTCGGTCCAGCCAAGACACCCATCCGGCTATTTCACCTCCAAAAGTATGCGAAAAAATCGGTGGGCATCCACTTGATTGAAAATGGCAATTCGCGCGAGGTGCTCTTCTCGCCTGATTTTTTCAACTTCCCCAAGGATAGCCCAGCGGCAGAACTGCCGCACGACATCGGCTTCGCAGGATTTCGCGTGCTTGAGACGGGCAAGGACACCGACTGGATGGCCTTCATGGGCGCAGCCTATTTCCGAACCTCCGGCGAGCTCGACCAGTTCGGCCTGTCCGCCCGCGCTCTCGCCGTGGACACCGCCATGGCCGAGCCTGAAGAATTCCCACGCTTCACCCACTTCTATTTCTCACCTTCGGAAAAGGGTGCTGTCGTGATCGACGCGCTGATGGACAGCCCCAGCGTGACTGGTGCCGTTCGCTTCGACGTCAGCCGGACCAGCGGCGTGGTGATGGTCATCAATGCCCGCTTCTTTGCTCGCAAGGACATGAAGCGCATGGGCATCGCGCCACTCACCTCGATGTTCTGGTTTTCCGAATACTGCCGCCGCAATGCCACCGACTGGCGCCCAGAAATTCATGATTCCGACGGACTTGCGATCTGGAGCGGCAGCGGCGAACGGCTGTGGCGCCCGCTCAACAATGCACCGAGAGTCATGACCTCGAGCTTCCTCGATAAGAACATCAAGGGCTTCGGGCTTTGCCAGCGCGATCGCGATTTCGGTCACTACCAAGATGACGGCGTGTTCTATGAACGTCGCTCCACCTGCTGGGTCGAGCCGATCGGTGACTGGGGCCCAGGAATGGTCCAACTCGTGGAAATCCCAACCGACGACGAAATCTACGACAACATCGTGGCCTACTGGTTGAGCGAAAAACCGGTCAAGGCCGGTGATGCAGTCAGCGTGGATTACCGCGTCCACTGGGTGAAAAATGAACCGCACCCACCGACGAGCGCGACCGTTTATTCATCGCGCACGGGCGCAGGCGGCATCCCCGGACATCCCCGTCCTCAAGGTGCCGTGAAATTCGTCATCGACTTCGAAGGCGGACAGCTCGGCGACCTCAAGCGCGAAGACGGCGTGGAAGCGATCGTCTCCGCCTCATCAGGCAAAATCTCTGGCGTCTACTGCCTGCCGGTCGTCGGCACGAAACGCTGGCGGGCCTTCTTCGACCTGTCGCCATTCTCCATGGACCCCGTGGAACTGCGGCTCTTCCTCAAGCACGACGGCGTGACCCTCTCGGAAACCTGGCTTTCCCAGTATCACCCCACTGAGGTGCCGAAGAAATAGCCGCACTGGCGCAAATCCGCCACCCGCGATTGCGCGGACCGCTTGAATGCTCAAACCTAGCCCATCATTCTCAGCGCGAGTCTTCAAATCTCGCCTTGGCAGTGCGTTTCTCGCCCTGCTTACGCTTGCCAGCGCCACCCTCGCCGCACCGGTGCATCTGGTCGATGAATCACCTGTCTCGATCCAACGGATCAGCCCGCAGGTGATCCTCGTCGATTTCGGCCGCGTTTCATTCGGCAATCTCAGATTGACCCCTCCCGCGAATTCCGACGGCAAGATCTCCGTGCACTTCGGAGAAACTCTACAGAAGGGCCGCATCAACCGCAACCCGCCCGGAACGATTCGCTATTCCATCGCACAAGTCCATCTCTTGGGTGACTCCCCCATCCTTGCTGCCCCACCCGCCGACAAACGGAATACCCAAAATACCTTGCCAAATACACCACCTGCTGTGCGGACTCCGCCAGACTGGGGAGTGATCTCGCCTTTCCGGTGGGTGGAAATCGAAGGCTGGCCCGGCGAACTTCAACCGCAACAGATCATCAGGAAATCGGCGGTCGCTAGCAGTTGGGACGATGATGCCGCAGGCTTCCAATGCTCTGACCGGATGATCAACCGCGTCTGGGATCTCTGCCGATATTCCATCAAAGCCACCACCTACGCAGGGATCTATGTGGATGGAGATCGCGAGCGGATTCCCTATGAAGCGGACGCCTATCTTAACCAACTCAGCCACTACGCGACCAGCAATGACATCCAAATGGCGCGCGATACCTTTGACCATTTGATGAAGCACCCGACTTGGCCGACAGAGTGGGCCTCTCACCTGATCTTCATGGCGTACGCAGATTACTGGCAGACCGGCGACACCCAGTGGCTCGCCGCGCGGTATGAGTCACTCAAGCCCAAACTGCTGCTCAAACGGACTCGTGCGGACGGACTCGTCATCAGCAACCAAGACCAGATCCGGCAGGGAGATCTCGTCGACTGGCCTGAGCATGAACGCGATGGCTTCGTGATGACTCCCGTGAACTCGGTGGTGAATGCGTTCCACCTTCGTTCGCTCGCCATGATGGCCGAACTGGCGCAAGCCGTGGGCAAACCAAAGGAGGCCAACGATTTCACCGCTTTACACGCAGCAGCCCATGCATCCTTCCAACGCACCTTTTTCGATCCCGCCAAAGGCACCTACCGAGATGGCGAAAAGACCGATCATTGCTCCCAACACGCCAATCTATTTCCCCTCGCCTTCGGCCTCGTTCCTGAGGAACACGTCCCATCTGTCATCCGTTGGGTGAAACAACGCGGTATGGCCTGCTCAGTCTATGCCGCCCAATATCTGTTAGAAGGACTCTTCACGCATGGAGCGGAAACCCATGCGCTTGATCTCATCACCGCTCCCACCGACCGCAGCTGGAGGCACATGGTCGAAAGTGGCACGACTCTTACTTGGGAGGCATGGGATCAAAAGTACAAACCCAATCAGGATTGGAATCACGCATGGGGCGCTGCACCCACCAACCTCCTGCCACGCTACGTCATCGGCGCCCGCCCACTCGCGCCAGGCTGGAAGCAGGCATTGATCCAACCCCACCCTGGCAAGCTCGAATCCGCAGAAGGAAAAATCCCGACCCCGCGTGGAAGCATCGAAGTGAATTGGAATAACCAACAAACCTTCACAATTTCACTCAAACTGCCACCCAGCATGACCGCCAAGCTGGATCTCCCCGCAGCCGCCACCACCAAAGGCGTCTATGCCAACGACAAAGCAATTCCCGCACATCGGGTGAATTCACGGTGGGTGTTAGATCATGAGGTCACTGGCACACTCACACTGGAAGTTCGCTGACACCCGAGCCAGCACCCTTGATGCCTCGCGTCTCGTGACATTTTCAATCCGCAGGTGTTAGAGATCGGATTGCCAGACGGGTTTATTTTGATAGACCCATTGATAATAGTCGGTGCGGGCAAGCGCGGAGGCCGCTTCGGCATCGAGTAACACTTTGGTGCGCGGATGGAACTGCAGGAGCGATCCAGGCACATTGGCCGTCACTGGCCCTTCCACCGTGGCGGCAACCGCATCGGCCTTGCCCTTGCCAAAGGCCAACAACAAACACATCCGACTTTCCATGATCGTCCCCAGACCCATCGTGATGACGTGGTGCGGGACCTGCTCACCTGCCGTGAAGAACCGCGCATTGTCACTGCGGGTGCGCTCGGTGAGAGTCTTGATGCGGGTGCGTGAGGCTAGCGAGGACCCAGGCTCGTTGAAGCCGAGATGACCGTCTGAGCCAAGCCCAAGGATCTGCAGGTCGATGCCGCCCGCCTCAAGGATCGCTTGCTCGTAAGCCGCACAATGGGCGGGAATGTCGCCAGCAAGGCCATCGGGAATGTGAATGCGCTCGCGCGGGATGTTCACGTGGCAGAAAAGATTCTCCTCCATGAAGCGATGATAGGATGCCGGATGTTCTGGGGCGAGACCGACATATTCGTCGAGATTGAACGAGGTCACGCCGCTAAAATCGAGACCCTCGGAAGTGTGCTTGCGGGCGAGAGACTGGTAGAGTCGGCATGGAGTGCTGCCAGTCGCTAGACCGACCACCGAGCGCGGATTTTCACGAACTTGGCGCGCAACCAATCGAGCCGCAACCTCGCTCGCTTCCTCTGCAGTGGGTAAGATGATAATTTCCATGGTGATGATGGTTTAGTGACCGAGGCGTTTTTGAACTTTCGTTAGAACATCCATTCGAAATCGTTGGATGAACCCATCCACATACTCTGCCATGTCGAGCGATTCATCTTGGATCAATGGGGTGAGGTCCATCGCAAACGCAATGCTATCAGCCCCGTCGGCGGAGTGCGAATCAAAGAACGTGGCATTGGCACGGCGGCGACCGAGAACCCCGAGGTCGTAACGCTTGCCTCCAGCAATCTGAGAATCAAACACGCCATTGATCGCGACTGCAAGATCATCGCGGGAACTCACATCGTGCACGACCTTTTCGGAATCTCCCATCCAGTCGAGATCACGCCAAACTTCACAACCATGAACCACCTCCGGGCGCTGATCTAACGGAAGCGCACGGATGGCTTGGATCACCGCCACGGTCACGCCAATGTGCGTGTCATGCTTATCTGCTAGATTGTGAGTATAAACCACCCGTGGCCGAGTCGCACGCAGCAACTCGATCAAATCGTCACGAAGCGCCACGCCATACGGGTCCTTCACCGCCGAACTCGGGTAGTCGAGTTGAGCCATCACCCCGTATTCCCCGATGACAGCCGCGCGGTTCTGTTCCTTGCGGCGGATCGCCTGCATTTCTTCATCCGAAAAATCGGCATAAGGCCCAATGCGCGAACTGCCAGCACCATTGGTACAAGTGACACCGCCAAACCACTCGCGGTCATTCTGATAGCAAGCGAGAATCCCATGGAATGCCATGAACTCGAGATCGTCCTGATGGGCGCCGATGCCCAGATGCGTGACGCGCGAAAATGCCACGTCTTCGGCAAGGCCGTCGGGAATGAAAATTTCAGCAGTGGAATTGATTAGTTTCATGATCATCAAGTGGCGGACTTTGGCAGGCTGGCGGCGGCCACCGCTTGTCCAACGCGCCGGCTTTTTTCATCGGGAAGGTGCAACTCGATCGTTCCTGCTAGATCCGGGTAATCACGCTCCAAAACCGCCTTGGCATGATGCAGCACGATGTTTCCACCCTCACCCGTGGTCACGCGCCCAAGCACGAGCACATGACGGATCTGATAGAATTCCGCGTAAAGCGGCAGCGCATGGCCTAAGTAAACCCCGACGGTCTCATAGATCGCTGCCGCAGCAGGATCCCCATCGGCCATCAACGCCTGGACATGCTTGAGCCGCTCTGGCAGCCCGAGGTCAGCGGACACCTCGATGCCTGCTGCGGGCAGGAGTTTGTTGACCGCCTGCTGCGAGAAATAAAGCGCCCCCACCCCACGGTCGCCCGACCATTCGTCGGCCGGTGCTTCGGGGTTAATGTCCACCGGTGCAAAGGCGAGTTCATTCAACCAGCCGGTCATTTTCCCAGCGGGATTGATGTAGCCCGCCGCTTCACTCGATCCCATCGCGATGCCAAGAAGTCCCGTCACCCCAAGTGACATCGCGCCTGCGAGAGCGGTGATGTCGCCATCGTTCGCCACCTCAAATGGCACTCCCCACTCCTCGCGCAAGCGCAGGAAAAGATCGCGCGCCTTTGGCAGTTGATCCTCTGGAATCGAACGCAGCAACGATGCGACCATGAAGCGGTTGTCCACGATCACCCCAGCAGAACTGCCACCGATCGCATCGACCCGAGGCAAATGCGCCGCAGCCTTGCGCAGCCCTTCGTTGAGGTGCTGATAGTGATATTCTGGGTCGGTCTGGTCCTTGGGGTTCCAAGGAAACTCGTCGCTGTAAACCACCTCGCCATCAAGCACCGCAGCCACCTTATAATCGCTGGCGCCGAGATCGAAGCCGATCCGGCAGCCGTCGAGATTTCCACCCAGCGCGGTTGCCGACTCATGGGACGCAGGAAAATCTTCCAACCGCACCGAGACTACTTCGAATGACTTCTCATAAATTTTCTCCATCAACTCAACATCGAATGCGCGGGCACCCTCTCGCGAATAGGCATGTGTTAGATGATCGACCACTTCGGTTGGTGCGCTCACTGAGAGCCGCCACCCCCCCGCCGACCACAACAAGAATTTGGTTAGGCGCTCGGCGTGCAACAAGGTCGTAGGCTCGTTCGGCGCGCCGATCGCGGTTTGGAACACCGTCACATGGCCGTTTTCACGTTCGAGTGCCAGCCGCAACATCTCGGGAGCGCCCGCGAGGACCGCCGCCCTCACTTGATTCCGGTGCAGCAGCCCAAGCGGCGAGAAACGAAGATCCAGCGGTGCCTCAAGGGGATTTGACAATGACATGGTGTTGGGAAGTCGATCGTGGTTAGATATTTCCTGAAATATTCGAGCGGGGCGGCCGAAATTCAGAGTTTTTGTGTGGCTGATCATTGCCAAGCATTCCCGCAACGGGCAAGCGTTTAGATCATCGGAGCCATCCGAGCGACTCGCACTGCAGGTAAGACCACCCTCCCCCCCTTTTCCGAAAGGACTGATACTTAGAGAAATAGTAAGCAGGAACCGGCAAGGCTCAGGCCAGCGGTTAGAAGAAACCATCATGCCCTTTCTGCGGGATCGGCGTGGTTGAAGAGATGCTGAGATGCAATTGAGGTGTTTATGCCGGTTGGAGCGCCACGGTTTGTTGGGCTAGTCTATTGCGTTCGATCTGGAATTCGATTCGGAGGAAGGCCCTTTTAAACCTTATTTGCCGACTTCCGCGCACCGGTCAAACCATGCGACTTTCGAATAGAAATCCTCAAACATGATCCGCGTATCCAGTTGCGTGTAAATCCACATCGGTCTGCTTTGTGACCTGCTCTCGTAAAGACCCTGTCCAGAGATCCTCGGGATACGCAACCATGGTTTTCTTTTGCGCCTAACGATGAACGCGTGCACCCCTACCAGCGAGGGCGCGCGTTGATCACGGGGGTAGTGTTGTGGTCAGGGAAAATCATCAAAACTGAACGGCTGGTAGTGGTTGTCACCGCGCGGCTTGTTCGAGGATTCTACTCATATGATGTGTAGACTGCAACGACCCTGTCGTCGCTAGTATACACAACATCGAGCGGAGCAGACCAGAGCAGAAGGTACTGTGTCATGCGCTCTCCGGCTTGAAGGTGATGATTGCTACCCCAACCTGATTCAGACGGTTGAATCTCCCTCTTTGAATAGAGCGAAAGATACGATTCTAACTCAACCTTAGTCTTCGGATTGGCTGGAAACCATTTTGATTCCAAGTGCAGTGCCCAAAAGTAGGGAGCGCTCCCAGCGATGACTACAAGGAAGACCACCAAAAAGATTGCCCCACCTGTGGCTGCAATCCAGCATGCCCACTTTCTATGAGAGCGGAATGCTATGATGATGAGACCACCGCTCAAGACTAGAGGAGCGATGAAGATTAAAATCACGGCTAGCCAGTTCACAGAAGCAATCGTCATAGCAATTTATTTCTCGGCCGTTAAGTGTGTGGCACCAGCGTGGTTGAAGTGAGGTTCAAAAGTGACTGCGGAGCTTATGGCCGATTGGCGCACCGCGGATTATTCGGCTGGTTATTTTTCCCAGACTCAATGCATTTTACCGGTGCCTTGGAAATAGACCTCCGCGATGCAAGTGTCTTCAAACTTCGTTCCAGGGAACACATCGACAACCTTGAGCCCAATGGTGTGCTCACTTGGGCGCTCCAGTGCTAGCTTGGGCACATCAAACTCCTGGAGGCCCATTGCATCCTTCAACTGGAGAAGCATCCTAGGTTTACCGTCCATACTGAGCTCAAGCACCTTTGGTCGGGCGTTCTCTCGGAAGAGTTTCTCGGACCCTTGATGGCCGATGCCGATGGCACATGAGGTCACCCCCAGATCGGTTGTATCCTTCATCGTCGTCTTGAAGGTAAATGTGAGGCTCTCTCCAATTCCAGTCCCTTTCACCCCTTCGCTCCAGACCTTACCCATTTTACGATCATGAGCCTGACTCGCGGGATGCTTGAGACCGCTGCGCTCACTCAGGAAACTTGATGCGGACACCGTGATCGTGGGGGCACCACAGTACCAACTGCAGGAACCGAAGAAGTAGTCCCATCCCTCGGCGGGAGAGGTAAGGATGCGCTTGGCTTCGGCTACGGGGACCGTGCCCGCGGAGGCTGACCCGAGAAGGATCAATGTCAGAAAAGTCAGTTTACTCTTCATGGTTGTTTGTCGTTACTTCACTTGCGGTGCCGAACCTCCGGAGTTAATCATTGTGGCTTAAGTTTAGCACGAACAACAATTCTTCCAAATCGATTAAAATGGGACGAATCGGTCCAAATTTGGGGTGAATTCGCCCGTTCATTTTTCCAAAAAAAATGAAAAAACACTACAGCCCAAAAGGAAAACCCATCCCCGATGAAGGAGATGGGTCTTCTTTGAAAAACTAGGACTGATTAAGCAACCTTCCGACGATACCCCACAATCAGAGCCGATAATCCGATGCCGAAGAGAGCGTAGGTGGAGGGTTCGGGAACTGATTGTATCTGGGTCAGGGTGAAGTAGCCATTGCCGCTATTGGCTCCACTGGTTCCTGTCACATTTGTAAAGCCTGAGTCCACATAGGACCCACCGCCACCACCAGGAGAATTAACATGTCCGCCACCTCCACCGCTCTAACCACCGCCGCCGCCACCGCCGCCGCTAAAAATATAATAACCTCCTCCACCTCCTCCAAAGCCACCTGCTACTCCACCTGAAGACGAACCTCCAGAAAATGATGGAGCTCCAGATCCACCAGCACCATAAGGATTGCCATTACCTTGAATGGCTGTGCCACCATTTCCATAGAAACCTGCTCCACCTCCAGCCAGAGAGCCAGCACCACCATATCCATTTGTACCTAAAGCAGCTGATCCACCGGATCCATTATTCGCAATCACTCCAGCACTTCCTGCATTCTGGTTACCACCACCACCAGCAACCATTAATGGAGAACTTAGGCTAGTGTAAACAAATGTACCACCACCACCACCGACAGCACCACCTCCTGATCTCCCAGCGCCCCCCACTTGCCCAACAGCAATATACAGCAAGGTATCTTGATTTAAGTAGATCGTTCCGCCCAATTCAGCACCAAGACCGCCTAGAGCACTGTTACCGTTTCCGCCAGATGCACCAACAGCTTGGAATTGATAGGTTCCAGAATCTGGAATGGTTAAGGTTACTACTCCACCCGTATGGAGTGCCCCCGAAAGTTGATCCACTTCTTATGAGAGTTGGGGTTGGTTTTTCGGTTTGTTAGTTTTTAATGAAGGTGGCTTCCTCGCGTTACGATTGGAAATCGGGAGGCTCTTTTCAAGCGCCGATGCGCGAGGGTTG
>CAILVZ010000369.1 GCA_903837825.1 Akkermansiaceae bacterium | reverse complement strand
GGGAACTCAGATGACGATCCCGAACCAGTGAACCCCTTTGAAGCACGTGCGGGACTGGTAACTGAGCTTTCAGAGCTGCAGGCAAAAATAACCGCTTTATTATTGTTGAGACCCGAAGACAAACGAAGAAAACGAATAACCGATCTGCGAGAAAACATGAGGGGGTTAACGGAACTGATTGCCGAAATAGATGTGGTGTTAGAAAGTTCACCAAAAGCCATTACACCAGTTTTACCTACCTCTCCAAAGAAAGACGCCGACTTATTTAACGCCGAACAACAATTAAGTAAAATTTCCCAGCAACGACTGCCATCAAATTTACCAACATTCCGTGGTCCAAACGGATGGAAAGACCCCGACTCGTTTCTAGAGGCTCTCGTCAATGCGCTTACGGCACAAGAAGTAAATCCCCAACGGTGGAGTTCGGCTTTGCTGTTGGGATGCATAGAGATTCAAGACGCAGCCTGGGTAAGGGAGTCTTTATTGCACCTTAGTTGGGAGGAGGCACATACCAAGTTTCTTCAGCGATTCCGAGACCCGCTATATTTTCACAGAATGCAGGCGGAGTTCTACACGCTCAAGAAAACCGAGAGAGAAGATATGCTCACCTACGCTACACGCTTCGAGAGACTTGCCTACAGATTGGGATTAAAGGATTCTCCCACATTGCTCCCACAGTTTTTGGCTTCTCTGTCACATCCCTTGTCCGCTCAGCTGCAAATATATTCGTTTTCATCACCAGGGCTTACCTTACCACAGTTGATACAAACGGCCATCGCGATGGACGCATCAGCATCATCTTTCAAACAGCAACAACAGATCATCCACGGCCACGTCGGAGCCTCTGGAAACATCCCGCGAGGTGGACACACAGGAAGGATAGTTTCTTCAGCAAAAGAAATTCAGCCGCCCACTCCTTTCAGTAGTTTGAATGGAGCACCTCCCCCGGCAACGGTTTCGGCACATAAGTCGAGTACTGGCGGATCCGGAGGAGGCCCGAACTCCACAGTGACGGGACCAAAAGGACCAATTTCTGCGGAAGAGAAACAAAGAAGAATCGATGGTCGACTATGTTTGTATTGTGGCAAACCTGGCCATAAGAAAGCGCTGTGTCGCCTCCGATTGAGGCAAGAAACTGGAGACTCTTCGGAAATTGTGGGATCTGGGAATTCAACACATGATGCGACCCTGGGGAGCGTACAAACTTACCGGAGTGTGCCACTCATGAAGAGGATGGAGGTTGAAGTGGAACTGTGACAGGTGATCCAATCACCATCAAAGCACTATTGGATTCTGGATCCGACGCCAGTTTCATTGATGAGAAACTAGCCCGTGAACTTGAGTTGCCGGTGGATCCGACCCCGGTATCACTATCTGCGACATGGGTCAACGATGATCATGCGGTACCGCTGCACAGCGACAAGATAACCTCGCTTATTTCTACAACGGTAGATACTCACCAAGAGCAGTGGCAATTTTATTTGATCAATTGTCCGAAATCGCCTGTTATTTTAGGCCTTGACTGGCTCCGGCAGAGCAACCCTCTTATTGATTGGTCGACCGGCGTCGTTACCTTCCCGAAGGATAGTTCCACTCATGTATTATTGTCCAAAGGACCGCCTGATACCGCTTCCGTGGCCTGCGTAACACCTTATCCCGCCGAAATACCTATAACAGCGGTTCATATTAGTGCGGGGACGACAGCCTTCTCTATAAGCGATACTCGACAGTTAGTACCCATGATTGGGCAGTTGACAGAAGTACGCGATGTATGCAACTCGATTTGATGAACGACTGGCCCGACGTCTACCCCCTCACCGTCCCGGTTTTGATTTTAAAGTCGACATTATGCCCGGGAAAGCACCACCTTTTGGACCATTGTATAGGCTTTCTGATCCAGAGCTAAAATTACAGAAGGAATGGATCGCAGATGAGCTGGATAAAGGCTGGCTACGTCCCTCAAAATCACAGGCGGCATCTCCGGTAATGTTTGCATCAAAGAACGGCGGTGCTAAGAAGCGACCATGCGGCGACTACCGAGGACTGAACTCAGTCACAGTGCCAGATCGATACCCCCTGCCTTTTGCTGAACAACTCCTCGAAGCGACCCGTGGGGCTAGAAGATTTACGAAACTCGACCTTAGCAAGGCCTTTAAACAGCTCCGCATCGCAGAGGGGGACGAATGGAAACTTGCCGTGCGCACCCCGCTGGGTCTATATGAGCCGTTGGTTTGCCCGTTTGGTCCGAAAAATTGTCCGGGAGTTTTCCAGCGATTTATGGACCATGTTTTGGACGGGTTGAGTGGCAATACCTGTGTCTGCAATATAGATGATATTTTGATATTTGACAAAGCCGATGAGGAACATGAAGACCACGTGAAGGAGGTCTTTCAGCGCCTATGTGATAATGATCTTTTCCTTGTTCTTGAAAAGTATCATTTTGATGTTACGGAAGTCCCGTTCATTGGATTCATGTTGACAGAAAAAGGGTTCTAAATGATGATCGACAAGGTGGAGGCAGTACGAGAGTGGCCTCGCCCGACAAATGTCACGGAGATACGGAAATTTTTAGGTTTCTGCAATTTTTATCGTCGTTTTATCAAAAATTTCGGCCGGATATCGGAACCACTAAATCTGCTTACTCGGAAGAGTTCAAGTTGGTTTTGGAATGACTCTCAAGATCAAGCATTTAGGAATCTTAAGGTGGCGATGTGTTCTGCCCCAGTTCTGATCCATTTTGACCCGACCAAGCCTTGTGAAGTGGAGGCTGACGTCTGTGATTTTGCCTTGGGTGGGTGTTTATCACAGGAAGATGACGGCGGTGTACAGCACCCGGTGGCTTACCTTTCCCAAAAGCTGACGCCAGCGGAACGTAACTATCCTATTTATGACAAGGAACTGCTATCAGTAAAGAAATGTTTTATGGTGTGGCGCCACCTTCTCCAGTCATGTCTGCACCCAATCAAGGTCCGAAACGACCACAAGAACCTATGTTACTTTGAAACCGCTAAGATCCTGAGTCCTCGGCTAGCACGGTGGTCGTTATTCTTCTCTGATTTCAATTATGAATGGTCTTACCGTAAGGGCTCGCTTCAAGGAAAGTCTGATGCGCTGTCACGTCTTCCGCATCATAAGTCGACGGTACAGGAGCCTCAGGTAGTACTCCGCCCAAATGTCTCCAATATTTCTGATGCTTCGCCGACGGCATCGATGTTCTTGGGATCTATAGTGATAACCCAGTTGGAGTCATCCCTTTTGGAGTCTATTCGGAGTGCTTGTCTGGCTGATCGGTTTTACCTGGAGTGTACTCCCAGGGACGGTGATGGCTTCCGGAAAGAGGATGGTCTATTATACAAATCCAACCGTATCTACGTTCCGGCTGGAAATCTTCAACGGCAAGTAGTATCCTCTCGGCATGACTCACTGGCTGCTGGCCATTACGGAGTGAAGAAAACCCTTGAATTAGCCACGCGTGATTTCTGGTGGCCTGGATTGGCCCGCTACATTGAAAAGTTTATTGCAAGTTGTGAAACCTGTACGATTTCGAAGGTCCCTCGGCATTTACCGCATGGCATACTGCATCCTCTACAG
>CAILVZ010000368.1 GCA_903837825.1 Akkermansiaceae bacterium | reverse complement strand
CGAGCGATTTCCAGTGATCGATGCGGAAATGTCATACGCGGAAACTGGCTGTTGGTTTGCGGGCAAGGTCTATGGTTCTGATGGCTGTATTTCGGACGAACCGGCCGATGACGTGAAGGTGTTCTGCGAAGTAGAGTTTGGGCATGTGTTTGATTCGGAAGATTGTGATGTCTAGGCATCATTTCTAAACACCCTTGTGGGGGACTGCACCTCACAAGGGTGTAGTCATTTACAAATCATAAATTTCAACTACAGGTTAAGACATGCTGTACTTGTCATTCGGCTTTTCGGCTAGAACGGCCGTAGGTTCCAGAAATCAGCGTTCGCTGATTGATCGTATGCTGTTCACAATCGCTAACCCACCCTTGTGCCCATCGCGGGCATGGCGACTACTCCATTGCGGTCGTTCAACGTTCGAGGTGAAGAGAAAATTGCAGCTTGCTGCAATTGGTCGTCTCAACTGAGGGGGAGACTCCTGATTCAAATATGCTCCGGTTCTGTCTCGACGGTGCTGCCCACCCATACAACGGAGCAGACCGTATTGCAAACTCATGAGCGGGTATTGACTACTACCTTTGCCCGGATGGCTTCGACAAGCGCGTGAATGTATGCGAGATCCTCGCCCTCCGGCGTGCCAACTGAATGGCGCCAACCCCGCTGCTCAAAGAACAGGCACGTCCTTAGAGCTCTAAGGGAACCTGGAAGCTGCTTTAAACGTCGAAATTTTTCGAGAGCGCGTTGCGCGGCATTCCCACGCTCATTCGGGTGCAGAGAGTAGACATCGTAGGTCAATGCGAATTGTGAGACGACGGGCCAGAAGTCAGCGTTCGGTGGGGGAATGTCGTCAATGGTTAGTTCACCATTCGCGATGCTGGTAACTCCGAATTGGTTCGGTTCCCCTGACAAAACGTTCACTTCGAAACTTCAGGGTTTTGGCCGGCCTGCACGCCAAGTTTGGCGACATGCTTTTCGAGTTGCTGTTCGATCTGGAGGAGTCGCATGACGGGGGATTTTAGATCGGCGCTCGCCATGGTCGCGACCTGGCGAAGTTCGTTCAGGCATTTCAAGAACCGTTCGTTAACCATGAATTCAATTGTCTCGCCGTGCAGTCGCTTGATTTCGCTGCCGATCTTGATGAGATGGCCCATTTGGTCGTACTCAGGGTTACCTCGTTGTTTAACTATCGGACTCCACAACATGAAGTGCTTCTCGTAGTTCTTGAAGTATGTTTCGGCGTACTGAATGTCCCGTGAGAACTTGTCGGTAAGCTTCTGAACATTGTTCGGCCGCTTGTCCTTCGTGTACTGAAGCCCCGTCGATAAATGTATCGCAACTTCGCAGACATACAACTTTTCCTTCTTGAGGTTGATCCCAACTACGTCGATCTCACCCTGTGTTTCGACCGTGTAGAGATTCATCTGGACGAATTCGCAGCCCAAAACGTGTTCCAGGTAAGCAGATACGAGTTCTTCGCCAACATTCATCGAGGATGCACCTATGGGCGTCTAACGAAAGTGTAGAAAATCCAAAGTCATCGTTGGCATCGTGCCATTATCAAAATGGAATGGCAACCTCGAAGGGCAGCTTTTTGCCGAAGGGGTGAGTTCAGGGTATCTCTGCTTTGCGGTCATATACGAAGATGCACTGATCGAATCCTCTGACGGCAAGTGCCGAAATGGACTCAATCGACTTGGTTTCGATTGCCCGTCTTTGCGCGTGAATCGATTCGAAATATGGACTCAATCCAGTATGCGATTCATGATACGTACCATTATCAAGAATGCGATTTTTCTGCGATAACTTTGCCTGTGCAGAACCGGTCCGGTAGATCAGCTTATAGATCAACGCCTTGAGCAGTTTGTGTCGGCAGGCTTGCTTGTAAGCCCGGTACCGCGTTGCATGCTGAGAATTTCCGACGCTGTCGTCATGCAGTCGACTGCAAGAGCACCATCATTTTTCAAGCACGATTTCAGGCTATTGCTAGCCGACTGTTAGCCGACTGCTAGTCGACTTGGATTGTGCGCACGACGCGCCTTGTCGACCGCTAGTCGTCATTCCTGCGCACCATGTTCGTTGGACGGCCGGATTGTCGACTGCCTGTCGACCGATACGTAGCCACGGCGCAACCTGGTCTTCTGGATACGCTGAAACTCACGCATCGCTGAATCATGGTCAAAGAACACCTGGCGCTTGGTCCCTCCGCGACGGTTCATCAATCCCCACCATTGGCGATACAGGATGAAGGCCCCAAAGAGGTCTTGATCCAGCGCTAGGGCATAGCCTCGCCTGTCCGTTTTGAACTCAATCCGCACGGTTCTCCTCCAGGTCGGTTACCTCCAGCCATAGGCGTTCTGCATCCGATTCGGTGTAGATGCTGGTCGTGGCTACGCTTGCATGGCCAAGAAGCTTTTGAATCAGATTGACCGGTACCCCCGACGATCCCATATGACTGCCGCAGGTATGCCGGAGCCAATGCACGGAAGCGCGCTCAAACGCAGTTGCTTCGTGCTTTTTCCCTAGAGTGTGAAGCGCTAGTGCTGCATCTTGGAAGAATCCCCGAAGAGCCTTGTAAAGCCCGCTGGAAGAGATTGGGTCGATGCCACTGATCCTGGCAAGCAGTGGTGTATCGGATGGGTTCGCAAGTGGATCTGGATCTAGCTTGCGATTCGCCAGGTAGTTACTCAACAGTGCCAAGATTCGTTCAGAAATGGGAACAGCCCGCCACTTGGCTCCCTTTCCCAGTACCTTGAGCATCCATCGGACGTTGGTTCCGTCCCGGACAGGCATGGTGTAGAGGCGGCCAAGCTTTGCATCCACCAGCTCAGACAACCTCAATCCGGTGGCGTGAGCAAAGGGGAGAGCAAACTGGAGGCGTTTAGTGTGATCGGATGGATCCATCGACGCGAGATGCCCCATTAGAAATTCCCATTGACCCGCAGAAAACACACGGGTCAGTTCAATATCGTCAGGAACATCGTTGCTCATGGCCAGTGTCTTACCGACACCATCCCAAGGGTTGAACGCGCAATACTGAACACGCACAAGCCATTCAAAGAGCCCGCCTACGATCGTGATCGAATGCTTGACGCTGGAGGCGGATAGGGCTCCATCAAATGGCCGCCAGTCCGGACTGAATCGCTGCGTATTCCGTGGGGCGATCCAGGCAGACTGATCAATCTTGAAATTCCACTCGTTCGAGTCAGCGCGGCCAAGTAGGGAAAGCCAGTCCCGGTATCCGGTGCAATCATCGACGGTCAAATCAGATAGCGCCTTACCGCGCTCGATGATCGCCCATAGCAACATCCGTTCAGCTTCCTTGCGATAGGCGCGCTGTGTGTTCGTATTGCCGGACTTGGTGGCTAGCCAAGCCTGAATTGCCTGATGATCATTGATGGCGCTGATTCGCGGAGCCCCAGGCCAGCGATTGGACCCGGTTGCTCCATCGATATCGTCTGGAACCGCCAGTGCCTCGATCGGCACAATCGCCGTCTGTGTGATGCGTTGTCCTAAGAGAGCAGGCATGGCCAAGGTTCTGAGCGGCGATAGCGTATGGTCAGGGAGTGCTCCCAGAGCCGATTCGTAACCTCGAAGCCACTGGATGATTCTTGAGGCGCCTTTCTCGCCCAGCTTCGGAACCGTTATCCACCATCGATATCCCTTGCGCCGGATTCGATCCAGCAGGGCGCCGATGCTCGGTATATCCGCGAGAATCAGTCGACTGGCGACAATTTCGTCAAACCAAGCCGAGACAAGATCCTCCGGTACCGGGTCCGTTGCGAGTAATTGCTCGACCCATACCAAGGCTTCGATCTGTCGGCCGATGAGCTTTTGCCGCTGCCGTGATTTTTTGTCAGCGGCCTGCGGGTATGACTCCAGAAAGAGACGAATCAACTCGCCCTCGCTGTAGAACCCACTGGGATCTCGATCAGCCTGAAAATCTTCCAGGGTTGGAATTTCAACGTGGCGAGTCGTTTCGGCAGTCGATAGCGACAGGCGCAGCAACCGGGCTTCACCATGCTTGCCATTACGAAGCGCGGCTTGTCGTATCGTGTCCCGAATCCAAGTGAGCGTTGTCTTTGCAATCCGCAGATCAACACCGGTCTCGAGGTAGCGATCGGCCAGCGTCTTGAGTGAGACGCCTTGCAACCACCCTCGATATAGCGCGAGGTGATGCCGGCCAATTTTTCGCCCCTGTACGGCCATGACTTACAAGCCACCTCCAAGGCGCTTGGCGATGGCCTGCGCCTTTTCTACTGATGAGTCACTATCTTGATTCGATGGTTGAGATGGATCACCGCTTTTCTCGGGGGCCGTTTGATAAAGCGAGTTCTTGCCCCCTGTCATTGCGGCGACACCAATGGTTGCCAGAGCACGGACACGCTCTGCTCGGAGGCGGGAAGGGATAGTCGTTAAGGCCGCATAGAGTTCCGGACTCCCTTCTGTCACGCTGAGCAGAATCCGGATCGACTTCACAGTGATGCACCCATAAACCAGAAACCTCGAGCATTTGAGAAAACAGGATCCTTTGTGGTGGCCACAGATAGCTGAGGAAAGGCCGCACCAAGAGCATCCTGAAAGAACGTGGCACCACCACCAACCAGAAGCACCCGGTCGACGGACTCGCTTTCCTTGCGCAGTGATTTCTGAATTGATTCGACAACAACGGGGGCGACCTTTCTGGAGGCCTGATCGAGGTAAGGTGAAAGCTCGACACGTTGGCCTAGTACTAGGACATCAGACTTGCCGCTGCGGATGGCGTTCTCCAGTTTTTCCGTGCTGACGTTGGAGCCATAGTCCTTGGCGATCAGGCGGGAGGCCTCCTCCAGGACGACTGACGAGGCTTCAAGACTGGTCCCTGAGGATTGCCGATGAAGATCTGACTCCGCAATCACTACCCAATCAACAGAGAAGAACCCTGGGTCAATCACAAGTACCCGAGCATCCTCAACGTCGGCGTTACCGCCTGCAATGAAGTCAAGGAAACCGCCAACCGGTTGGGGAATCACTTTGACGGCCTCAACCGTCACTGACCGTTTGGGCGTGACTTGATGACTTCCTTTCATCTTTTCTGCGATGACATTCCGCCTTCCCTCATCAAGGTACTGGGTGACCGGTAGACCAGTAACCAAAATGTCGATGTGATCCATCTCGGAAAGCAACAAACCGGCGTGAAACAGTGCCTGATAGGACGCGCTGGAGGGGTAGTCAGCATGTAGCGAGCGGCTCCAAAGTTCCGCCCTGTCCGGTGCTACGCCGGCTATGAAAGGTTCCCCATTGACCTGGACGTGGAGAAAGTCATCCTGAGCCTTGCCGTCGAATCTCGAACTGAAGCGATCAGTGGGGGCGGCGCCTGCCGGACGAAGCAAGGTTGTTGGGGTCGCGCCTTTTTTTCCATAGGCGAGCTTTAGATTGGAATACCCGATGTCAATGCCAAGAATGTTCAAGTCGACCTCCAGTGAACTGCTAGAGCACAAAGTCTCAATCGCCACGAATGTGTGGCGGCACAGTGCGCTCCTAGTCGACCTTCAGAGAACAACTGCTCAGATATCTGGCTTCCGAATCCTGCTTGCCGACCGCTAGTGCACCGCTAGGAAACATAGCAATTGCAATTCTCAAATCGAGTGCGAAAAGCGCACAAACTGTGCGCTTTTGACCGTCAATATCGGCATCGCCTTTGATAGTGTGGTGAGCAGCTACGTCCCTTGTCAGCTGCGTTTCAAATTCCACGACGACTCTTTGTGTCCTACAACCCGGCTCTGATACCTGCCTTGATTGAAATGAGATTCAACAGGTGCAATCGCACCTCAAATTGCTCCTATGAATATGCAAAGCTTTGGGATGACCACAGGCAGGCGTGGGAAATCTGTGTCCGAAGCGCCAGAAAAGGTTGCGAGGTATGAATGTCATTACAGGAGGAGCAATCAGAGGGCGGATTGCTCCTATGAACACGTCAATGAACTGGGGAACCCGACGAGAGACGAGATTTTCTGGAGCAATCGGGCATCCGATTGCATAAGGTAAAAGGAGCGAATGCCGATGTCTGATGAACCCGTTCAGATAAGCTGCCACGATCAAGCGATTGAACTTCTCCAGTTACGCATCCAGCAACTGCATGCCAGGGGCTATAAGATAGTTGATTGGTACTGGACGTATGTCGGCGACATGGAAAAGAAACTACCTGGATGGGAGAACAAAAGCAGGCTTCAAATCCGCTGCATCATTAAGGGAAACTCAATCCGAGCGGATTGGTGCGAGGTCAGGTGGTATGGATCTTCGTCCAAAGGCGATCGGAAGTCGGTAAGGCGACAGATCATCAAGCCTAAAGAGGCCTATGGATACACCCTGTCGAAATTACAAACACTTTCGCCCGAATGGGCGAAGGAAATAGTGACTGAAACCGAGATTCAGTTAGCAGATATCAGGCGAGAGGCCAGCCATCTGGTTAAAGCCATCATCTACATCAAGCATGCTCAATCGGCGTCATCATGAAAGTCCTATGCTTTGGCTATAACCAGATCGCTGATTCGTGTTGTGTAGTTGGGCGACTTGTTTCCGTTCCGCATCTTCCAGCGCTGATCGGCACCTTCTCCAAATAGTCGGATCGCACCTTTTCCGAAACTCTGATTGATGCGATCCATGGTGCTCATGAGTGCGTTTGACCGGCCCAATCGCACAGGATCATCAAAGAGTGTTAGTTCTCGGCGCTCTTCTGGAATCAGATTCATCAGCATGATTCCCGACTTGGCATAGGCAAAACCTGGTCGGAAAATTCGCTTTAAGCCAGTCAGCGCAGCGCCTACGAGAGTACGCGAATCGCTCGTGGGTATGGGAAGGGGGACCGTTACTCCCTGGCTGTATTGCGGTTCCTTTTCCTTGAAAGGACTGGTGCGGATATAGACCTGGATAGCGCCAGCGAGGGATGCCTGGTTGCGGAGCTTGACGGCGGCTCGGGTGGTATAGCTGGCAACGGATTGTTCGAGCTCGGCAAGGTCGAACACCGGGACACCAAACGAACGTGATGACATGATCTGTTGCTTGGGTGGCGCGATGTCTTCCAAGGCAATGCAGGATTCGCCGTTCAACTCTGCCACGGTTCGCTCCATTACAACGGAGAACTGCTGGCGAATCTTGGATCGGGGTTCGTTTTTTATTT
>CAILVZ010000367.1 GCA_903837825.1 Akkermansiaceae bacterium | reverse complement strand
GTCAAGGGCGTGAATTTTGTGGATCTCATCGACGCCGGTGACCCAGTGGAATGTGCGATCGCCTACAACCTCCAGCAGGCTGACGAGTTGGTGTTTCTCGACATCACGGCATCGTCCGACAATCGCAAAACGATGGTCGACGTCGTCCGCCGCACGGCGGAAAAATGCTTTATCCCTCTGACGGTGGGTGGCGGGATTCGTAGCGTAGAGAACATGCGCGAGATGCTTCTTGCCGGGGCCGACAAGGTTGGGGTGAATACTTCTGCAGTGACCAACCCTGGTTTGGTCGATGAGGGAGCGAAAGCATTCGGCAGCCAGTGCATCGTGGTGGCGATCGATGCCAAGCGGGAAGGCCCGGGCAAGTGGGGAGTTTACACGCACGGTGGCCGCACGCCGGTCGGCTTGGATGCCGTCGAGTGGGCCAAGGAAGTCTGGCGGCGAGGCGCCGGTGAGATTCTTCTAACAAGCATGGATTCTGACGGCACCCAAGCCGGCTACGACATTGAGCTCACCGCCGCGGTTTCATCGGCGATCGGTATTCCGGTCATCGCGAGTGGTGGTGCTGGAAATCTCGATCACATGGTGGATGTGCTCAATGCTGGTAAGGCGGACGCCGTTCTAGCAGCAAGTATTTTTCACTTTGGAAAACACACCGTGGGCGAGGCCAAGCGGCATTTCGCAGCGCGCGGCGTCCCTGTTAGGCCAATCGTTTGAGGATCAGCGCAGGGAAGCGAGTGCTTCATGGATTGGCAAAGATTGTCGCTTCCGATCGATGAAGAAGCTGACCTCTGAGTAGCCGACCTCGAGCAAAAGTTGCAGGGCGAATGCGTAGCCATCGCCGACGCGTTCTGCGACATGGGCATCGGCACCGATCACCACGGGGATGTTGCGTTCTAACATCATTGCTAGCTGCGATGGAGATGGGTTCATCTCTGGCAATGCCTTTTGAATGCCACTGGTGTTCAGTTCCATGGCCACGCCCATGGCGGCGATGCGGTCGAGCGCCCGCGCGATGTCTGGCTGAATGCGCGCAAAATCCCACTCGTCGGGAGATTCGTTTTTCACGAGATCTGGGTGGGCGAGCGTGTCGAACAGCCCGCTCTCGGCGGATTGTGCGAGATGATCGTAGTAGAGTTGTTGGTAGCTGAAGGTGTCGCCGGTGTAGAACCGCTTGCGATAGTCAGAGACTTGGTAATGGATCGATCCAAGCACGTGGCTCAAGGGCACGCGTGAGTGGAGCTCGGTGAGCCATGGTTCGACTCCCGGATAGAAATCGCTTTCCAGTCCGAGTCGCACGTCGAGCCGACCCGCGAAGGCCTCGCGCGTGGAGGCGATCATGGCCACATAATCGTCGAATTGGTCAGGAGACATCCGCACGTTGGCGGAAAATCCATCGGGCAGCGGGCAGTGGCAGGTGAAGGTGATGCCCTTGAATCCGCGCGCCAACGCCACGGCTGCGTATTCATCTGTCGTTCCAAATGCATGTTTGCACAAGGTCGTGTGGCAGTGCGACTCGTAAAGGAGTGGGGCAGACATCGAGATTAGGCTTCCAGCATGGCGCGGAAAACGGGAAGAATTTTCTGATAGAGCGAGTTGCGTCCGCCGCGTGCGAGTTGGACGGCGACGAGTTCGGCTGAGGTGGTGGGATCGATGGGGGAGAGTGATGTTGCGTGGTATGCACCTGCATCTAACGTGCGCTCGACGTGAGAAGCACCAGTTTTCTGCGTGACTTGAACTTGGGTTGCTCCCGCGCGGATGGTGACAGCGGACAATGGTGGCGATGTGGGGTTCGCGTGCAGTGCCACGGTGATCTCGGATCCAGCGCTGGACTCGAGTTTGATTGAGCCTTTGTTAGAAACGATTTTCCATCCTGCCTGAACTGCGAGCCACGCGAGGACTTGCAGCGCGGTGTTGCGGTGATCTGGGTGGTGGATGATCTCGACCTCTTGGATGTGAGGCAAGGCATGCAGTGCTACGGGATCATCAAACAGACCGGCGATTCCGACTCGGAATTGCCACGAGCGTGTCCAAGCGTGATCCTGAATGATGAGATCTGGGTTGCTGCCAGAAACCTCCTCGATCATGGCAAACGAAGTTGCTGGGTTTGCCCATGCGGAACTGTCGATGATGAATCGGTCGATCACTCGGACAAGGCTCTCTGTTAGAATATCCGAAAGCTCACCCTGCCACCAAAAGACGAGCGGCAGATCTGAGTTCAGATGGGCGAAGACCGTGTTGCGGAAGCGACCAGTGACGCGGCCGGTTAGGTGAAAGGCGATTTGCTCGCAGCACACCGATTTCCGCCCATCGGCAAGGTGGCAGTGAGCCGTGATCCAGGCACGCAGGCTAGGCGTTGGCTCGGTGCGATCGATGCCCACCAGAATCGCCCGACAGGCGTGATCGCGGGTAAGCGATCGGATGATCTCCGAATTTTCAATGAGGGCTCCAGGTTTCTCTGAATAGACCACCAGATTCATCAACGAAGCATTCGTTCGCGCATCATCCTGTTCCCAGAGTTTGCGCAGCTCGCGGTCGATCGCAGCCACGGGTACGGCGACCCCAAGCTCGGGGCAGACGTCTGGGATGGGATCGGTGGATGGGCTCATGGTAGCGGAAAGGATGGTCAAGGGTCGGTCGTGCTGGAGTACGGGTAAACTGGTGCTCCATTCAAATCATGCGGATCAAAGCCTGCGCCATGCATTGCCGTCGCCGTGGAGTAGGTCATCTGCTTCCTTGGGTCCCCATGAACCGGCGACAAACTCAGCCATCGGTGGTGGGTTCGGTGATTGGTGCCATGCGCGTTCGATGTGATCGATGAATTTCCAAGCTTCTTCCACTTCGTCGCGGCGGGCGAAGAGAGTGGCATCTCCCGCGACTGCATCTAACAGAAGTCGTTCATAGGCTTCTGGGCTGCCTTTTCCAAAGCTGGTTGCGTAGTGGAAATCCATTTTCACGGGCTCGAGGCGGAGGCTGGTTCCCGGGATCTTGGAGACCATGCGCAGCGAGATGCCCTCGTCCGGCTGGATGCGGATGACGAGCACATTGCCGCCGGGAACACCGCCGCTGATGGCATTGAAGAGCACGCAAGGCGCGTCTTTGAAGTGGATGGAAATTTCGGTCGAGCGCTTCGGCAGGCGTTTGCCCATGCGGATGTAAAATGGCACGCCGCTCCAGCGCCAGGTGTCGATGAGAAGGCGGACGGCTACGTAGGCTTCGGTGTTAGATTGCGGGCTCACGCGGTCTTCCTCGCGATAGCCTGGGACTGGGTTGCCATCGACATGGCCAGCGGTGTACTGGGCGCGGACCACATTTTGTGCGACCTTTTCAGGGGTGTCCCACTGACGGAGTGATCGGATGACCTTCACCTTCTCGTCGCGCACGCCATCGGCGCTAAGATCCGTGGGTGGCTCCATCGCCACCAGACTGAGAAGTTGGAGGAGATGGTTTTGCACCATGTCGCGGAGTGCACCGGATTTCTCGTAATACCCGCCGCGGCCGCCTTCCATGCCCAGATTTTCAGAGCAGGTGATTTGGATGTGGCTGATGTACTTGCTGTTCCAGAGTGGCTCAAAAATCGCGTTGGCGAAGCGCAGCACCATGAGGTTCTGTGCGGTTTCTTTGCCAAGGTAGTGGTCGATCCGGTAGGTATCCCGCTCTTGGAACGTGTCATTCACCACTTCGTTGAGGTGCTTCGCGGTTGCGAGATCGGTGCCGAAGGGTTTTTCGACAATCACGCGTGCCCAACAACCCGGCTTGGACTCGTTGAGTCCAGCATTTTTGAGATTCACTAGAATTTCATCAAAGAACTCCGGTGCCGACGCGATGTAAAACAAGCGGTTGCCCTTTCCTCCGTGATCGGCGTCGATGGCATCGAGTTTTTCCGCAAGGCTGCGGTAGCCGGCGGGATCCGAAAACTCCGAGGTGTGGTAGGAAACATTCTGGATGAAACTTTCCCAGATCTCGCTGTCGTGACCCGAGCGTGAGACCTTGCGGTTGAGTTCTTCGAGACCACTGCGGAAATCGGCGTCGGATTTGTCGCGCCGTGCAAACCCGATGATCTTGACCCCCGTCGGTAGCTCACCATCAACAGCGAGGTTATACAACGCAGGGATCAACTTGCGGTGGGTGAGATCGCCAGTGGCTCCGAAGATCACGATGCTGCAAGACTCGGCACGCGAGCGTGAAACAAGGTCTTCGCGGAAGGGATTGGACGTGGTCATGAGTGATAGGTCATGGGTGGAAGCTTGGAAATCAAGGTCAGACACGACCTGTCATCCGCACTTCATGGACCATGACATGGAGTTACCAGGGCAGCGGGAAGCTGCGATTGAACGCAAACACCCGATCCCGGATCGCGTGAAGTTTCTCAAGGTTGGTGTGATCGGATAGAGCTTCGTGAATGAAATCTGCGACCTGTTCGACGTCGGCTTCTTTCATGCCGCGAGTGGTGACCGCAGGGGTGCCGATGCGGATGCCACTTGGCTTCATCGGGCTGCCGGTGTCGAAGGGGATGCCATTTTTATTCACGGTGATGCCCGCCTCGTCCAGTGCGTGCGAAGCGTCGGTGCCGTTGAGGTTTTTGTTCCGGAGGTCGACCAGCATTACATGGTTGTCGGTGCCTCCTGAGCAGATTCGGAATCCATGATGGGTGAGACGAGCGGCGATGGCTTGTGCGTTCTTCACGACCTGCGCCGAATATTCCTTGAACTCAGGCTTGAGCGCCTCGCCAAAGCAAATGGCCTTGGCGGCGATGACATGCATCAACGGGCCACCTTGGATGCCTGGGAAGACTTGGGAATCGATCTTTTTCGCAAATTCTTCTTTGCAGAGGATGATGCCACCTCTCGGACCGCGCAGTGATTTGTGGGTGGTGGAGGTGACGAAATCCGCATGCGGAAATGGGCTCGGATGCACCCCTGCCGCGACGAGTCCGGCGATGTGTGCCATATCGACGAAAAGGTAGCAGCCGATTTCACGGGCTAGCTTGCCCATGCGCTCGAAGTCGATGATGCGGGAGTAAGCGGATGCACCCACCGTGATGAGCGCGGGCTTCAACTCGCGTGCCGTTTTTTCTAACTCATCGTAGTTGATCCGTTCGTCATCTGGGCTCACCCCATAGTGCGTCACCTCATAGAAGCGGCCGGAGAAGTTTGCCTTATGGCCGTGAGTGAGGTGACCACCGTGCGCGAGGTCCATCGTGAAGATCTTGTCACCCGGCTTCAGCACCGAAAAATAAACGGCGGTGTTCGCCTGTGAGCCTGAGTGGGGTTGGACGTTTGCATGTTCTGCGCCAAACAACTCTTTCGCGCGATCGATCGCGAGCTGCTCCACGACGTCGACATTCTCGCATCCGCCGTACCAACGCTTGCCGGGATATCCTTCCGCGTATTTGTTCGTTAGAAGTGAGCCTTGTGCTTCCATCACCGCAGGCGATGCGAAATTTTCCGATGCGATCAACTCGATGTTATTTCGCTGGCGGTGCTCTTCCGCCGTGATCGCCGTGTAGATCGCAGGATCGGTCTCGGAAATGCGGCTGCCGGATGATTTGCAGACACGCGCTTGGTGACGACCACCTTCAAATGCGGTGGTTAGAAATGCATCGGCCATCGCGGTGGCAGTCGCTGCGTCAGTGAACTTGCCGCTGAGGCAAAGCACGTTGGCATCGTTGTGCTTGCGAGTGGTGATTGTCTCGTCGACCGAGCGCACGTTGGCGGCGCGCACGTGGCGGTGGCGGTTGGCTGCGATCGACATGCCGACGCCGGAGGTGCAGGCAAGAATACCGAAATCATAGGTGCCGTCGGCCACGCAGCGAGCTACTAGATTGGCGTAGTCCGCGTAGTCAACGGGGTCACCCGTGTTCGGTCCGAAATCGCGCACCTCGTGACCCGCGGCCTTCAGGTGTGCTACTACGGCGTTTTTGAGATCGAAGGCTCCGTGATCGGCTCCAATGGCAATGCGAAGAGTTGGTTGGCTCATGAATGGCTGAATTGAAATCCGTGAACGCCCACTTGCAAACCGCAAAGTTCGCCGAAACGCCGAATTGCTTCGGAAAAGTTAAAAATCCCGCAATTTTCAGCGGGGACGGTCACCAGCGCCCTCGCTTACTCGCCCGCCAATGCTCGCCCCGAGTTCCGGTCATTGCCAAAAAACTCACTTTTTTGTTCGAGCGAACATCTTTTTTCTTGCATTGAACACCAAGGGCTGTAAATCCTCTGGCGACACGAAACATCAATCCAAACCACAACACACTCCCATGGCCACCAAACAATCCGCCGAAGAAACTGCCACCGAAAAACTCAACGAAGCCCGCAAGCGCAACTTGGATCTGGCCATTTCCCAAATTCAAAAGGAGTTCGGCGAGTCTGCCATCATGCGTTTGGGCGACGACCGCTGTGTTGATGTGGATGTGATCCCGACCGGCAACTTGCTCATCGACCGTGCCCTTGGAGTGGGTGGATTCCCGAACGGCCGGATCGTCGAGGTGTTCGGCCCGGAGTCTTCGGGTAAGACAACGTTGACCCTCACCGTGATCGCTCAAGCGCAAAAACGGGGCGGTTTGGCGGCCTTCATCGACGTCGAGCATGCGCTCGACCCTCAGTACGCTCGCAAACTCGGCGTGAATCTCGACGATCTTCTGGTCTCTCAACCCTCATCGGGCGAAGAAGCACTCCAAATCTGTGAGGCCTTGGTGCGCTCCAACGCGATCTCGGTCATCGTCCTGGATTCGGTTGCAGCCTTGGTGACGAAGCAGGAACTCGACGGTGAAATCGGAGATTCCACAGTCGGTGCCCAAGCGCGCTTGATGAGCGCCGCGATGCGGAAGCTCACGGCCTTGATTTCTAAGGCCCAAACGGTCTGCATCTTCACCAACCAGATCCGCGAAAAAATCGGCGTGATGTTCGGAAATCCTGAGACCACTCCTGGCGGCCGCGCGCTCAAGTTTTTCTCCTCGGTCCGGGTGGACATCCGCAGAATCGGCGCCATCAAGTCGACCGATGGAACGGTGACCGGCAACCGAACCAAGATCAAGATCGTGAAAAACAAGGTCGCGGCACCTTTCACGGAAGCTGAATTTGACATCATGTACAACGAGGGAATCTCGTCCACGGGCTCCTTGCTCGATCTCGCCCTCGAAATGGAAATCGTCCAAAAGCGGGGTTCTTGGTTCAGCTACAATGGCACGCAACTCGCCCAAGGCCGTGATGCTGCCAAGGAGTTACTCAAAGGCGACGCCGCTCTTTACGCCGACATCGAGGACAAGGTGAAAGAAAGCCTCGAGGCGAAAAAGAAGAAGTGAGTCGCTGACATCTGACCACTGCCATCTCCAAGATTGGCTGGGCCCAAGGTCAAGAACGAGCCAGCGCAGCAGGTGATCCAGAAGTGATAGAGCTCGGTGATTTCAAGCTGCTAGAAGCATCGCGAAGTGCGTTGTGCCGTAGGGGCGGGTGGGCCGGTCGGCGGGTGGGCGAATGGTCGCCCGCATCACTTCACCGTCAACACCTGAACCGCTGCCGCTGGTGTGTAGTTTACATTGCCCTCCTGTGAGGCGGTGATCGTCGTGCTGCCCTTGCCTTTGAGCGTGACAATGCCGCCCGAAACCGTAGCAACCGCGGTGTTCGCACTCGTGTAAACGATGGGTGTCAGCTTGGCCGATGAAGTCGCTGCGAGGGTCAGGGTCTTGTTCGCCACATAGGTCTGGGCCGTGATCGCTCCAAAAATCAGCGTCTGGGTGATCTTGTTTACCGTTAGGCTTTGTGTCACAGTCGCGGGGTTGTAGGTCGCATCACCCGCTTGTGATGCGGTGATCATTGAGGTCCCGGCTTGCTTGATCGTCAGCACATTTCCTGCCACGGTGGCCACATCTGGGTTCCCGCTGGTGAAAGTGACTGGCGTCAACTTCGCCGATGAATTCGCCGTCAGGGTCAGCGTCTTATTCGCCACATAGGTCAGCGCCGCAATCGCTGGGAAGGTCAGCGACTGGCTCTGTTTGATGGATATTCCGAAATTGTTGGGTCCTGAGGCGATCTGGTTCGCCAATGCCGCCATGAAGGCAGGATTGTTGACCAAGGCTGCGACAAATGCGGGGTTGGTGGAAAGAGTATCAAGGTTGGTGGCCAGTTCCTCCGTTTTCGTGACCGCAGTTGCCACTTCCGTCTTTGTTGCCAACGGTGCGGTTGCGTTCGCGACCGTTGTGGTTAACTCGGTCTTCGTAGCGAGTGGGGTCGTGGCGCTTGTGACAGCTAATGCGACTTCTGACTTCGTTGCCAATGGCGCTAGTCCGGTACTTAGGTCGGTTTTGGTTGCGAGTGGTGCGGTTGCGTTCGCGACCGTTGTCGTGAGCTCGCTCTTCGTGGCAAGTGGAGCCGTGGCACTGGTCACCGCTGTTGAAAGTTCCGTTTTCGTCGCAAGTGGTGCGACGCTACTGCTTAGCTCTGACTTTGTTGCGAGTGGTGCAATCCCACTACTCACCTCCGCCTTGGTGGCCAGTGGAGCAGTGGCGCTGGTGACGGCTGTTGTGAGGTCCGTCTTACTCGCTAATGGTGCGAGGCCTGTACTCAATTCGGTTTTCGTGGCAAATGGTGCAAGGTCATCCTTCGTGGCCAATGGAGCGACGGCAGTGCTGAGATCGGTTTTGCTGGCTAGCGGGGAGACGGCGCTGCTCAGATCCGTCTTGGTAGACAGGCCGTAGTTGCCATTCTTGGAAAGCACGGTGTTGGTGAAATTCGTGATGAATCCATCGTTGCTGCCGAGATTATTGCCAACTCCCTGAATTAGAGTGGTTGCGGCCAACTGGCCCGTCAATCCGATGAACTCGATATCGGTTAGAAAGCATTCAGGTAGGCCCACGTTTGTTAGGCTGCTGCAGCCATAAAATGCATGATTGCCAATACTGGTGACAGTGTCGGGAAGCGTGATGCTTGTTAGGCTGCCGCATCCGTAAAACGCCTGATTGCCAATACTAGTGAAACTGTTGGGGATCGTGACGCTTGTGATAGCGGCGTTGCCATAAAACGCATTGTTCTCGATGCCGGTGACGGGCAAACCTTCGATCTTGCTGGGAAGCGTCACAGCCCCCCCTGCACCCCGATACACGGTGATGGTGGCCGCGCCATTTATAGCAGAATAGAAGTAGTCGCCCGAAGGACTGTCGCTTTGATATAGCTCTGTGGTGGAGAGGAAGCCAACGCCACTGTACCCCCCCGCAACCAATACCTTGCCATTGCCAAGTAAACTCGCAGTGTGATAAGTTCGGCGACTATCCATAGAGCCTGTGATACTCCAAGCGCCAGTCGCCGGATCAAAGAGCTCCGCGCTGGAGGCCTCGCCAGTGCCGCTTGATCCACCCGTGAAAAGAACCTTCCCGTTGGGCAGTAGCGTTGCTGTGTGGGCAGAGCGGCCAATATTCATCAAACCCGTCGTACTCCAGAACCCAGTCGCCGGATCGTAGAGCTCTGCGATGAGAATATATGAACTGGGTCCATATCCGCCCGCGACGAGCACCTTGCCGCTGGCCAGCAAAGTCGCCGTGTGCAATTGACGCTGGGTGGCCAGCGAGCCTGTCGTGCTCCAGGCTCCTGTTGCAGGATCGTACAGCTCTGCGCTGGAGAGGTAGCCACTGCCACCATGCCCCCCTGCGACGAGAACCTTGCCGCTGGGTAATAATGTCGCCATGCCAATCAAACGGGAATTGCTCATGGAGCCTGTCGTGCTCCAGGCCCCTGTTGCAGGATCGTACAGCTCTGCGCTGGAGAGGTAGCCACTGCCACCATACCCCCCTGCGACGAGAACCTTACCGTTCGGTAGCAGCGTTGCGGCGTGCTCAGAGCGGGTACCGTTCAACGATCCGGTAGCGCTCCAGGACCCAGTCGCTGGATCATACAGCTCCGCGATGGAGGATCGGCCTCCACTGTTAAATCCCCCAACGACAAGCACCTTCCCGTTCGGCAGTAGCGTGGCAGTGTGCCCACAGTGTA
Organism: Akkermansiaceae bacterium; assembly: GCA_903837825.1. GTDB lineage: Bacteria > Verrucomicrobiota > Verrucomicrobiia > Verrucomicrobiales > Akkermansiaceae > Luteolibacter. The sequence continues at coordinate 16,378 of CAILVZ010000367.1, read as the reverse complement.
GATTGTTCATGGAGCTTGTGATGCTCCAGGCTCCAGTCGCTGGATCATAGAGCTCCGCACTGGGAAGGAATGTGTTATAATTATCATATCCCCCTGCGACGAGAACCTTGCCATTCTGCAGTAGCGTCGCGGTGTGCTGATAGCGAGCATTGTTCATCGAACGCGTCATGGAAAACTCGAACGCACCTTTTACTTGTGGAAGCAAGGCCGAAACTAGTAACAAGCTAAGCGTCAGGCAGCGGATCAATGGGGAGGTGGATTTCATGTCCGAAACGTCTATCAGATTTTTAATGAGAATTGCAAGTTAAGAAATAGCGCGGGGCGGAACACGCACGTTGCCTAAATGAAAAGGATGCCGAGGCCGATACCTGCCCAAAGGGGACCCGCAAGCCCTAATTCCGCCCAGTGAAAAAGCGCTGCGTGGCCCAAGTGATGTGGCGTCCGAATAAGGGGGAGGTGGGTGACCCTCTGGCCTCAATGTCCGCTGCTCGTGCGCTCATCCGAGATGGGCAGCTACATCTCTCGGTCTGAAATGAGGCAAATTTGCAGTTCTGCGCATGGTTCCACTGGCGGACTGCGATTTCTTGCTTAACCTGCGGCGTGCCTAAAGCAGTCAAGAAGTCGAATCCGCTCTCGTCGCAACCCGTGATTTCGCTCAAGGGGTGTCGCCAACACAACCTCCAAGGGTTTGACCTGGATATCCCACTCGGCAAACTCACGGTGGTCACCGGTCCCTCTGGTTCTGGGAAGTCGTCGTTGGCATTTCACACGCTCTATGCCGAAGGTCAGCGCCGATACGTTGAGACCTTCTCGCCTTACGTCCGGCAGTTTTTTGACCGCATGGACAAACCGGCAGTGGACCAGATCGATGGCATTCCGCCAGCCATCGCGATCGAGCAGAAAAACCACGTGCGCACGACGCGATCGACCGTCGGTACCCTAACGGAAATTAACGACTACTTGAAGTTGCTTTTTGCCCGTCTTGCGATCGGCTACGATCCGAAAACGGGTGATGTCATCCAGCCGGATTCTCCTGAATCTGCCGCCGCGTGGGCGCATGAAAATCTAACAGGAAAGCAAGTTCATGTGACTTTCCCGATTCCGGTTCCGCATGGTACGTTGGCGGACGAGTTGTTTCCGTTTCTCAATGCGCAAGGTTATCTCCGAGTCATCGTTGCGGGTCAGGTGCATCGCACGGACGAGGTTCCTCAGACGGGACTGGTTCGCCTTTCAGGATCGGTTCAGATTCTCCAAGACCGGCTCACAGTTTCTAAGCAAACCCAGTCTCGCTTGCTTGAGGCATTAGAAGCGGCCTTCACGCTTGGCAAGGGCCATGCGGCAATTCACGCGGTGGATGCGGCGGACTCGAAAAAATCGGGCTCGCCGCTTTCTCAGGCGTTCTCCACCAGTTGGACGAATCCGAAAACCGGTTTCACCCTGCGTCCTCCGACGGCAGCGCTCTTTTCGTTCAATTCGCCGGTCGGTGCCTGTCCGAAATGCCGTGGGTTCGGGCGAATCATTGGAATCGATTTGGAAAAGGCGATCCCCGACAAGTCGCTTTCGATCGCGGAGGGAGCCATCAAGCCATTTCAAGGCGAGCGCGGCGATGAATGCCAGCGTGATCTCATTTGCAATTGCCGCGAGCGCGGAGTGGATACCCGTTGTCCGTTTGAAGATCTATCCGAAGACGAGCAGGAGTGGATCTACTATGGAGACCGTAGATCCGGCGATCTATCTCCCGAGGAACTTGAGAGTCTTTGGGAGTCCGGAGAATGGTATGGGGTGAAGGGGTTCTTCGACTGGATGGAGACGAAGGCATACAAGATGCATGTTCGCATTTTTCTATCAAGGTTTCGCTCTTACACGGCGTGCTCGACCTGCCGGGGAAAACGCCTGCAGCCGCAAGCACTTTGCTTCAAGGTGAATGGCAAGACGGTGCCAGAAGTGGGTGCGCTTGCGATCTCGGAACTCCTGCCGTGGTTTTCAAAGCTCAACGATGACCGACGGGCCTCGGCGAAAGCGGCAGACCCCACGCTCGATCTGGTACTCACCGAAATCACCTCGCGGCTCTTTTATCTCGATCAGGTGGGTCTCGGTTATCTCACACTCGACCGTGCGACCCGCACGCTTTCCGGCGGGGAGGTGGAGCGAGTGAATCTCACCACCTGTCTCGGCGCGGCGCTTACCGGAACGCTTTTCGTGTTAGACGAACCCACGGTGGGACTCCACCCGCGCGACATCGATCGCTTGGTGGGTGTCATGCACGATCTCCGCGACAAGGGGAACACCTTGGTGGTCGTCGAGCACGAACAAACGGTGATGCAGGCTGCGGATCACCTCGTCGACATCGGCCCTGGCGCGGGATCATTTGGTGGCACTCTCATCTATCAGGGACCGCCTAAGGCCGCAGCTTCCAAGCACAACACAGGCACCTTGCCGTGGATCACGGGTCAGCGTTCGATCGCCATTCCCGCGACGCGCCGCAAGCCGAGTAAGCAAATGCTCTCCATCAAGGGAGCCTCACAACACAACCTCAAGAAGTTGGATGTGGAGATTCCGCTTGGCCTTTTCACGGTTCTAACCGGAGTTTCTGGATCTGGTAAATCGACGTTTGCACACGATGTCCTCTATCTGAATCTTGCGAGGAAACTTGGCCAAGAAGTCGAGGGTGATGCTGCGCCGATTCATGACCTCAAAGGTGCCCAGCACCTTGGAGGCGTGGAGCTGGTGGATCAGACGGCGGTGGCGCGCACCCCGCGGTCGACTCCGGCGGTTTTTCTCGGTGCATTCGATCCCATCCGACAACTGTTTTGTGACACCGATGCCGGCAAGGCTGCCGCGCTCAAGCCCGGTTTTTTCTCATTCAATGCGGGCGATGGGCGTTGTGACCGTTGCGCGGGCAATGGGTTTGAAAAGGTGGAGATGCAGTTCCTCTCTGATCTTTATGTGACCTGTCCAGATTGCGATGGCAGGCGCTACAAGTCATCGACCCTCGACTACACCTATCGGGGCAAATCGATTGCCGATGCACTTGATCTAACCGTTTCCGAAGCGGTGGTGTTTTTTGTGAGCGACGCATCTCTCGCCAAGAAAGAAATTCGTCTTCTTGAGCAGATCCATGCGGCACTGGACCCGCTCCTTCAGGTTGGACTGGGTTACCTCAGGCTGGGTCAGCCACTCAACACGCTTTCGGGAGGTGAGGCGCAGCGGCTCAAACTTTGCCAGCTTCTTGCGGCAAATGTGCAGTCGGCAACTTCTCCGCGAAAGTTGCTCATCCTTGATGAGCCGACGACAGGCTTGCATTTCTCAGACATCGAGAACCTGCTGGGTGTGTTCCAAATGCTGGTGGATTCCGGTCACTCGCTCTTGGTGATCGAGCACAACCTTGATGTGATCAAATCTGCCGACTGGATTCTCGATCTGGGCCCGGAGGCGGGCATGCACGGGGGCAAGCTCGTGGCCAGTGGACCACCCGAAGCTGTGGCTCTAACAGGCACTCCGACGGCGCATTTCCTCAAGCAGGTTTTGGCTGCAGATCGACCTCATGCCAAGCGGTTGATAGGTCGTCATGCGCCGCCTTCCAAGCGGCTTGCCGCCCTCCAATCATCGATCACCCTTCGTGGTGCTCGCCATCACAACCTCAAGAATGTCTCACTCGACATCCCGCGGGATCAGCTGGTGGTCATTTCTGGTCTCTCGGGTTCGGGCAAGTCGACGCTCGCGTTCGACATCCTTTTTGCTGAAGGGCAGCGTCGGTTTCTTGACTCGATGTCGGCTTACGCTCGGCAATTTGCGGAGCAGTTAGAAAAACCGGAGATCGACCAACTTGCAGGGCTTCCGCCAACGGTGGCGATCGAGCAACGGGTTTCACAAGGCGGCGGGAAATCCACGGTGGCCACGGTGACCGAGTTGTGGAATTTCATCCGTCTGCTCTATTCAAAGTTGGGCACGCTGTATTGCCCGGATTGTCAGGTGCCGGTGGAGCGCCAATCTCTAACAGCGATTGAGAATACCATCCGTGGGCACTTGAAAAAAGGCCCTGTGACGTTGCTTGCGCCGATCATTCGTGGCAAAAAAGGCTATCACAACGAGATTGCCGAATGGGCACTCAAGCAGGGTTTTTCAACCTTGCTCGTCGACCGGCAGTTTAAATCGGCGGAGGGCTTCGTGCGCTTGGAACGATTCAAGGAGCATGACATCGACGTGGTTGTCGCCGAGATTTCCAAGACGGGGGTTCAGCAACTCCAGTCAGTGCTTGAGCGGGCCCTCATCATTGGCAAGGGGATGGTGAGGCTATTCACTGCCGATAAAAAATTCATCCTGCTCTCAACGGAATCGAGTTGCCCGTCGTGCAATCAATCCTTTGAGGAGCTCGATCCCCGGCTGTTTTCATTCAATTCCCCGCATGGTTGGTGCGCCGAGTGCCGCGGTCACGGGCGAGTTCCAAAGCGCCGGCGGTATCTCGACATTGCCAGTTTTGATTCGGTGTTAGAAGCAGAGCTGGATGCCGATCGTGCGATGGACCGCATGGATGACGTGGAGCTGACGGAATGCCCTAGTTGCCATGGATCCCGACTCAATCCGACTGCCTCGGCGGTGCAACTGAAGGGCACGCCGGTGGCAGATCTTGGGAGTTTATCGATTGATGCAGCATCGAAGCATTTCGAGAAAATCGCCTTCACGGGTTCTCGAGATCTTTTAATCGCACGCGACATTTTACCAGAAATCCGGCAGCGCTTGGCGTTTCTCCGTGAGGTGGGACTGGGTTACTTGCAACTTGATCGTTCGGGCAACACGCTCTCCGGTGGAGAATCCCAGCGGATTCGTCTAGCAGCTCAGTTGGGATCCAATCTTCGCGGCGTGCTTTACGTTCTCGATGAGCCGACGATCGGCCTGCATCCTCGTGACAACGCTGCGTTGCTGAAGACGTTGATCGCCCTCCGTGACCAAGGTAATTCGCTCATCATCGTGGAACACGACGAGGACACGATCGCTGCGGCAGACCATTTGATCGATCTCGGGCCAGGCGCCGGCCGGCTTGGCGGCGAAATTGTTTACCAAGGCAAGCCCCCGCAAGTCCCGCAAGGAAAGGCGAAGGCGAAACCTTCCGCCGCGAAGTCTGCTGGTTTCGATTTGACCAAGTCGCCGACGTATCGGGCGCTGACCGCAGTGATGCACCATCCGATCCGTGGCTCGCGCCGTGTAGTTTCCAAGGGGCACCCTCACATCACTCTAGCAGATTGCCGTGCCAACAACCTTAAGAATATCGATGTGGCCATCCCGCTGGGCAGGCTCACCGTTCTAACAGGTATTTCTGGTTCGGGCAAATCGTCGTTGATGCATGCGTGCATTGCCGAGCTTTTCCGCAACGAGGCAAAGACGACCCGGGTGAAGAAGGCCTGCTTGCCTTTCGGAAAGACCACGGGGGAGAAGCAGATCAAGGCCTGCTTCGAGGTCGATCAGTCGCCGATCGGGAAGACCTCACGGTCCTGTCCAGCGACTTACGTGAAGGTATTCGATCACATTCGTGAGTTGTTTGCTCAGTTGCCGGACGCGCGCATGCGTGGCTTCGATGCCTCGCGGTTTTCGTTCAACACCGAGGGTGGAAGATGCCCAGAGTGCAAGGGCAACGGCCGCGTGAAGCTCGAAATGGATTTTCTGCCGAGCACCTGGGTTCATTGCGAATCCTGCAACGGTCAGCGCTACAACCCCGCAACCTTGGAGGTGACCTTCCGTCAGAAAAACATCGGTCAAATCCTCGCCATGACGATCGATGACGCAGCCGCGTTTTTCGAGTCCCAACCTCGCATCGCGCATCCGCTGAAGCTCATGGCAGACACGGGGCTTGGGTATCTCCAGCTTGGCCAGCCATCGCCCACGTTATCAGGTGGTGAGGCGCAACGCATCAAGTTGGTCTCTGAGCTGACCAAGGGTCGAGGTACTCGTGCGACTCTCAACAACGCCGCTCTCACCCAGCGAAACCTTTACCTCATCGAAGAGCCGACCGTCGGCCTCCACCTCGAAGATGTGCAGCGTCTCATCGATGTTCTTCACCGCCTCGTCGATGAAGGGCACACCGTGGTGGTGATTGAGCACCACATGGCCGTGGCCGCCGAGGCGGACTGGATCCTCGATATCGGTCCGGAGGCGGGCGAGGGCGGGGGGAAGATCATCGCCCAAGGCCCGCCGGAAAAAGTCTGCCAGTCCAAGACCTCACGCACCGCGCCATTTTTAAAGGTGGCATTGTGGGGGGCTTGAGGTCAGTGCCATCGACACGTCAATGAATCATGTCGATGAAATTGACTTTTTTCGACACATTGACTGGGGAGATATCGCGATTTGCAAAGAAAACGACTATTTCCCAAACATGACGGCGATGGGCGCTCAGTCGATGTTCTAACCGCCAAAAGCCGCCCTTTTCTGCGTTCTTCATCGGTTCATGCGGGTGACTTGGGGAGTCCAGCTTGGGGCTTGACGCTTGGGGGGCTTCCTGCAAATCTCTGGGGTCTGGTAACGAACCTTTGGTTATTTGCCAGCGAGCGAGTGCCATTCCGAGGATGAAATTTCCTGCATGGATGGGCTCGATGCCGCTTTCTCATTGATTTACCTGCCTTTATGGATTGGACCTCACCTTTTTGGTATGCTTCTTACATCGTAGTCCTTATCGGGCTTGCGGGGTATGGCTCGCACCGCTTGACCATCGTTTTTCTTTATTTGAGGCACTCGCGGAAGCATCCGACGCCGAAGAGCTTGTTTGAAGAGTTGCCGCTGGTGACGGTCCAGCTTCCGGTGTTCAATGAAATGCACGTGGTTGACCGTCTTTTGGCGTCGGTGGCGGCGTTGGATTATCCGCAGGAAAAGCTGCAGATCCAGCTTTTGGATGATTCGACCGATGAGACGGTCGAGATCTGCCGGGCAGGGATTGAGCGGTTGAAGGCCCGTGGATTTGACGCCGAGCATATTCACCGGACGGATCGTACAGGCTACAAGGCGGGTGCGCTTGAAAATGGGACCCAATTTGCGAAGGGTGAGTATCTTTTGATCCTTGATGCGGACTTCGTCCCGAATCCTGACCTGCTTCAGGAGACGATCCATTATTTTTCCGACGATCAGATCGGCATGATCCAGACCCGCTGGGGTCACCTTAACCGGACATTCAACGTTCTCACGCGGATTCAGGCGATGTTTTTGGATGGTCACCTTGAGTTGGAGCAGACCGCCCGCAACCGCTCTGGCCGATTTTTCACCTTCAATGGCACGGGTGGGATTTGGAGGAAATCCTGCATCAACGATGCGGGCGGGTGGGAGCATGACACCCTCACCGAGGACATGGATCTCAGTTATCGCGCTCAGCTCAAGGGCTGGCGGTTTGTTTTCCTCAATGAAGTCGAGACTCCAGCGGAGTTGCCGGTCGACATGGATGGCTTCAAGAGCCAGCAGCATCGTTGGACCAAAGGCTCGATCCAAGTTTGCAAGAAGGTGCTTCCGGCAATCTGGCGGAGCGATGTGCCGCTTTTCATCAAGATGGAGGCAACGGCGCACCTCACCTCAAATTTTGCTTATCTTTTGCTGATTTGCCTCTGCTTTTTGATTTATCCGAATCAGAAGTTTCAGCCTGATTTTGGGGCGATGACCACCTACATCATCAATGTTCCGATCTTCTTTTTTGCGTCGGTTTCAGTGATTGTGTTCTACATGGTGGCGCAGAAAGCGTTGCGGCCGGGTTCCTGGTGGAAAGAAATTCCCTATCTGCCATTGCTTTTGGCGTTGGGCATTGGAATGTCCATCAGCAATGCCAAAGCAGTTCTCGAAGCCCTTTTCAATCATCAGTCCGCATTCATCCGTACTCCGAAGTATGGGATCGGCCAAGCCAAGCGCAGCGATTGGAAAAAGAGTAGCTACAAGGCAATGAAGACCCTCACGCCCTTTGTGGAGCTGCTGTTTGGTTTCTTCTTCCTGTTTGTGGTCGTGGAGGCCGCGATGAAGGCAAACTGGTCTTCGGCCATTCTGTTGCTGCCATTTCCAGTTGGCTTCTTTTACACCTCGCTTTGCTCTCTTGTCAGGATGCTGCCGTCGGGATCCGATGAGCGCATCGTCCCAGTCATCGACCGAAATTTACCCTAATGCCGATTCTTCACCCGAAAGCACTCCAGTTCCTTTTTCTCGCGTCCCTTGGGGTCGCGGCATTGGTTGGCCTCACGAGTTGTGGTTCAAACGGGTTGGCCTTCGGCTATGATGCTCGCAACAAGATGATTGTGAGTGTGAAGGATCAGAAAATGTTGCTGGTGTGCGATGGAGTGCCGCTGAAATCCTACAAGGTTTCGACCTCGAAATTCGGGGTGGGGGATCGTCCTGGCAGCAATTGCACTCCGCTTGGTCGGATGCAGGTTGCCCAAAAGATCGGTGGGGATGCGGCGATTGGCAGTGTCTTCAAGAGCCGGCGGCCCACGGGCGAGGTGATCAAGCCGAATGCTCCGGGGCGTGACCCCGTGGTGACTCGAATTCTTTGGCTGACTGGCAAGGAGCCTCGCAACCGGAATGCCTTCGGTCGGACCATTTACATCCATGGCACGCCTGAAGAAAATCGGTTGGGATCTCCTGCGTCCTTCGGCTGCATTCGCATGGCCAGCAAGGATGTGGCCGAGCTTTTCAGCAAAGTTGGCAAGGGAGCTGACGTCTTTGTGATTCGCGATTCCATTAAAGTAGGCAGCGTGAACCAAGCCTCGGCCTCCAGCGGGAAAACGGGCAATTCTCGAAAGTCGGTGATATTCTCTGAAACATGAGCTTGACACCGGCGCTCAAACTCCTATTTTCCCCCGCCCGCCCACAAGCGACTGATTTTTTCAAATACAACCATGGCTAACCACAAATCTTCAATCAAGCGCGCACGTCAAACCGTAGTCCGGACCGAGCGTAATCGTGCTGAAAAAAGCCGCATGAAGACGCTTCGCAAGAAGGCGCTCGTTGCGATTGCTTCTGGCGACAAATCCGCAGCTGCTGAGGCGACCTCCGCATTTTCTTCGGTGGTCGACAAGGCTGCGAAGCGCAACTTGATTCACCCGAACAAAGCCGCGAACTTGAAAAGCAAGACCGCCAAGGCATTGGCTGGCATCGCTTGATTGGCCTTTTAGCTAGTTTCAATTCAATCTACGAAACAAGCGGGCCGTGCAAATCGGTGCCGCTTTTTTCATTTACTCCATGGCTGAACCCTCAAAATCCGATCGTGCCGCCGCTGCAGCAAAGATTGCTGCGCAACCTTCCGGCTATAAAGTTTGCGAAGGCTGCGATTCGATCATTGGGAGTGGTGCGGCCCTTTGCCCGAACTGCCATAGCTACCGATTTGATCCCACGCCAGACCGCGTCATTCGTCAGGCTGGGATTCTGGGGTCGCGCGAGCAGACTTCGGTGACGGCGGATGACCTTGGTTAAAGCAGGCTCATAACTCCGAATGAGCGCTCCGATCGGATTCAAAGAGTGGCAAGTGGTCTGCGATGCGCTTGCTTCGGGCAGGCAAACGATTCTCCTCCGTAAGGGTGGGATCCACGAAGGTCGGCAGGGGTTTTCCTTCGCCCACGAATCGTTTTTTTTATTTCCCACACGGTTTCATGCCATCGCCGACCAAGTGCGCGAGGGCGAGGTGAAGGTGATGCCCGAGTGGCAACCTGGCGATCGCATCCGCATCACGCATCAGGTGCAAGCGCGGTGGGCAGTGACATTGACCGATTGGGAAAAAGTCACGGCCTTGGAACCCCATCATGTGTATTCCGAGCAAACGGTGAGAGATCGGTTTGATTGGGAAGGCAAGGGCATGGCCGCTGGGAGCATCCACGTCGCGTTGGTTGAGGTCCGCGAGATTGCGGAGCCTTGGGAATTTCCCTACGATGCGAAGTACGGTGGTTGCCGTAGTTGGGTCAATCTTCCTCAAGCGCCGGAGGGCTGGGAGAATGCCGCGCGTCCGGTGTTAGAGCGGGGCGTATTGGATGCGCTGGACACGCTCCTCGGGTGAGCAGTTCGGGTAGCTTTACTCCTCAAGCCAGCGGCCAAGCGCTTCTTCAAGGTCGTCACTGCGCCGCACCTGAAAGTTTTCGCCTGCAGCGACCGTGATTCTGCGTCCGGCGCTGTTCTGGAAATGGAGGAGAACTGGAGTGGGGCCGGGATGTTGGGTGAGCGCGAGTTTGATTTCCAAAAGATCGCGATCGCTGTGGCGGGTCGTCCAAAGCGTGAGCTCGAGTGGGCCACTTTGATTCGCGGCTGCCCGCTTGGGTTTGAGCTCGGCGAGCTCGTAGCCAGTGATGCGCCTGCCGCCCGTGCGCTCGTCGACTTGGATGTTGCCCTTAAGTCGGATGATTTTGCCTGGTTCTAACAGACCGGCATCGCGAGCGGGAACAAATGTCTCACCCCAAAGCATGATTTCGCTGCTACCAGTGAAGTCCTCAAGCACCAGCACGCCGAATGGCTTGCCCGTCTTGGTGGTCTTCGCGTCGAGTGAGCGGACCATGCCAGCGAAGGGAAATCGTTCGCGCGGATTGGATAGATCGAGGTCATCCACCAGCCCGAGCCTTCGGTACTTGTTTGAATCGATCACCTTGCGGAATTTGTCGAGTGGGTGACCGGTGACATAGAATCCTAACAGTTCTTTTTCGTGGGTGAGGCGTTCATCCTTACTCCACTCTTCGATGGTGGGTTCTGAGGAGCGCTTGGATTTCGACTTGGCAGCGGGTGAGGCGAAGTCCATCGAATCAAACATGGAAACCTGGCCTGAGGCGCGGTCGCGTTGTGCCGAAGATGCCGAGGCTACGACTTGTTCGAGCCGGGAGAACATGCCGGCGCGAGTGTCCTTGGTCCAATCGAGTGCGCCCGCCTTCACGAGATTTTCCAGGATGCGTTTGTTGACCACCTTCGAATCGAGCCGTGAGGCAAAGTCATCCAGCGAGCTGAATGCACCGTTTTTCTCGCGTTCCTCGATGGCGATGGCCATCGCGCCCTCGCCGCAGTTTTTGATGGCAGCGAGGCCGTAGCGAACGCCCTTGGCGCCGTTCGGGGTGACTTCGGGTGAGAACCTGAGATGGGAGGCATTGAGATCGGGCGGGAGAATTTCCAGCCCCATCCGGTGGCACTCCGAAACAAAGACGCCGATTTTGTCGGTGTTGTGAATTTCGTTAGAAAGCAGTGCGGCCATGAACTCTACTGGATGGTTTGCCTTGAGATAGGCGGTCCAATACGAGATGTGGCCGTAGCAGGCGGAGTGGGATTTGTTGAATCCGTAGCCTGCGAACATCGCGATTTTGTCGAAGATTTGGTCCGCGAGCTTCTTGCCGATGTTGTTGGTTTTCTCTGCACCTTCGACGAATTTCGCCCGCTGCTTCTCCATTTCCACCGGATCCTTCTTGCCCATCGCGCGGCGCAGGAGGTCGGCGCCACCGAGTGAATAGCCCGCGAGGACTTTTGCAGCATTCTGAACCTGCTCCTGATAGATCATCACGCCGAACGTGTCGCCGCAGACTTGTTCTAGCAGCGGGTGTTCGTACATCGCCCGCGTGCGGCCTTTTTTCACATCGAGCATTTGGTCGATGAATTGCATCGCGCCGGGGCGGTAGACGGCGAGAAGGTCGATGATGTCGTCGATTTTCTCGATGGCATACTTGCGGCACGTTTCGACCATGCCGCCAGATTCTAACTGGAACACGCCCATGGTTTCACCGCGGTTGAGAAGTTCAAAGGTCTTCCAGTCCTCGAGTGAGACCGATTCGATCGAAAATTCTGGCGTGTGTTTGCGGATGTTTTGGACCGCTTCTTGAATGACGGTTAGATTTTTCAGTCCGAGGAAATCCATCTTGAGGAGGCCTACATCGGTGATGGCCTTCATGTCGTATTGGGTGACGACTTCCCCTTCATTTCCACGGGTGAGTGGTACGTGTTCGTCGAGCGGGCGGTCTCCAATCACGACGCCTGCTGCGTGAACCCCAACGTTTCGGGCAAGGCCTTCAAGCTTGGTGGCGTAGCTCCAAAGTTGTTGGTAGGTGCTGCTGCTCTCGATGAGTTCCTTCAGTTCGGGCTTCGCATCGTACTCGGCTTGGAGTTTCGTATCCGGTTTCGCCTCAATCATTTTCGCGATGCGATCGCCCTCGCCATAAGAAATCCCCATCACGCGGCAGACGTCTCGCAGGACACTTTTTGCGCCGAGTTTTCCGTAGGTGATGATATGGGAAACGCTGCGTTCGCCGTATTTTTTTCGGACATAGGCGATCACTTCCGTGCGGCGGCTTTGGCAGAAGTCGATGTCGACGTCGGGTGGGCTCACGCGTTCCGGATTGAGGAAGCGCTCAAACAACAGGCCGAAGCGCATCGGGCAGATGTCGGTGATGCCCATGGCGTATGATGCGAGCGAGCCGGCAGCAGAGCCCCGGCCTGGGCCCACAGGGATATCATGGTCACGCGCCCATTGGATGAAGTCGGCGGTGATGAGGAAGTAGGAGGCGAAGCCAAGTTGGTTGATGGTATCGACCTCGTATTTCAGGCGGTCGGCAATTTCTGGGGATGCAGCGCGTTCGGTCCCGTAGCGCTTCACAAGCCCGTCGCGGCAGACCTTCATGAGGTATTCCTCGCGTGGGCTGCCATCGGGTGTGCCGAATTGCGGGTATTTCTCTGAGCTGGTTGAATCGAGCGTGATCGTGACGTTGCAGCGTTCCGCGATTTCGAGGGTGGCATCACAAGCGCCGGGCACATCGGCGAAGATCTCACGCATTTGTTCGGCCGTCTTGAAGTAGACTTCAGGCGAGTAATGCATCCGGTTTTCGTCGATCACGAGGTGACCGGTGCCGATGCAGATCATCACGTCGTGGGCCTCGTGATCAAATTTGTTGAGGAAATGGACATCATTCGCGGCGACCACCTTCAAGCCGAGCTCCTTGGCAAATTTGAGAAGTGAGGGGGTGACGAGGCGCTGGGGTTCAAGGCCATGGTTGTGGATCTCCACGTAGGTGTTGTCCTTGCCATAGATCTCGACGATTTCGACGAGTGTTTCGCGAGCCTTCTCTTCGTCGCCGGCGCGGAGCCATTCGTTAACGGGCCCCGAGATGCACCCTGTTAGACAAATGATTCCTTTGGAAAACTTGCGGAGTGTCTCGCGGTCGACGCGAGGTTTACCATAGTAAAGCCCTTCGAGGTTGCCTTTTGAAATCAGCTTGCTGAGGTTATTCCAGCCCTCGTTGGTTTCTGCGAGGAGCGTCATGTGGGTCGCGCGCTTGCGGCCTACGACCTCGCGTTTGTCCTCCATCGATCCTGGGGCGAGGTAAATTTCGCATCCGAGGATCGGTTTGACGCCGACCTTGTGGCAGTCCTGATAGAATTTGATGGCCCCATAGAGATTCCCATGGTCGGTGATGGCCACGGCGGGCATGCCAAGCTCTTTGGTGCGTTTGGCAAGATCCTTGGTGCGGATCATCCCGTCGAGCAGTGAAAACTCGGTGTGAAGATGAAGGTGGACGAAGGAGTCAGACATCGGGCGGATCAAGGATTAGGGCCCATCCGGCTGGGTTGTAAGCCGGGTGATTTTTCGCTGAGTGGTGATTTTTCGCGTCAAACGTTGAACCGGAATTCTACGACGTCGCCATCTTTGACGACGTACTCCTTGCCCTCAATGCGGACCTTGCCGGCGACCTTGGCGGCAGCCTTATTTCCTGCGGCGACGAGGTCGTCGTAGTGGACGACTTCTGCGGCGATGAAGCCGCGCTCGAAATCCGAGTGAATCACCCCAGCAGCGGCGGGTGCTTTGTCACCGGCGATGATCGTCCAAGCACGGGTCTCTTGGACGCCGGTCGTGAGGTAGGTGCGGAGGCCTAACAGGTGATAGACTGCACGAATGAGACTTGAAACACCGGAGTCGCTAACACCCATGTCGGCGAGAAATTCATCAGCCTCTTCGGGCGGCATTTCGCTGAGCTCCTCCTCGATGCGAGCGGAGATCACGACTGCCTCAGATCCGCTGTGTGCGGCGGCGAATTTTCGGACGCGGGCGACTTGGGCGTTCGAGTCTGGGTTTTCGATTGCGGCGGCCAATTCGTCCTCGGCGACATTGCAGGCGTAGATGGTTTTCTTTGAAGAAAGCAGGAAAAATTCGCGGACGATCGCTTTGTCGTCATCGCTGAAATCGATGGTCAGCGCGGGGTTTCCTTGGTCGAGGTGAGGGAGGATGATGTCGATGAGTTCGACTTCCTTTTTGGCTTCCTTGTCGCCGCCTTTGGCCTTTTTTTCGCGGGATTGGCGGCGCTTTTCGAGCGACGCCATGTCGGCGAGGATCAACTCGGAGTTGATGATGTCGATGTCGCGGATGGGATCGACCGTGCCGAGTTCGTGGATGATGTCGTCGTTTTCGAAGCAACGGACGACTTGCACGATTGCGTCGGTTTCGCGGATGTTGGCAAGGAACTGGTTGCCGAGGCCTGCACCCTCTGACGCACCTTTCACCAAGCCGGCGATGTCAACAAACTCGATCGCGGTAGGGACCAGTTTGTGTGACCCCGAGATTTTTGAAAGCACGGCGAGACGTGGGTCTGGCACGCTGACGATGCCGACGTTTGGGTCGATCGTGCAGAATGGATAATTTGCGGCCTCCGCCTTGCGGGTGCGGGTCACCGCGTTGAAGAGTGTCGATTTTCCGACGTTGGGTAGTCCTACGATTCCAGCCTTGAGCATTGCGGTGGGAGCGTGGGGGAGAGGCGGGTCATAGGACGAGGAAAAAGTTTCAGATCCGCACGCTTCGCGCATTTTCTGGATGGATTGCACCGTGATTGGTGTGACTTGTCCGGTTTGGGGTTGAGTTGTGAGGTCAGCGGGTTAATCTGCAGCCGCTACTGGTCATGAAGAACTCTAAGATACTCAAAGCACTTTCGCTCATCGCCATTTTGCTGTCTCCGCCACTGTTTGCTCAGGCTCCGGAGAGTATGATGGTGGTCGAGGCCTATTCCGGGAAAATTCTCCTTGCGAGCAACGCGACGGTGAAGCGACCTGTGGCAAGTCTCAACATCATCGGAACTGCGGTGGTTGCGGTGGACTGGGCGAACGCAACGGGTGCTGACATTGCGACGACCAAGATCACGGTTCCACAGACGGTCACGCTGATTGGTGGGCCAAATCCCATGAATTTGCAGCCTGGCGATCAGCTGACCCTACGTGATGCGATGTATTCGGCCTTATTGGGATCGGACAACCTTGCTGCCTTCAGCATTGCGGATTATGTAGGAAAGGAAATCCTCAGCCGCCGTGGGAAAACTGGCGACTCGATCGCTACGTTTGTCGGGGAAATGAATCAGCTTGCGAAGGCGCTGGCCATGACTCAGACGCGATTTGGCTTTCCCCATGGGTTAGATCGTCCGGGATCGCGCGCATTTTCAACGGCGGCGGATATCGTTCGGCTTTCGGCTTACGCGATGAAGCGCAATGCGTTCAATTTCATCGTCCGCCAGAAAGATCGGAACATCAGCGTGTCCACCTCGAGCGGGAAACGGAGTTTTCTCATCAAGAACTCGAACGATCTGATCGGGGAGCCGGGGATTCTCGGGGTGAAAACGGGGACAACGCCTGCAGCGGGACCCTGTGTCTCGGTCTGCATGGATCGCGAGCCACTCGTCCGAACCAAGCCCGACGGAACCAAAGGGGCTACGCCGCGCCGGATCATTGTGGTGGTTCTGAATCATCCAGATCGTTTCAATCGGGCCCGCGGGCTGATTCGCCAGGGATGGTCGATTTACGACGCATGGCTAGGTTCGGGTGGGCAGGTGCTCAGCCGAGAGCAGGAAATCCTCAGTATGCCGATGCCGCTTTGATTTTGGGAGGAGGCGCATCATTTCATTTTCATGAAAATCGGAATTCTTAACAGTGGAGGTGATTGCCCCGGGCTGAACGCGGTGATCCATGGGGTTGTGGGAGCGGCGGATCGGCTGGGCTGGGAGGTGATCGGGTTTCGTGACGGGTTCGAAGGGCTCTTGCCACCCGGGAATTTCACGGTGCTGCGGCCGAAAGATACCATCGGCATCCTGAAAATGGGCGGCACGATTCTGGGCACGACGAACAAAGGACACTTTGCGGCAAAGGTCGGCAAGGGAGACATCGCTGAAGTACCGAAGGAGATCGTTGCCAAGGCCAAGCAGACGATGGATGAGCTTGGCGTGGGCGCACTCGTCATTGTGGGTGGGGATGGGTCGTTGACCACCGGGCTGCAACTTTATCGCGAGGGATGGCCGGTCATCGGGGTGCCAAAGACGATCGATAACGACCTCAGCGCCACGGCGTTCACCTTTGGCTTTGATAGTGCGGTATCAACGGTGGTCGATGCGCTCGACCGGTTGCACACCACGGGGGAAAGTCACAAGCGGGTGAT
>CAILVZ010000366.1 GCA_903837825.1 Akkermansiaceae bacterium | reverse complement strand
TGCCATCGCCCGTGTAATGATCCGAGACCAATTTCCCATTGCGGAACTCGCCTGAATAAACTGGAAGGCCCTCGGTGTTCCAACCATCAACTGGACCTGTTAGAACGCCGTTACGCATGGTGTAGCGCAGATGCATTTTTCCCTCGGCAACATCGAGATATTGCGCGACAAGCCCCCAATACGGCCTCCCTTTGCCTTCCGAATAAAGATCGCCCCGCTTGACGAGGGCCCTAGAACGCGGCGGAAGGGTGTCGCCTGTTGGGTCGTAGGGAATGAGTGGCAGAATCACCCGATTCGTGCTCGAATTCCCCCAATCCCGTTTGAGCTTGCGGTAATCCGCAGAGGCCTCTGCGGTCTCGCCCGTCTCACCGAAGTCCTTATTTTTCAGTTCAGTCGGCAAAAATGCAGGAAAGATCCATACGCCATGATAGCGCACCGCGAGAGCCCGCTTGCCCACGATCGCTTGATCCATCGCTGCTAGACCGCCGAGCGCGAGCAAGATGATCAGCGAGTAATACCCACGTTTGATTTCACAAAATCGGCGGATGCGACGCTCCGTGACCGGATTGCGAGGGCCCGAGGTGAACGAGCGGACGACCATGAAAAAACCACCCACGATGAGAAGTGCCGTGCAAAGCCAACCAAACCAAAGAAACCCGCCACCGCCTAACAGAGGCAACTCGCGACTCACATCGAAAAACCACCGCACCGTCGGCAACGCGAGGTCCATGCGTTGTCCGGTAGCGGCAAGCGCACCCAACATGATCCATGCAATTCCTAACAGCCTCATGGTTACTCGAATTTAATCCTTGGGTCGACCATGGCCACCAAGAAGTCAGAAATGACCTGCCCTAGCAGCATGAGAAAAGCGGCGACGGTCAGCGTGCCCATGATGACCGGCACATCACGTGCAATGACTGCCTGATATTGAAGAAGGCCGAACCCTTGGATGTCAAAAACCGTTTCGACAAGCATCGACCCACCGATAAAAATCTCGACCAAGCTACCAAGGCTGGTGGCCACTGGGATCATGGAATTCCGAAAAGCGTGGGTGAAAACAGCTCTACGATAGCTCGCGCCTTTGGCCACCGCGGTGCGCACATAGTCGGCCGCGAGATTATCCATGAGGCTGTTTTTCGTGAGCATGGTGAGCATGGCAAACGAGCCGATGACATAGCAAAGGAGAGGGAGCACCGTGTGATGCGCGATGTCTTTAACTTGAGCCCAGTGGTCAAGCTGGCTGAATCCTGGACTGGTTAGACCAAAGAGCGGGAAAAGATTCATCCGAGCACCCAGATGCACGAGAAGAATCGCCCCAAGCGCGAAGCCAGGGATTGAATAGCCGAGAAAGATGAGTACCGAGCTTGTCGTGTCGATCCAAGTTCGGTGCTTGAGCGCCTTGAGGACACCGAGTGGAAGGCAGATCGCGTAGGTAATGATCGCGGTCAGAAGGCCAAAATAGGCAGCCGTAGGCATTCTCTCGAAAATCATTTGTTGGACTGGGTCGCCGAAGACGGTCGACCGACCAAGATTACCCTGAAGAATTCCCGAGTAGCGTGTCTGATAGATCACCACCCGTGGTGGATAGGCGGGTGCCATGCCGCTCGCCGAATTTCTCCGGCGGTAGCGCTCTTGTCGGTCGGCCTCGGTCTCGTAGCGGACTTTCCAACCCTCGCCGTCGATGGGCTTTCCGCTTTGCGAAAAAGTCGCAGAGACCACGACCTCGTCACGGCGCGTGACTCGCACGACGCGGCCATCACCCCGCAGAACAACGGCAGCGGTCACCGCAGGATCAAGGTCACTGCCGATCCGTTCATCGCCACGATCTCCATACTCACCTTTGGACAGGTGCACTTCACGCGGCACGATCCCAAGCCACTGGCCATAGGCGGTTAGCACCGGTTGATCGAGGCCGAACTGCTCTTCAAGCTCCTCAAGTTGTTCTTCGCTCAGGCCGCCTTGTGCTTGGTTCGATGCGGAACGCTTGCCGCCGTGGTCTGCCCCTCGAGATGCTTCTTGCAACATGCGATCGAGTGGCCCCCCGGGGACAAACCGCGTGATCGTAAACACGAGCATGGTGATCCCGACCAACGTCGGTGGAATCAGTAGCAGGCGTCGGAGGAAATAACTCTTCACAAGGATCTCAGCCGTTGTTTTAGCGATCCGCTGGAATCATGCAAGCGTGGGATCTACGATTCCAATATCAGCGATCAAATCCCGAGCGCTGAGTAGCAACAACCCTAACAAACCGCGCTTCAATTCGAGTGCGCTGCCACTTCACGGATCGGTGCAGTTCCCGCATTTCGGGGCTCCACGACTTTGCGAACTCTGCCGGCGACAAGATCGGCCAGCTGCACATCACCCTCCTCACGCAAAAATCCGCAGTAATTGGATGCCACGGCTTCAAGATCGGCCGCAAAGACCGCACCGAGCGCCTCGTAGCTGGCGAGGGCTTTCTCAAAGTGCCTGCGTGCCCACCCTCGATCGCCAGTTGCTAACAACGAGAGCGCGAGATTGTTGTGAGACTGGGCCGTGTCTGGGTGGTTTTCACCTAGCAGCTTCCGGCGAGTCTCCAATGCGATCATGTGCATCTCACGCGACTGTTCGTAAAATCCAGACGTCTGATAGAGCGCCCCGAGATTGCTAGAAACCGTTGCCGTGAGTTCATGATCTTGACCGAGTTGCGAATGAAGAATTTCAAGTGCCCTCAGAAAATGTGCTTCTGCCGTTTCGATATCACCCTTCGCCTTCGCAAGAAATCCAAGGTTGTTGGACATCCCAGCGATGTCGAGCATCAGCGGCGGCTCATGAAGCTGAAAATGGTCGATCGCCTGATGCCAATGATTGGCCGCCTTTTCCTCGAGTCCAAGCGCATCGTATGCAGCGCCCAACCCAGCATGAAGCCGGCCAATCTGGTCGTTGCGGTCTGGCCGGTCTTCGAGCTGGTCGATCGCTTGGCGATAGTCATCCCTTGCGAGCTCAAAATTGGAAAATTCACGGTGGATGTCCCCACGGATTTCGAGGGCTGAAGCAAATACATCGATGCTATCAAGGTCGGGATCGAGCGATTGTTGTGCCTTCTCGACTGCCGCATTTGCCGCGTGGAGCGCTTCGCTAAGATTTCCAGCAGCTCGCAGGGCTTCAATACGGTCCCGAAGGATTCCAAGGAAAGTGGTGGTGGGGGAGTCCATAGCAGTTGGGGGGATTCAAACTACTATCCCTCACTTTCGACGATTGACGAATGAAATCCACGCTATTGAGAAAGTCTTTCAATCAACTCCCCTCGTGAATCTGGCAGACTCCCCAAGGCATCGCGCAGTGACACCTCCGGTAGCCCATGATGGTGCAGCACACCGAGAATCCGCGCCATTTCACGCTCAAAATGACGGAGCACCCGCAATTCGGGTGGGGACTGATCGAGGTGATCGAGCGCCCGCCTGAGCAAGTCGAAAAGCTCGGGTTCGGCATGGTTCGGCTCGACTGCACGCTCTAACAATTGGCAACAATACGCCGCAAGCAGAGTCGAGGTGTAGTCTCGGCGAAGTCCTTCCCGCCAATCGCGGATCACCACCTCGCGCAAGGCATGCAATTCCCCGCCCGACTTGGACTGGCCAAGGGTGATCTCGCCACCAAAAAATAGGTCCAGCTTCCCCGCAAACTGGCTTTTCGGCCGCTTGGCGCCTTTTGCTACGGACTTCAGCAAGCCGAATTCGGCCGTGAACCAATGAACGATTAGGCTGGTCTCGGTCAGACGGGTCAGGCGGGTGACAATGGCTTCCGTGGATTCCAAGGGCGTTCTTGCTCAGTTGTCGCCGGGAAAACCCCAGCGCGATGCTCAATCCCGCAGCCGGTTACTTGCTAGGAATGGTCAGAGACCGGCCGGCGCGGATGGCGGTGCCAGAAATTCCGTTGGCGCTCTTGAGTGCGGAAACCGAGCAGCCCATCCGGCTTGCGATCGAGGAGAGGGAATCCCCTTGCTTGATCACGTAGCGGGTGGATTTCGTCGGCGACTTCGCCGGGGATGCCTTGGCAGTGGTGGATTTTCCCGTGGTCTTGGCGGTTGATTTTGACGCAGCCGACTTGGTGGAGGACTTCACAGAAGTTTTGACGGCATCCGCCTTGGCGACCTCAGCTTTGGATTTCAATCCTGAGGATTTGCTGCGCGCGATGAGGGTGCTCGGGTAAAGCGGGATCGAATTTTGCGGAGGCTGCTCGCTCTTGGCGATTTTCGGGATTTCATCCGTTCCCAGTTCGTGCGGCGATCGGGCCCCGCCACTTTTCCGCCATTTTGAGGGATTGTCCGCCCAGGCCTCGATGTAATTGCCATTTTCATCGAATGGACCGGTGCCTGCTTGTTGGGAGCCGGTGGTGCCGAATCCGGGTCCGCTGCCGAAATTCGTACAGCTTGCGAGGGCCATCACCATGGCGCAGGATGCGGAAATCCAAAAGACAGGTTTCATGCGCGGATGATGAAGATCTGTGGGGGTTTGGCAAACCTTGATCCGCGGACAACGCATTTTTTGCTTTTTCGGGTTGCCACGGGCGCAAATCCTCCCTAGGTTCCGCCCTCCGCGAGTTTTAACCTCATTCCGAGATGTCCAAGCATAATAGCCTCAAGTCCAATGCCACCGTCGGCGGCACCCGTTCCGTTCTCAAGCGCTTCGAGCGCGTCAAGCTGCTCAAAGAGCGCGGCGAATGGAAGGCTGGCCGCTCCCCAGTGGGCCTGCCAAAAACCAAGCACGAGGGTTAATCCTCTGGCCCGAACCACCCCTTCATCCGCGCGCGGCTCATCAGGGCCACGCGCCTTTTGCATGTATTCCCATGGCAAGTAACGACGGCACTCGCCTCAACAAATACCTCGCATCCTGCGCGGTAGGGTCTCGCCGAGCTTGCGATGAGCTCATCAAAGCAGGCCGCGTCGAGGTGAATGGCAGCCCTTGTCTCAATATGGGAACCCGGATCGCACATGGCGACCACGTGAAGGTCGACGGCAAACGGGTGGCCCCACGCGAGGTGATGATCGTCGCCTTCCACAAGCCGCGGGGATACGTATGCACTCGCGAGGACGAACTGGGGCGGGAAACCATCTACTCGCTCCTTCCCGCATCGCTACACTCGCTCCACCACGTCGGGCGCCTCGACCGAGACTCGGAAGGCTTGCTGATTCTCACCAATGATGGCGACCTTTCGCAGCAGCTGATGCACCCATCGAAGTCGGTCGAAAAGGAGTATTTGGTCACCTCGAACCAAGCGTTCGAAAATGCTCACCTCGACCAATTCCTTGAGGGAATTTTCACGACCGAAGGGAAGCTGAAAGCCAAGGCGATCGAGCGGCTTTCACCCCGCCGCCTCAAAGTGGTTCTCGATCATGGGGCAAAGCGCCAAATCCGCGTGATGTTCGAATCGCTCGGATACCAAGTGACCAAGCTGCTTCGCGTGCGGATCGGTGCGTTGTGGCTGGGCGATCTCGAGCCCGGCGCTTGGGCAACCTTGAATGCCATGGAAACGCAAATGCTGCTCGGTAGCACCAAACCCGTCAAAAAGCGGGATGCCGCCACCACTCGTAAAAACCGGCACGATTGAATCCTCGAGCTTGCCGCCCATGGCAGCAATCACTAGCCTCTCGACTTCCTAATTGAATATTCGACAAGCGATGAGCTCCAAAAAACCCAATCCCAGCCACGCCTTGGACGCAGTCCACAAACCATCCAAGGAATTTTCGGCCAATGCCCGCATCCCATCGATGGCGGCATACAAGAAACTCTACAAGGAATCGATTGAAAAGCCCGCCGTGTTTTGGGCCCGTGAAGCCAAGGAACTCGTTTGGCAAAAACCTTGGTCGAAGGTGCTCAATTGGAAGGCTCCTAATGCCAAATGGTTCGAGGGAGGCAAACTCAACGTCTGTGAAAACTGCGTCGATCGCCACGCCACTGGCCCACGCAAAAATAAAGCCGCAATCATTTGGGAAGGTGAGCCTGGCGACAAGCGAGTGATCACCTACGGCCAACTCCAAAAAGACGTCTGCCGTTTTGCCAATGTCCTCCTGAAAAATGGCGTCAAATCCAAGGACCGCGTGCTCATTTACATGCCGATGGTTCCCGAAGCCGCCGTCGCAATGCTCGCCTGCGCGCGGATCGGCGCGGTGCACAATGTGGTCTTCGGTGGATTCGCCTCAGAGGCAATCATCGACCGATTGGAGGATTCCGGAGCCAACGTGATCGTGACCGCCGACGGCGGTTGGCGCCGCGGCAAGGTGGTTCCATTGAAACCCGTGGTGGATGAAGCCCTCGCCAAGTGCGGGCAGGTCAAACGCGTCATCGTCCTCAACCGATGCAACCATGAAGTGAAAATGCAGCCCGATCGTGACGTCTGGTGGCACGATGAGGTCGCCAAGGTGTCTTCAAAGCACATCGCCAAAGGCTTCGACTCAGAACATCCGCTTTTCGTCCTCTACACCTCAGGATCCACCGGAAAACCTAAGGGAATCCTTCACACGTCTGGCGGCTACCTGACTGGCACCTACTCGACTTGCAAGTACATCTTCGACATGCGCGATGATGATGTTTACTGGTGCACCGCTGACGTCGGCTGGATCACCGGACACTCCTACATCGTCTATGGCCCACTGGCTAACGGGGCGACCCAAGTGATGTATGAGGGCGCGCCGAATGCCCCAGATTTCGGCCGATTCTGGAAAATCG
>CAILVZ010000365.1 GCA_903837825.1 Akkermansiaceae bacterium | reverse complement strand
GCCCTGCCACGACACAACTTTCCCGTTGGCCGTAAGACCATATGCGGTGTCTCCATAAACAGTGATGAATGCACATTCCGGTTGCGGCATAGTTGCTGGATTCGTCGTCTCCATATCCCTGATTCCCTTCGCGCTTCCCCAGCCTATTTTATACCCCAGTGGTGTCTTAGGAAGTGGCAGGGGTGGTGCAGCTACGATAGTAACTCTATGTCCAAAAGAGCCCGAATTAGCCCCGCTATTATTCAGGCCGTAGTAGGTTGCACCTCCCACGAAGAGCGAATAGTGACCCGGTTGTAGAAAATAGGTAGCGATTACTGTGCTATCGGGCAGCCCGTCTCCGTGCACGATGTCGTTGGTGAACGAAACCACCTCGTTAGATTCATTAATGTACCATCCGTTGGGTACACGTGAGGACCCAAGGTGGTACGAGAATCCATCAATCCCGTTGCCGATGTACTCGAACCGAGTAAGTGCGGTGGAATCATCGGAACAAATGCACCAAGAACCGAGTCCGTTGAAGCAGCCATCGCAAGAAACGCCGGGGAGAATTGTATCCAGATATTGCAGGCTGCCTTCGCTCACATCATGATCCTCACCGCTACGCGCAACGCCTGCGTAGAGTGAAAAACCCGGGGTGAAAAGTGCTGGAATTGTGTTGGTCTTTCCCGGGTTCACTTGCACAAACGACTCACCTTTCACCTGTAGAGTAACAAATCCGGGCGAGTTCAGGTAGAAGTAGTAAGGCTTCAGCCGGTGACTATCACCCAAGTTGGCATCAATACCGCTGGCCCATCCGTAGTCGACCGTCACCGCATTCCCCACCAAAGGGTCAATCGAAGTAGGCACATCTGTGCCATCGGCCTTCAAAACGCCAAAGTCTCTGCCTGTATAAGTAATGTGCGCCATGGCAAGCCCGCATGATTCGAGAACAATGCAAGCCACAGCGGACCACCGGATAACTTTCTTCCACGGGATGGATCTCATGCTAGAATCAAAGGCGAGCCAACGGGATATATAGCACCTTTCTGTTGCGGCTGGTTCTTGGTATAGGGGCCCCGATGCTTCCACCGTGGCTCCTTGTCTTCTACCAAACTTCTCCTTAGCCCCTTGATTTCCTAAATCTGGCAGCGCCAACGAGAATCAGTCCCGAAGCTCCCAGCAAACTCCAGACCGAGGGCTCAGGAACAGCGGTGAGGGTGGTCTGGATTCCATAGACACCTGTCGTGTCCGCACCGGCATTAAGCGTTCCGAAATACTGGCCCCCTCCGATAAAGACCGAATATTGGCCGGCTGTCAGGTAGAAGCTCGCGCTCACACTACCATCGGCAATCCCGTCCCAGTTGACTCCCGAAGTAGCGCTGCCTCCGTTGGCCTGATAGTTGGCGGAGGTTCCATCCGCCGCATTGCCAATATAGCTGAAGGTGGATTCTTGATAGGAATCATTGGCGATCGTCCAGTCGCTGAGCGCACTGAAGGATCCCGCCCAATGATCGGCGCCGGTGCTCGGCTGCAGCAATCCTGCGTCAGCACCCGTATTGAACCCCCATCGTGCATTATTGATATCGGCGCTATCTACGCTGAAATCATGCGAATCAACCGCGGTCACCCAACCCCGATAGAGGGAAAATCCGGGAACCGAGAGTGCGCTGAATGTCTTGGTTGTCGTCACGCTTGCCCCCTGAACATTCAAATTGACCCAAGCGGCTTGATTCAACGTGAAGACAAAGTATCGGGTTTTATGGCTGTCACCGCCAGTGGCATCGGTCCCGGAGGCCCATCCGTAGTTTCCAGTGATGGTTTGGCCGGTGATCGTCTTGGTAAGATCGGTTCCTGTGTAAGTACCGAAATCCCGAGCAGCGCTGTAATTGACATGTGCCTTGGCGGTGGTGACCACGGCCACGCAAAGCTGAGTGTAAAGGAAGAGTTTTTTGATTTTCATAAAAGTAGCGGTTGAGATGGGGATGGTTTTTGTGGGTACTGTGCCTTGATGATTAAGTTCCGGGACGGCACAAATCCTGGGAACAGATGAAGCCACGGCGGCGACCCGCGACGGGTGAGCCGGAAGGAGTTGATATCAACTCGGGACTACGCCGCGATGGGCACCGGGACGGGCGGAGCAAAGACGCGCTCCGGCATCACAACAAAAGGGGCCGGTCCATAAACCATCGGACGGATGATTGGCATCGGCGCCTCGGACGGCGACGAGGCGACAAAGACCTCTGCTTTCTTATCAACCTTCAACGTCGCGGG
>CAILVZ010000364.1 GCA_903837825.1 Akkermansiaceae bacterium | reverse complement strand
GGGCCATGTATAGCAGCCTCACGATCGGACAATGCTGCCTCAGCTTCGTCACGATCAGTTAAATGTTCATCGAGTATAGATGTACGACTCGGTGGCTCCGGCGATGGTGGGCTGGGAGACTTAGAATGTGCCCTGGTGAGTGGGCGTGTGGCGGGGTTGACACGAACCCCCCGAACCTTGTACTCCTCTGGAGTGCCGTCGTCGGAATCTTCTCTCTCGGTAAGCGCAGGGGCGTTGTGTCCACGTTCCGGTTTGTGGGCACGGTGCTCTGAAACTTCAACTTCACGTCCCATTTCGTGGGCCGAAGCTTGGTGGAGGGTAGAGGAAGAACCGGCGGCGGGCACCTTCAAGGCAGGGCTCGGCGATTGCTGAAAAATAATAGTACGCTGAGTTCCGGGCTGACTAGGCTCGGACAAATAACTGGATGGTAGTCGCAGGTCTCGCGCTGCGGAAGGCTTGTCGCCGTGGCCAGGGAGTGCTTCACGCTCCACTGATTTCTTGGCTCCAGACTCGCCAACCGACTCGGCCGCTGCAGGAGCAGCCTCTGGTGCGGGACTTACTTCACCGGCGGGTTTAGTGCCCTCTGCCTCTCCACCTGGAACTGAAAGTATGTCGGGTGGAGCTAACGGTGTAGTAAATAATGAGCGTAAACTTTGAGGATAAGCTGCGTCGGAGTAGTCGTCATGTATCAGCGGCAGTTTGTCTAACCGACCTTGCCGCTGTAACTCTCGACGTGCATCATATTCGCGCAAAGAACAAATGCGCTTACGAGCGGAGTACTCATCAAAGATGAGCTGGTATTCCGTAGTCGTTTTTAAAGTGAGGGGATCAAGGCACCTGTATCCCACTCGATCGGCGGTTTCGCCGACGTACAGCAATCTTTTACGTGCCATTTGCCCGGGTATTTTAGGATACGTATCGAGCAATTTATAGCAATCACAGCCCCACACACGCAACCCATCGACACGGGGGCGTTTACCGTAGAAAAGTTCATACGGGGTGTAAGGACCGAGGCCCCGGACAGGCAGTCGATTCCGGAGCATGTTGGCGTGCGCGACAGCGCTAGGCCACAAAACGTGTGATATCCGAGCTGAAAATAGCATAGCGTTCGCCATTCGAATAGTAGTGCGATTCCAGCGCTCGGCCAGCCCGTGCAGCTGCGGGACGTTGGCCGGCATGAGCTCGTGGGTAATGCCATTGAGCTTGCAGACGCGGTCGAAGACGTGGTGCTCGGATTCGCCAGGTAGGTCGGTAGTGTCCAGGCCTGATGCAGAGGCGCGATCATTATGACCGCCAAACTCGCCACCTTGGTCCGTCCTTATTCTGGAAATAATAATACCGTGCCGCTTATAGAAAGCAATAGCGGCCTCGAGAGCTGATTCAGCATCCGACTTTTGACGGAGAAAATAACATATGCTGAAACGAGAATATTGATCGGTAAAACTGATAACATACCGATACTTCTCCAACGAGGGAGGAAAAGGTCCGCTGAGGTCCGAGTACAAAAGCTCGCCCTTGCGTGAAACTACATCTGCAAATTTTCGTGACTCTCCGATGTGAAGCCGCTGGTTGTTAACCATGAGACACGTGGTGCAGGTACACTTGGCATCGTGCTTGAACTTGCCATGCACGTCGAGGCCTTCGGCTCGTCCGTGATCGTACAATAATTTAATTCGCTTCGTGGAACTGTGACCGAAACGGTCGTGCCAGAGCTGGTAGGAGGCAGCGCACGCGTACGACTCGCCATCGTCGACGTGCTGTTCGAGGGTATAATCTGCAGCGTCATGTGCGGCACTTAAAAATGCCAGGTCTTCGGCCGCGAGCAAATCGTTCAGCTTGAGTAAGTACAATCCGTCTCGCTCTATCAGCTGGTGCTTCTTGCCCTCGTAGATAAAATAGCTGTTG
>CAILVZ010000363.1 GCA_903837825.1 Akkermansiaceae bacterium | reverse complement strand
GACGCTCGCCAATGGCATCGAAGTCTGGTGCAGCTTCGACAAGCTCGTGCCTGTGGGCGAGTTGAAACCCAACCCACGCAATCCGAACACCCACCCGCAGCGGCAGATCGAACTGCTCGCCAAAAACATCCGCTATTTCGGCTGGCGACAGAATATTTGTGTTTCGCGCCAGTCGGGCTTGGTGGTCGCTGGCCACGGCCGCCTGATGGCGGCCAAGCACCTCGGCGTGGAAGTCGTGCCGGTGCAATATCAGGACTTCGCCAGCGAGAACGATGAACTCGCCGTGCTGGTCGCCGACAATCGCTTGGCCGAACTTTCCACGGTCGATCTCAACGAACTCGAAAAAATCGCCAGCGAGTGGAAGTCCATAGACTTCGACACAATCCTCGCGGGTTTTGAACCTGCCGACATCGAGGGACTGCTCAATCCCGGTGGCAACGACGGTGACGAGGATGACGACGATCGCCATGACAAGGAACTCGACAAGAGCGACGTCACCGTCGCGGTCGGTCTGTATCGATTCCGAATCACTCAGGAAGAATTCATCGCGTGGTGCGACCGCGTGAAACAGGACGCCGGTTTCGACAAGGAAAGCGTGCTCAACGAAATCCGAAGCCGCCTCGTACTATGATCAAAGCCTTCATCAAAGAACGGATCTGGCCGCGAACCAATCGCACCGGTGAATGCTGGGAGTGGCAAGGTGCTTTGACCAAGGCGGGATATGGCATGATCAAACTCGGGCCGAGGCTATCGCCAAATCTCTACGTCCATCGTCTCGTCTTTGAGGCGTTCAATGGTTCAATTCCCGAAGGTGTCTACATCTGCCATCGCTGCGACAATCCCCGTTGCTGCCGACCTGATCACCTCTTCCTCGGCGATGCCCGGATCAACAACAGAGACAAGGCATCGAAAGGTAGAGCGAAAGGCCCCTGTCTGGGAGGAGAGAAAAATCCCGCGGCGAAGCTCTCCGAATCGGATATTGCGGAGATTCGGGCCGCCCTTGCAGCGGGGAAGACCGGGGTCGAGCTGGCGCGTCGATTCGGGATCAGCAGGACAACTGTCTCAAGCATCAACACTGGAAAGACATGGTCATGACCCACCTCGAACCCATCATCGCAACGCGACCTAGCTCGTATAATCCAAGGTCGGCAGTTCCTGAACGTCTCGATCTCATCGAACTGTCGCTGCGCAAGCTCGGCTTCATCGCTCCGATCTTCGCTGACTCGGACGGCGAGATTCTTTCCGGTCACCAGCGCCATCTCGTCGCTTCGCGCATGGGGGCCACGCACGTTCCTGTTTCCCGGACCAAGGCGCTCGACCTCGACCAACGCAAGGCGCTCAACATCGTCTTTAACCGGGCGACCAACGATTTCGATTTCAACAGCACGCCCGGTCGGGTCACCAGCGAACTTCAATCACTCGACATCCAAGCGCTCGCCGCTCTGATCCCTGACAAGGAAGTAGGAAGCGATGGCTTCCTGCGCTGCCTCAGGCCTGCGGAAGTCGCCGTGAAGGATCTCTGCCGGGTGAACTCCGGTCGCTGGATCCAGTATGCTCGCAACCTCGCCCGCACGCTGCATCGCCACGGCATCCTCATGCCCATCGTCTGCCGCGAGGATCTCACGGTGATCAACGGCATCGGTCGGCTGGAAATGCTCGCGGAAAAGGGAGTCGCATTCGCTCCCGTGGTCTTCGTCACCGAGGAGGAAGCCGAATTCGCTCGGGCGATGATGAATCTGCTCTCGATGG
>CAILVZ010000362.1 GCA_903837825.1 Akkermansiaceae bacterium | reverse complement strand
TCAATCGGAGTCACACCAAGACTCCAACCCAAAAATGGGTTTTCGCCGCAAGTCGTCAATCCACGCTCTCTCTGCCGCAGGCATGGTCATCGCCGCCCATCACCACCTCATCGAACCATAATTCGATGCGTCATTCGTGCGATCATCTTGGCTTCGCTTCGTCGGGATCCGATGATCCCTTCTTCGGCTCGCCCATCATCGGGCAATTCATCATTTGGCCCTTTCGCATCTGCATGTGTTCCATCATGTGCTTGGCCATGGACTTCTCCATGACCGCCTTGCGCTCATGCATGGCAGTTTGCCGTTCAACCATCTGGGTGATCAGCGCTGCCATCAACTCGACTTTAATCGCGCCGGTTGCAGCATTCATCTTCGCAACCTGCTCGGCAAGATTACCATCCTGCGCCTTGGTATCTGCCATCATTTTCCTCATATTCTCACGCATCTCTTCACAACGCACCGCCAGCGCCTCATCGGTCATGGCGGTCGCTTCTTTTGATTTCTTTCCAGTGGTTGAATCCGATGGCTGGCCTTGGGTCGGCGCTAGCAGTCCAATCATCAGCGTTGCTGAAAGGCTAATGGTTTCGAGTAAGTGGTTTTGCGATCGAATTTTCATAGATATTTTTTGTTAGATGACGAGTTGATCCAAAGTCAAAACGCGAAAGCGAAACTCAGAAAAAACCCAGCAATCATACACTCATTCTTTCGCAGAATCAATCGGACGAATGGGCCTGCTTGATCATTGCAACCTGCATGAATGAACGATGCGAACCGCATGGTCACGGACTGGGACCCGCATCTTAAATGATATCATATATCACTCGTTTTCAATGGTTTATTTGAAAATAGACCGATTGGCATTGTGTCTGCAAATGGCAAGTCCCCTCAACCCCCATACAACTATGAAAAAGAGTTTGATGAATCGATTCCTAGGTTTTGTTGCTGTCCCAATCGCCATGGCATTCGCTGTAGAATCGCTACCTGCGGAAACAGTCATCTATAATCTAACTAATAAGATCAACGGCATTCTGATTCCGGGAGCAACATCCACGTGGGCTGGTGTTGCGATCAGTGACATCAGTGGTGGCGTTTCATTGACGTTCTCAATATCACCAGATTTGGCACTCAATCCAAACACCAGCGGAACCTTTATTTCTGCGTGGTATCTCAATTTTGATCAAACCAAAACGATTAGTTCCAAGAACCTCGTGTCACAGGTAGGTCAGTTCGTGATGCCGACCGTCGATGTGTCGAATAATAATTTTGATCCTGCCAATTTCAGTGGTTCTCCTAAGAACTTCGATATCCGCATTGATTTCGGCAACTCTGGTGGACCGACCAAGCGATTTGGAGTGGGCGAGTCAGCAACCTTCAACTTCCTAGGAACGGTGACTGCCAAATCATTTGATGTCCTCAATAACACTCCCCCTTCCTCCGGGGAAAACGCAGCTGCCGTGGGCCTGTATCACGAAGCCGCAGAGGTCCAAGGATACACCTTCAATGGCAGGACCTCGAGCGCGACCTATGTGACCGCCCCGGAGCCAACTGCAGCACTGCTGCTACTCATGGGTGCTGGCATCTACTGTGTGGTCTTGCGCAAACGGCCGATCGCAGAAGCGTAGTCCGATCGGCCATGTCACTCGGCCATGTCCAATGGGGGACGAGACAAAGTAGCGGCTGTGGGACTCGAACCCACACTCGTTAGAACTCGATTTTGAGTCGAGCGCGTCTACCAATTCCGCCAAGCCGCCTCGGGGGCACGC
>CAILVZ010000361.1 GCA_903837825.1 Akkermansiaceae bacterium | reverse complement strand
GATCGGAACGCCGCAGACCATTCGAGCAGCGCACGCTCTTCACTCGTTTGGACTTGTAATCGAGAGGGCGGCGAGCCACGTCATCTCGAACCCGGCATCTGGGCTTGGTCCAATGGAGGGCCCGGCCATGAGTGGCCCAAGACGCGACGACTGATCTCGGCGCTCACCAAGTCGGCTCTTCTCTCGAAGTCCATCCTGGAACCCATCCTGGAGCCTATCCTGGACCCCATCTCGGAGCAGGCTTCGGCCTCTGCTGAGGCAACGCAAGCTCGGCTGCTGGAAGCGCTGGCGGATGCAAGGCCTGCTCCCGACAAACTGTTGCCGGATACAGGAATCGACCTGGAGCGTGAGCGTGCGCTTTCATCGCCCTTTATCCCTATCCACCGTTTACCGAATGGATCGATTTACGGCACTCGGGCATCCACGCTCGTGCGGGTCTCGAAGGGCCAATCCGTGCAATGGCTTGAGCGAACCTTCGAGTCAGACGGCAGCCACACCGACCGCTCGGAATCGTTTCAAATTCAGTCGCTTGGCGCGCCCAGCTGACGAAAGAACTTAAAAGTTCCGCTGGATTTTGCTGCGACTTGTTGGTCGTTGCCAAACAATTCGGCTTCACAAAAGGCCATGGTTGCTGTCGCGTGGAGACAGACACCATGGACTTCGATTCGACCCCGTGCTGGACGTAAAAAACTCGTCTTCATTTCAATCGTTACGTTGCCGCCTGTCCCCAAGTCAGTCCGCAGAGATCGCCCCGCGCTGGCCATCGCGACATCCAGAAGGGTCATCACGACCCCACCATGGACGACGCCCCAAGAGTTCAGGTGACGCAATTCGGTTTCAAGTCGAATCACAGAGCGTCCCGACTCGGCGGAAACCAGGGTGATCCCGAGGTCTTCGACGAAAGGAATGGAGATCGGAAAACCGTTGGCAATACTCATACTCATACTCATACTCATCATCAATCAGCTGTCAGTCGACGGCAGATCCTTGAACTGTTCACGTAGCCGGTTCTTCAGCATTTTCCCGGTCGCCCCGAGGGGGATTGAGTCGACGAATTGCACGTCGTCGGGAACCCACCAACGCGGTACTTTGCCATCAAAAAACTGAAGAAGCTCGCTGCGCTCAAGCACCAGGCCGGGCTTTGGTACCACCACCAGTAGTGGACGCTCATCCCATTTTGGATGGGGGATGCCGATTACCGCCGCCATCGCCACGCCAGGATGGGCAACCGCGAGATTTTCGAGATCGACAGAGCTGATCCACTCGCCACCACTCTTGATCACATCCTTGCTTCGGTCAGTGATCTGAAGATAACCATCGGAATCCATTGTGGCGACATCACCGGTTGGAAACCAACCCTCGCCTTGAGCGTCACAAGTCAGTGGATTACCGCCCGCAGATTTGAAGTAGGACTCAATCACCCAAGGCCCCCTGGCCTGGAGGTGCCCCTGCGATGCGCCATCCCAAGGCAACTCCTCGCCGGCGTCATTGACGACTCTGAGATCAACCCCGAAAAATGCATGACCCTGCTTTTCGAGCCGGCGTTGTTGCGCCTCGAGCGGTTCAGACAGGTGCTTGTTCTGGAGCGCGCAGACAGAGCCCAGCGGTGAAAGCTCGGTCATCCCCCAGGCGTGAAGTACCTCGACACCGTAACGTTCACGGAATGCGCGGATCATCGAGGGTGGGCAAGCCGAGCCGCCAATCACGGTGCGCTTCAGGCTGGAGAATCGCAGTTGG
>CAILVZ010000360.1 GCA_903837825.1 Akkermansiaceae bacterium | reverse complement strand
CCATCTCCTTCATGTCCCCAAAAAAGGTGCCGTATGCCTTGAATTTAACGGAAGTGCCGTTGAACTCGTTTCTCCATGTGAACTTGTGCGGTATCTTCAAAATCTCTCCGGCTTTGGCCTCCCAAAGTTTATCTTCGCTTCCTGCGATGGTAACGGGAGCCTTCTCTGAGTCACTCACCGACACCGGCACGTCAGCCACGAGACGGGATGTCGGGAAGTCACTCGGGGCGTATACCACAGGCCATTCCATGGAGGCGAGAAAGCATGGGCGCGTCACACTGGCACCATTGATCGTTGCACGACCAAACATTTTCGCGATCGCGAACGCGGGCTTAGCATTCTCAGCAGCGGTGATGAAAATCATGCCCTGCACCTTGCCAGCTGGAATCTTTAAACCGCTTGCACTCACTCCCTGAGGCAGGCCTTCCATAGCGAGATCGATGTCACCATCGAATCCATCACGTCTCACGACAACCACCTCAAATGCCATCGTTGCACCAGCGCGCAAGGCGATAGGCTTGGATATGGTGCCGAAATCATTTTGGCGCACGGAGATGTGCGCGGCCCAGGCGACGAGCTTAAAATCCGGTGCTGCCTGCCGAATGATGAGGCGATAGACGTTGCTCGCGTCACTGCGTGTGCCACCGAACAAATCCCGCACTTGCAGGCGATAATCTCCGTCCTCTTTGATCTCAACTTTGCCCAGCACATCGGGGGACCCTGCATCATATGGCGGGCCATTGTAAGAGGAGGCGGGGACATAAGTGCCGGGCTTCATCGGGCTTGGGATGTCATAAAGCTCGGCTACGTCCGCGAGAGTCTCCTTGTTGACTGTCTTGGTGACACGTTGGACGAGAACGAACGGATCAGTCGGCAGACCGAGGCGTTCGGAAGCAACCTCGACCCACCAAGTCTCACCCTTCTTCGCTGAGAACTCAAAGGTATCGACATCCGCCGCTGGGAAAAAACTGCCCGCAATGTCGCAAGGCAACGTTATCTTCTGTGCCTGCGCGGGCTGATTATTTGGCTCAGCTTCATTCGCCTTCGCCGTTGCGGCCAAGCCTTCCGGTGGCCAAGACATGGAACTCACTGTCGCCGTGGCTGGCTGGCGCGGCACGGGGCCATTGCCCGCAACCTCCTGCAACGCCAACCTGTAAAAATGCTGAACTCCACCTTGGAACGTGAGGCTGTGAAGCTTGATCAGATAAGTGCTATCGGCAGGCGGCGTGAAATCGAGAGCTCCACCCGTGCGATTCACCAGCAAATCACGTCCTTGAGCATCGGCGATAATCACCACCGGGGTGAGTTTTGAGTCAATCCCTGTTGCTGCGCAATCCACGACGATGCGCTTACCCTTCGCACCTTGGAATGAATAGAAATCTACCAACCGCTTACTGGTCACCGCGTTGCAGACGGAGTTCAGTTTCATTGCCATGGCAGTTTCCACCGAGTTGTTTGGCAAACCGCGAGTCACCTCTGGCAGACGGCCCACCGAGAAAGCACGCGCCGCCGAAATACCCAGACGCGACAGCACTCTCGCATCATGCACGCCAGTTGGTGCATCCCCCGCAATGGTGACAAGAAATTTGTTCTCCACGGATTTTCCATCCGCACCAATGACTGGTTTTGCGGTGATCTTGGGTGTCGAAAAAAGCAGAGCACTTACCTTTTCAATATTTTCGCCAGTGATGCTGATCTCAACATTCGTGCCAACTTGTCCACCCATCGGCATCACCGTAAGCAACCGAGGCGCATGAAGACAGACTTGTTGAGAGAAACTCGTCGTGATTGACCCAAAGCCCACCAGACCGAGGGCGAAGGGAAGGCCTATTCTTGAAAGCCTGCTTTTTACAAATCCCATCCCATGTTTTCCATGAGTGTGTGGCTGAATGTGAATCATCATATCTTCGGGGTTTCTGCACGGAAATAGCTTTTGAGTGGGCCGAGT
>CAILVZ010000359.1 GCA_903837825.1 Akkermansiaceae bacterium | reverse complement strand
GAAGGCTGGCACAACAATCATCACCGATATCCACACTCGGTGAGGCAGGGCTTTCGTTGGTGGGAGTTGGATCTGACCTACTATGGATTGAAGACTCTCTCGTTACTTGGGATCATTTGGGACTTGAGACCAGTCCCGAAAGCAGTGATTCAAGAAGGAATGATCGGGCAAGTGCCGCATAAACAAAGCGCATGAATCGACAGCGGATTGCCATCATCGGAACTGGGATCTCGGGTTTGGCTTCGGCCCGTTTTTTGAGCAGGGAGCACGATGTCACCGTGTTTGAGAAAGACGATCGGTTAGGGGGGCACTCTCACACCGTGATGGTGGACGAAGGGGACGGACAGATCCCCATCGACACTGGATTCATGGTATACAATGAGGTAACCTATCCATTTCTCACTAGATTGTTCTGGGAGTTGGAGGTCGCGACCAAGCCGACGTCGATGTCATTTAGCGTGCAGCACGTTGGGGAGGGGCTCGAATTCAATGGAGGGAGTCTCAACCTGTTGTTTGGCCAGCGCCGAAATCTTTTCAACTTGCGCTATTGGCGGATGCTCACGCAGATCAATCGCTTCAATCAGGAAACGGTCGAGGAGTTGGAGAATCCTCGGTTTGGCGACATGTCACTGCGGGATTATGTTAGAGCGCGCGGCTATGGTCAGGAATTTCTTCATTGGTATCTTTCGCCGATGGCGGCCGCGGTGTGGTCCAGTCCTCCGGAAAGGATTGAAGAGTTTCCAGCGAGGACACTCATGCGGTTCTGGCACAATCATGGCTTTTTGGGGCTCAACACCCAACACCCATGGCGCACGGTCGACGGTGGTTCTAGGTGTTATGTCAAAAAATTGATTCGTCCGTTCGAGTCGTGCATCCACGTCGGAGCAGGGGTTAGGTCGGTTAGGCTAACAGGTGATGGAGTTGAGCTAGCATTGAATGATGGCAGTCAATTGCCATTTGATCGAGTGGTGATTGCCGCTCATGGTGACCAGGCCTTGAGGCTATTAAGTGATCCTACTCCGTTGGAGAGCGAAGTGTTAGGATGCTTTCATTATCAACCGAATGAAGCCGTGCTGCATACGGATCCAAGGTTCATGCCAAAGACTCGCCGTTGTTGGGCGTCGTGGAATTATCGCATTGATGGTGCGCCTGGGCAGGCCAACCGCCACTCAACGCACTATTGGATGAACGAGTTGCAGGGCGTATCGGAGCACGAGCAGTATTTTGTCACCATTAACCCACCCTCATCGCCTGCGGAAGGAACGGTGAAACGGAGGTTGTTGTATGAGCATCCTTTGTTCGATCTCAAAGCAATCTCAGCGCAAGACCGCTTGCCCGTGCTTCACGCGGCGGGCGATCAAACACGCCGGTATTTCTGCGGGGCATGGCAGCGCTATGGATTTCATGAAGACGGATTATGGTCTGCAGTGAACGTTTGCACGCAAATTCTAGGGAGGGATCCATGGTGATGAATGCGCTCTACGAATGCACGGTTGCGCACTCCCGACTGGTGCCCAAGAGGCACTCGTTTATCTATCAGGTATTTATGTTTTCCGTGGATCTTGACGATCTGCCCAAGCTTGCGAAGCGGATTTTCGGGTTCAGCCACAATCAATTCAACTGGTTTTCAATCGATGACCGGGATCATATCGATTTGCAGCAGGAAGGTGGCATCCGGGGGAACTTGATCCATTGGCTTGCGGGCGAGGGCTTCGACTGTCCCGCAGAGGCTCAGATTCGGTTGGTGACTTTTCCGAGGGTGCTTGGGTATGGATTTAACCCAGTATCCTTTTATTATGTGACCTCCAAGACCGGCGAGCCTCTCGCTGCAATTGCTGAAGTGGTGAACACGTTTCGGGAAATGAAGCTCTACTGGGTGGGTGAGGTTGGCAGCGATGGCCGATGGCACCGCAGGGTGGCAAAAAACTTCTACGTTTCACCTTTTTCCGACCCGGGGATGGAGTTTGATTTCAAGTTGGGCAACCCAGCATCAAGTTGGGAGGTTAACATCGACATCTTCGCGAAGGGTGAAAAAACGCTGCTCAGCTCCATCCGTGGCGAGCGGCGGGCCCTTACGAGTGCGAGGTTGTTTGGGTATTCGTTCAAATATCCGCTTCTTTCGCTGAAAATCATTGCCCTTATCCATTGGCACGCGTTTCTTTTGTGGCTTCGCCGAGTGCCCTTCGTGCGAAAGTTCGAGCGCACCGAAGCGCAACTCGACGTCATGCGGCCTCATTCCACTCTGAAAAAATCATGAATCTTCATTCACCGAAAGAGCCAATGGATGAACGCGTACCGACTGAGTTCTTGGCTCACGCCACGTCAGGATTTGCCGAGCGGATGGTCATCCGATTGTTGAGAATGATGCCATCTGGAGGACTGCGCTTGGAATACGCCGATGGCCGTGTCTGCTACTTTGGAAGGGCTGGTGCCGCAGTGACCGCTCGGGTGATTCTGCGGGATGATGCAGGGTTCTTCAAACGCTGTGCTTTTTATGGCAACATCGGAATGGGTGAGGCATACACCGATGGGCTTTGGGATACGGATGACATCGCGGCGGTCATTTCTTGGTTCATCGAGAATATGAATGCGCTTCAGGGTTCGGATACTTCCTCTGGTAGCTTGCCCGGGGTGAACCTGTTGAAGATCGTCAATTGGTTTCGCCATCTTCGCCGTGAGAACACCGTCGAGACCAGCCGTCGGAACATCGCCGAACACTACGACCTCGGAAATGAGTTTTATCAGCTCTGGCTGGATCCAAGCATGACCTACTCCAGCGCGCGATTCGAGAGTGCTGAGCAGTCACTCGAGGCCGCACAGCGAGGGAAATATGACGCGTTGTGTCGCAAGCTGAAGTTGAAACCGAGTGATCATGTGTTAGAAATCGGATGCGGCTGGGGTGGATTCGCAGTGCATGCAGCCAAGACCTATGGCTGCCGTGTGACGGGGGTGACGATTTCTGAAGCGCAGGCCGCTTATGCACGCAAGCGGATTGCGGATGCGGGGTTGCAAGATCAGATTGAGATTTGCATCCAAGATTACCGCCACATCACGGGTCGTTTTGACAAGATCGCATCCATTGAGATGCTTGAGGCGGTTGGGGATAAGTATCATGACTCGTTCTTCGCAAAGTGCGCCGAAGTTCTAACGCCGAATGGGCTTTTGGGTGTCCAGATGATTACCGTTCCCGATTGTCGCTATGGCAGCTTGACGAAAGGGGTTGATTGGATCCAGCGGCACATCTTCCCAGGATCGCTGCTCTTGAGTGTCGGAAGAATCAACCAGGTTCTCATGAGAACGGGTGATTTATTCATGCATGACCTCGAGGATCTTGGGGCGGATTACGCACGGACGCTTGCGACCTGGTATAACCAATTCAACGCAGTCTCTGACCGAGTGCTTTCCCTTGGTTTCGACATGCCTTTCATTCGGACGTGGAATTATTATTTAAAATACTGTGAGGCTGGCTTCGCGACACGGAATATTTCAGTGGTTCAGGCCATTTACACCCGCCCGAACAATGCAGATTTGCACCACCAGTTTGAGGGAGGGCGAGGTTGATTTCTATGGATAAAACCACGCTTACAGACCGATCCACTTGGTGGCGGCGTTGGCTCGTCGCCCCCGTGGTAGATCAGTTGACGCGAGGGATTTCGCCACACCAGATTTCTTGGGCAATTTCCTTTGGTGTGGTTCTTGGAATCTTCCCAGTGATGGGTACGACAACGGTGCTTTG
>CAILVZ010000358.1 GCA_903837825.1 Akkermansiaceae bacterium | reverse complement strand
GGGCAACTCGGGTTGCCCGTCGTCGCGTTTTTTGATGGGCTTGATGAGGTCTTCGCGTTTGAGGCCCAGCCACATAGCGACGGCTGCAGCGACGAAGACGGACGAGTAAATCCCGAAGAGGATGCCAATCGTCAGGGCCAGCGCAAAGTGAAAGAGCGTTGGCCCGCCGAAAATCACCATGGAGACCACCATCATTTCGGTGCATCCATGGGTAATGATGGTCCGTGAAATCGTGCTCGTAATGGCGTGATCAATCACCTCGCGCGTGCTCATGCCGCGTTTGCGCCGGAAGGTCTCCCGAATCCGGTCAAAGATCACGACGGATTCGTTGACCGAATAACCGAGGACAGCCAGCACCGCCGCCAAAACGGTGAGTGAAAATTCCCACCCAAATGCCGCAAAGAAACCAAGGATGATCACCACATCGTGGAGGTTGGCGACGATGGCGGCGACTGCAAATTTCCATTCGAAACGAATCGCCAGATAAATCACGATTCCGATGATGACGAACAGCAAGGCCAAAGCCCCGTCGATGGCGAGTTCTTCGCCAATTTGCGGGCCTACAAACTCAACCCGGCGCAGTTCAGCCTGACCGGCACCGGGAGTGCTTGAGTCCGCCTTAAGGGCGGCAAACACCTGCTGGCTTTGTTCTGTGCTGCCCAAACCCGGTTTGACCGGTAGCCGGATCATCACATCGCGGGACGTCCCAAAATTTTGAACCTGGGGATCTTCGTACCCGAGCTTGGCGACCGTCGCACGGACTCGCTCGATCTCGGCTGCCTGTGGGTAGGCGACCTCAAGGACCGTTCCACCGGTGAATTCGATCGACCA
Source organism: Akkermansiaceae bacterium (assembly GCA_903837825.1). GTDB lineage: Bacteria > Verrucomicrobiota > Verrucomicrobiia > Verrucomicrobiales > Akkermansiaceae > Luteolibacter. The sequence goes on along the minus strand of CAILVZ010000358.1, from coordinate 745 downwards.
GTGCAGGCCGCGGGTCGCTAGAAACCCAACTGCTGCTAAAAATGTCATCAGCGAGATGATGTTCAGCACCAGCGCGTGGCGCATGAACGGGATATCACGACGAATTCGGAAAAATTCCATACTGACTTATAGACGCGGTTCTAAACGCGGTTCTAAATGCGGCTCAAGTGTTGGGTTTCCAGACCTGCCCGATCGAGAGGGCGGCCACTTTGCGCTGACGACCGTACCAGAGGTTTACAAAGCCTCTCGAAACAAGGACGGCTGAAAAGATCGAGGTCAAAATTCCGAGGCAATGAACGACTGCGAAGCCGCGCACGGGGCCGGAGCCGAACACCAGTAGCGCCAGCCCTGCGATCAGGGTTGTGACGTTGGAATCAAGAATCGTGGCCCACGCGCGTTCATAACCTGTCACGATCGCAATTTGAGGGCTGGCGCCATTGCGAAGTTCTTCCCGCACACGCTCGTTGATTAGCACGTTGGCATCGATCGCCATGCCGAGTGTTAAGGCGATGGCTGCAATACCGGGCAGCGTGAGCGTGGCCTGCAGCAGCGAAAGAAGCGCGATCAGAAGCAACAGGTTGGTCGCGAGTGCAAGCGTGGAAAACACGCCAAAAAGCGCGTAATACACCATCATGAAGAGCGCGATGGCCGCGAAGCCATAGAGGGTGGAGTGGAATCCCTTGGTGATGTTCTCGACGCCAAGGCTGGGGCCGATGGTTCGCTCTTCGACGATTTCCATCGGTGC
>CAILVZ010000357.1 GCA_903837825.1 Akkermansiaceae bacterium | reverse complement strand
AGGCAAAAAAAGCACCTCCAAAAACGGCTGATTACGCTTCTAAAGAAAGCGGCACCTCTCACGACTTTTGATAAAAAGGTTCGGCGGCAAATTTTTAAGAAGCTCCGCCCGAAAGTTGCGTTGGCAGGCCTCAGGTCCCTATCAAAAATCCTGTGCGGAGTGTATCCAAGCCCATTGTAGCCCTCGGAGTGTTTGTCGTCTTGCTTCTGGGGGGTATCCTTCGCTTGGCACTTCACCCTCCGAGTCAAGAGGCTCCGCAAAAAAAAGAACCTGCACGCAGCTCGACAGGGCACCCGCCTATCGAAGACCACCGGGCACCTGCACCGGAGATGTTATCCGCCCCTCGAAAGCCAAGCTCGGTAGTCGAGGATGCACTAGAGGAAAGCGAACTCGCGCGCGCGCAGCAACTCCTCGCCTCCACCAATGAACATGAACGCATCGAGGGACTGAAACTTTTAGGGGCCTATCCAAGCCCGATCAATGAGGTGCTCTTGGTGAGATATCTCAAGAGCCAAGAAAACCCGAACATCAGAGGCACCGCCGCGCTCGGCCTCTCCACAGTAGGCAAGCCCTCGGTATCGACCATCGATACCCTTCTGAGCGCTTTGGAGGATTCCTCCGAGGATGTGCGTTTCAGTGCCTTATCCACCCTTGAGGATTACTTGATTTTCGCAAAACAAAATTCCGCTATTGACCAGCGGATTCGTGAGGGCTTGCGGGTCAAACTCCAAGCCAAGCGTCTTCAAGCTGATATCCAAAAAGACATCGACGATATTGTCCACAACCGGTAAGCGGAACTCATTCTCCGGCTTGCAAAAGGAGCCTCTCCAAGCAGGTGTCCTCTTATTTTTTTAAAGCCTCGAAATCCATGTCCATGATGTTCGCCGGAGCCTGCCGGGCCTGCATGAATGCGGTCATCTGCTTCATGTAAGGGTCCACATGATGGAAGAATTTTTTGTAGGAAGCGCAGAGGTAGTTCAAGCCCTCCTCGCCGTCTGGAGTCTTGGTGAAGCGGTGTTTCGGGCACTCGCCATGGCAGGCGAATCTCACATCGCACTCGCGGCAAAATTTCGGCAGTGTCGAGGATTTGGCCTCGCCGAATTCTTTTTGTTTGGCCGAATTCACCATGCTAGCGATCGACTCGTTCATGATATTTCCCAATTGGAATTTGGGATAAACAAAATGATCGCAGGAGAATAAATCTCCATTGTGCTCGAGGGCGAGGCCCTCACCGCAATCTTCGAGAAACAGGCAGAGTCCCGGGCCGTGGCCCGACCAGATGCCGAGGGAGACATCGAACATTTGCACGAAGACCTTGCCCACATCGCGCCGCACCCATGCGTCGAAGATGGAGATCAGAAAATCGCCATACGCCTCGCCGGGGACACTCCACCGCGTGACGGGAGATTCCGCCTGCCCCGGCTCGGGAGGCTCGGCGTAATCGAGGCCTGTGGATTTTCCGCCGGGTGCTGGCAGTCGCTCCACGAGGGGAATGAATTGGAGGTAGCCGGATCCCACCTCGCGCAGGAAGTCATAGACCTCGATCGCATGTTTCGCATTGGTGGCGCTTACGACGGTGAGTGTATTGAACTCGACGCGATGCTTTTTCAGCAGCTCCAAACCCTGCATGACGCGGTCGAAGGTGGGTTTCTGGCCCTTGTCCACACGATAAGTGTCGTGGAGGCGTCGCGGACCGTCGATGCTAAGCCCGATCAGAAATTTATTCTCGGCAAAAAATTGGCACCATTCGT
>CAILVZ010000356.1 GCA_903837825.1 Akkermansiaceae bacterium | reverse complement strand
CGAAGGGCGGAAATACGCGCTTCACCCATCCAAGGCCTTGCGGGGGCACGGATGGACTTGATTCCCCACCAACTTTTCATTGCGGACGAAGTCACCCGCCGCCCTGAGCCGAGGGTCTTATTAGCCGACGAAGTCGGGTTGGGAAAAACCATCGAAGCCTGCCTCATTCTTCACCGCCTCATTCTAACAGGAAGAGCCGACCGAGTTCTCATTTTGGTTCCAGAACCACTAGTCCACCAATGGTTTGTCGAACTACTACGCCGCTTCCAACTTTCCTTTAGCCTCTTTGACGAGGAACGATGCGAGGCAATCGAACAGGGCGACCCCGGCTGCAATCCCTTCCTCGACAGCCAGTGGGTCTTGGCAAGCATCGATCATCTCGCCGCAAATCCAATCCGTGCAAAACAAGCCCGCGAGGCGGGTTGGGAAATTCTTGTGGTTGACGAAGCACATCATCTTGAATGGTCGGCCGAGGCCCCAAGCCCCGCCTACCAGTTTGTCGAATCCTTAGCAGGAGCCATCAATGGCCTTCTGCTTCTCACCGCCACCCCCCAACAACTCGGCCCGGAGGGGCATTTCGCTCGACTAAAACTGTTAGATCCCGATCGCTACAGGGACCTCGAAACATTCGGATTGGAGACCCTGCAATACGAACGAGTGGCTGATGCGATCGAGATGCTCTCCAAAGGGGCTACGCCCGATCAATCGGTTAGATCGATCATTAGCGAACGTCCAAGGCTCGAACAACACCTTTCTAATTTCATCGCCGGACAGCCGTTGGCACGCGAGAGACTGATGGCCGATCTCCTCGACAGCTTTGGACTTGGCCGAGTCATGTTCCGCAATACCCGTGCCGTACTCGGCGGCTTTCCAAAACGCGAACCGAGAATCGCGCCAACCACTGACAAGCTCAAATGGCTCATCGATTTGCTAGAAAAATCCGATGAAGAGAAAATCCTAGTGATCACCAAGACCCGCACGACTGCTGAAGAGATCCTTGAGCATTTGCTGACCACCACTGGGGTCGCAGGAGCCGTGTTCCATGAAGACCTCACCTTGCTCCAGCGCGACCGAAATGCAGCGTTCTTTGCGGAACCTGAAGGTGCACGGATTCTCGTCTGCTCAGAAATCGGCAGCGAGGGAAGGAACTTCCAATTTGCAAGGCACCTCGTGCTTTACGACCTACCCGAAGATGTCGATTTACTAGAACAACGCATCGGTAGACTCGACCGGATCGGCCAGCGAGGCACCATCCACATTCATGTGCCTTATCTCCCATCAAGCACCGAAGAAGTCAGGGTCCGCTGGCTCAATGAGGGACTCGATGCGTTCCGCACCAGCCTGACTGGTGCCGCCGAGATTCAGCGGGAGTTGGCGCTTGAACTCGAAGCAGCACTCAATGACCCCTCGCTGTTAGATTCACTCATCGAAAATACCCGAGCCATTAAAAAACGAATTTCAGAACGCCTCGCCCGTGGCCAAGATCGCCTGCTCGCTCTGAGCTCGCACCGAGCAGATGAGTCTGGGAACTTGGTGAAGGACATCCGCAAATGGGACCAAGACCAAAGCTTCGAAGAATTCCTCCTTCGGCTTTTCGAGTTTTCTGGTCTGCAAATCGAAGACCTCGGGAACCGGCGGTATTTCTTACGTCCAGAGGGCTTAAAATCCGACGCATTTCCCGCCCTCCCTCACGATGGAATGACCGTCACTCTCAACCGCCAACGCGCCTTGGAACATGAACAGGAAGCTTTCCTGTCTCTCGACCACCCCATGGTCCGCGGCGCACTTGACCTCATGCTCGGCTCAACCAATGGCAACGCAACGTTCGGCATCTGGGACTCACCGGGAGAAAAAAAAATCTTGTTAGAATCTTGGCTCGTCATCGAGTGCATCGCACCCGCAAAATTGCATGTGGATCGATTCCTGCCGCAAACCCCAATGCGGATCATGGTTGATCACATGGGCAAGGATCACACTGACGAAAATTTCTATGCCCACCCGCCACTGCGCAAAGGTGACCCTGGGTCCCTGCTAAGAAATGAGAAGTTGAAGCGCAAGATCCTGCCAGCGATGTTAGAAAAAACACGCACGATCGGCGATCAAAAAAGCCAAGAGATCATCCAAGATGCGCTCCATCGAATGCACCGAGAAATGTCATCCGAAATTGCCAGATTGCGCGACCTTGCTGAGGTGAACGATCACATCAAGCCAGAGGAGATCTCAACACTTGCGGCGAGGCAATCCGAACTCGCATCGGTCATCTCAAATGCTAAGGCACGCCTTGACGCCGTGCGCATCATTTGGAAATCACCTATTTAGATCCCTCACTGACTGATTACTCAGGAATCGAGAGACTGACTTCGGCACAAACCGGCAGATGGTCGGATGCCACAACCGCCGTGTGAGTGTCAGGCCGGTCGACCGCATCAACCCTGAAATGGCGACTGACAAAAATATGGTCGATTCTCATCATGGGCCTAACCGATGAAAACGTTGCACGAGGCTTTTGCCCAACGGCCACTTGCTGGACGTCGACCAGTCGCTGACTCAATCGCCTGAAGACTTTGGAGCGAGGCCCTGAGTTGAAGTCCCCACAAAGAATGACTGGCTCGTCTTCAGGGATTCCTCCTAACCATTTGCTTCCTAACAGATGCTCGACTTGAAAGCGTTTCTCGCGTCGCCCAAGCCCAAAGTGGGTATTGATAAAGTTGAGCGACAAACCTCCTTCCAACTCGATCCGAACCCATATCGCTCCACGCGCTTCTCGGCAAATCAAGCGCTTCGCCTCAGTCAGGTGACTGGCCTTCACCACCTTGAATGGGTACTTTGAGAAGATCGCAATCCCATAACACTCGTGCTCCTCCTCGAAAACCGCGTGGAAGACATGATCCATGCGAAGGTGATCGGCAATAACTTGAGACTGGTCAAGCATTCCACTTCGCGCACGATGAACGTCGAGTTCCTGTACCGCGACGATGTCGGGATCAAACTGATTCATTACCCTCGCAATTCTCTCAGGACGGATCTTTCCATCAACTCCACGGCAGCTGTGGATATTATAAGTCATCACGCGAAATGTAAGAGTCTCATTCCGGACTGGGTGCTCAGGCACGCGCTCATCTCGCTTACCATCCCTTCCGAGGAAGTGCCGTGCAACATCGTGTAAGTCACTGCCTCTCACCCTAATTCGCGTCACTGGAAGATGCGCCATGTGCCAACGATAAATCCGGTCCGGAATCAGCAAAAAACCTTCGGTCTCACGCCGACCAGGACCACCATGGCCACCGCTTTCCATCGCAAAACTGACAGGGGCTGATCTTGGGTTCCAACCACTAATCACAAAGTCTCCCGCATCAGGATGACGACAGAGCGCGGCAAGGTCCTCACCTGCATCGTCCGGAAAGGGATGATCATTCCCAATCACCTCTTTGGAGTTAGACGGCAAATCCCACACGCCTTGATGGTTGTAGGCTAGCACTTTACCATCAAGGGTTACAGTGAGCACGAGGGGAATTCCAGCAAGGCTCACCAGATCTCTGGCGTAGCCTTCCATCTCTCTTTCAGTTAGCTTATCTGGCAAATACAGGTGTCCCACTGGACCCATGGCCGTTAGGACAATCTGGCTCTTCGGATCGGGCGCTGCCATTTGATCTCTGCATTTCGGCTGCATCCCGAGATATTGCCGGCAGGAATCAATCGTCCTCGCGACAACCTCCGGCATGCGACTCACCCACAGCTCCCGATGCTTAAGCGCGCCACGGGAAAAAACTTCCTTTACCGCATCAGCGATCGTCCGCCCATGGAGCGCTTCAAATGGTGTGGTGCTCTCCTGTCCATGATCGGAATAGACGATCCATTCGTAATCTCGGCGATCCGACCGCTCGGCCACTCGGCAGATGTCGCGGACTGCCCGATCAATACCCTTTAGCGTCCAATGGGCAAAGACCGAACTAGGCCCTCGGCGGTGCGCTTGCTCATCATAGCCCAAGAAATTAGCATGGATGACTTGCACCCCAGTCTCCACATCAAACATCACGCGAAAACGAACGAGCTCCCGTAGCACGATACTGAAGAAGACCCGTGCGGGAATGAATGCCAATTCATGATAGAATTTTCCCTGCTCATAAATTCCTTTCATCGCATCAAAAATAGCGAGGAAGCATTCTAGCAAGAAAAGAGCAACCATCCTAAAGATCCGTGGAGCATAAATAAACACAAGCAGCGCCCACTTCAACGGGTGCTGCCGTCGGAGCACTTCACGAAGCGCGGTGTCTTGAGAACAATACCGTGAGTCGTCTGCACCAGCGCGATAGATGTCCAAATATGCATGCCCACCCCGCAGCAATGGTTCCGCACATTGTTTTTCAAGATCTAACTGAATGCTGGCCGCAGCAGTTGATTCATACATGCGGAAAACTTTACCTGATTTCCGATTGAGAAATTCAAAGGCCGGCACCGCCGTCCGCACGCCAAAAAAAATCTCTCCCTGCACCGCTGGGGTGGTCGATGGCACTCCTGAATAGAAACTTTCCAAGGTGAAATGCTTACGTCGGATCAGCCGCGCGAGAAATGGCAACTTCCCCCCATCAATCGCCCGATTGAATTCCTCCCTCGAAAGGCCGTCTAACTGGATCATGATTAACCCAGGTTCATCACCTATCGCTGCGGGTTTCCTAAGCCCGAGAATCCGCGCAGTCCAACCGGTTCGGCTAATTTCTCGCCGGATCCATCTCAATCGCGTCCCGATGCTGCTAATCAAGGTGAGCTTTAGTTGCTTTGGTTTCCACCACAGCGGCCGCACCCGCCGAGAGCTTTTCGACAAACAAATCCCATTCGATTTCGATTCCCGAAAGCAGACGATCCCATGCGGTAAGGCTCAATTTCCTTTTTCTCCCATCATGTGCAATGAGTTTTTCGTAACACTGGATTACGCACTGCACACAGGTCTTGGCACCATATTCCGCAGCAGTTTCCTCCGCTTTCTGTTTGAAGTACTTTAACAAATCGGAATTGCGGATCAATGCACCCACCACTAAGGCAAATTCATCGGCTGTAGCTTTGCCATTAAGGAGCAACCCGTTTTCATCATGCCTGACGATCTCCCGCACCCCAGGGCCGTCGAGTGCCACTACGGGAACACCGGCCGCCATTGCCTCTGCCAACACGAGCCCCTGCGTCTCCGTTTGTGAGGCAAACACAAAGCAATCCATTGCAGCGTAGGCATCTGCCAAATCTTGGCCGGTGAGCTTTCCCACGGCATGGATCTGACAGTCCGGTGCCTTCTGCCTAAGGATGTCCATCATGTCTCCATGATCCTCGCCATCACCCACCACTAGGAAAACCGCAGATGGATCATCGTGCAGGGCCGTGGCCACCGCGTCCGCAAGAAACAATACATTCTTCTCCTTCGCGAGGCGGCCGACATGGCCAATCACCATCGCTTGCTGGGGGATGTTGGTCGTCTGGCGAAATCGGAGCGGATCGCCATTCGCGAAAAAATCAATATCCACCCCAGTTGGGATCACCTCAAGTGGGGTGACAACCCCACGCTCCCTAAGCAACCTCGCAATGCTGCCACTCGGCGCTATAACTTGGTCACACAAGTTGCAGTATTCGGTGCCCAACTGGATCACGACACGCTTCAATGCCGGTGAATCAAGTGGCACATAGTGCGTGTAACGCTCGTAGAGCGTGTGATGAGTAAAAACGATGGGAACTTGCATTTTCCATGCCTCCCGCAACGCCGCGTCGCCTAACAGGAATGGATGGTGACTGTGAATCACGTCCGGCTTGAAATCTTCAATGAACTCACGAATCAAGTTGGGCACAGGGATCCGCATCGAAAAGTCGCTTCCATTGAAATTTTGGACTGCAGGGACTCGCAACACATCGGGTGCTGATTTTTGGCCTAAGAAGGTCGGCGCGATGACCTTCACTTCGTGGCCAGCCAAACGGCAAGCATCCTCTAAGGTTTTGACGGATCTCGCCACCCCTCCGACATGCGGGAGGTAGGTATTCGTGAACATGGCGATTTTCATAATTTTTTGAGGGGAAAAACACGTTCTAACAAATTACTGGATAGCCTTTCGAAACCGGGCACGGCAATCGTGATGGCGGGAGGATCACCTCGCCAATGAGCATCCAGATGCAAGCAGGCCTGATCGATTCGAATACTAACAGGACCCCAATCGGTCTGGGTCGGACCGAAGCGAATCTCCTTACCACTCGCCAGCCACTCAGGCAGAATCCCAGATCCGATGATGAGGGACTCCGCCTCTTCTCTGACAAAGCAATTTCGAATCATCATGATCCATTCACCCGCAGCCCACCCATGTTGCCCATCGCCCATGCACCCCCCGAGTGTCTGCGGATGGATCGCTTCTGGCCATTGGCCGGTTGGCGATGCCAGCTCTGCCACTCGCCGGATCAGTTCTACAAAACGAGGATCACCCTTGCGCAAGAGGGATTGAGCGAGATCGAGCGTTAGATAAGCATTGATTCCCGAGTGAATCATCTCTTGGAAAAAGCCGCCCCGCTGAAAGCAATGTTCGATGAGGAAATCTAATGTTTTTACCATTCTTGCTTCGCCTGGAGGGTAAAGTTGCAGTGGGTAGTCCGCCACCATCGATCCGATTGCCCCTGCATCCATTCGCCTTCCGGGTGCTGCGGGGACTGCTCCAATGCAGCGCGTCGATGGAATCGCGTTGATGCATGATTCAATGCTGTTAAAAAATTCCTCCGCCAGCGTGTCAGCCTCCAAGGCAGCATCATCGTCGCCAATTTCGCGCCAGTATTTCGTGATGCTTCGTAGGCCACCCAGTGCCCAGAAGTTATCCCAATAGTAGAAATCATTCGGCCCGAGATGTTCAGCACTAAATCCCGCAGGCAAAAGGCCGCTTGAAGGACAACGCTTTTTGCGGAGCCAATGAATGCCCTTGCGGATCGCTTGCTCGACCTCTTTGCCAAGTCGTGCCCCAGTCATGCTGGCGTAGCGTGCAGCGATCCAAAGCACCTGCCCATTGGAGTCCCACTCACCTTCTTGAGATCGGAAATATCCTGATAGCGTCTGACGGCCCGGGAAGCTTTCGATGATTCGCTTTGATCGATCGGTTAGACCAATGGCGATCATCGGATGAAGCATGAGGCAGGCATCTCTGAACCAAAACCGCCGGTAGGTGTATGGCCCTGGCACCAAATCCCCAGCAGATAGAAGAATCATCGTTCGTACAGCAGCCTCGTAGAGGAACCGCATCCGATCATCTGGAATCCAAAGCTCCGCAGTGCCTCGCATTGCTTCTGGCCATGAGTGGTTGATGGGTTGGCGCAAGGGCAAATCCTGTAGATCGCGATCCAAGTTCACCGACACTTGGATTTGGCGAGATTCCCCATCTCGAATTCGAAATAGCGCCGCTGCGGTGGCCATTCCAACTGGACAATGCACTTCTTGCGGATGATCAATGCGCTGAAGGTCCAGGTAAACATCCCCGTCCGCATAGTGGGCCATCTGCAGCGAATCTGGATGCTCGCTCAATCTAACCGATGCTTCATGATTCACATGAAATGCTTGTTCATTCGCGTCAAAGACGATTTGGTCGACAAACTGAATGCCCTCAGGATTGTAGGGCCTAACAGCAACCACCAACCATGCGTCGGCATTCGCCAGAGCACTTACGCCGACGCATAAATTGGCATTCCCGAAGTCCGTCGCAACCATGGTCACTTCGGTGTGCAGTTCAAGGCCGCCATGGGCGCATTCGGTGGTAATCTTGAGTGTCGGATCGAGTTGGAGATGCTGTTGCACCCCTTCATCACTGAGTTTGCTAGGCAGGAGGCTCGGTCCATTTTCAGTTAGTATCCAGAAATCGAGCGACCAGCCATCGTTCAGCGGCGTGACCAAGCCACGAGGATCGACGATCGGGTACACCGGCAAGTCCGGAAGTCCCACCGCAGTCCAATTTCGATGGGTCAGGTTGATGTGGCTGAAGGAAAATGCCCGCGGGATGAATGACGGATCGGCGGGATTGAACTGCCGTTCGACCCAGTAGGGCCAGACCCAGTCGAGGTTGTGTTGGATCGCCTTGGCATTTACCAGACCTCTCGCGTGAAAGATGATACCTGCGCGAAGGAGCTCAAGGGGTTCTGCCACTTCGGAGGGTTGGGCGAATCGGCGCATCCGCGCGAGCCACGCCGCAGGGTCGATCACTCCGTAGCGCCGTGCTGCGTAACGAACGAAAAATTTCCATGGCAGCAATCGGATCATGAAATGCGAGTTGAGGGGGATTCGTGACGGTGGGGGAGGTCGAGGCGAGGGAGCCTCAATCCATATCCTGCCACAGTTCACGAGCGGGCGCAACCCATCTCGCGGTGTGATCCTGAAGGCGCAAATCACCCACTAGGAGCCCACCCATCTTCAACCGACTCAGCCACGTAGCATCTCGTGACCCATCCTCCGGCTTCCTTAAAATTTAAGGTACACGCTAAACGAGGTTCGCCGAGAGCGTCTTCCCGCTCAACGACGCCGCCGCACCAGTAACAGCAGCCCAAGACCACTCAGAATCGCAGTGCTTGGCTCAGGAACCACCGTCATGGTCACAAAAGAACTTGCCCCACTTTGGTCGGTCGTGAAGTTCGATCCACCCGAGGTGTCGTTGTAGTTCAGCTTCCACTGATTGGCGCCCAATGTGATGGTAGAATCATCATCAACCGTAGCGCCTGAAAACTTGAATCTCCCACCATCCCAAGAATTTTTGTAAGAGATCAAGGTGAGCTTGTTATCATTAGTCAAGGTGCCCGGCGTAAGGTCAGTGAGACTCAGTACGACAAGCCCATCTGCGATGCTCAATCCAGCGCTTGAGAATGCAAGGTCGCCAGCAAGGTTCGTGGAGTTGAGCTCGTAACTATAAGTGGAGTTGGAAAGGAATGTTAGGCTTCCCGTTCCCAGCGACTCAATCGAGTTACCTGGTGCAAGTGATCCGGTGACATTGACGCTGCCAGCAATCGAGCCAGATCCGCCGAGGGTGGCACCAGAACTTACCGCGACGGCGCCGGCGCCGCTTAACGTGCCATTTACGGTGAATGAGCCACTACTAACGGTTGT
>CAILVZ010000355.1 GCA_903837825.1 Akkermansiaceae bacterium | reverse complement strand
GTTCAGCCACTGATGTGATAGCACCTCAATTTAAGCTCCAGCAGACTCCGTCCGAGAAAGCTGTAATTAATGCAGTCTGTGCGACAAAGCCGGATTCTGTCACAGTAGTCATGGAAGGTGCGAATTCCTTTTTCCCTTCCCTTTAATTTATGTCCCTCCCCACAAGCAACTCACATGATATAAATCTATTTCCAGATGTCTCAGCAGTTGCTGCCCACCTCGTGCACGTCCCTATTAACTCCAACGGTGCCCCCGATGCAGCTCAAATCGAAGAAGAAATTCCTGCTCTCGACAGTGAGAACGACTCCGATAATTGCAAGATTCATGCTGGTACATGAACATATGCTATTTTTATTTCTTCTTTTCTCACATTTACCGTTATTGTACTTTTCTCCTAGGACGCACTGCGCGGCGCAAACGGAATCCGCGAGCTGCTTACAACGCCGGATATGAGGCGATGGGCTATGCTGGAGCTCGACTCGGTTCTCGGCACGGCCTGTCGAAAGCCGGTATCGTTTCAAATATTTTCGAAGTTGTTTTTTTGTCTTGAGCTTAAAACGAAAAAATTCCTTCACCACCTTACCTCAGTATCATTCTAGGCCGCAAAACCAAGATCGTTATCGATACCGCTGGCGATGCCGCTTCACAGGTTTCGGAGAAGCTTCGCAAACTAGCTGAACACACTATGACAACTCGTACCTCAACACCGCACTTCTCCACGGCGCGGACCTTATCGACTTCCTGGGCGAAAACATCGACCTCCAGAGCAAGGGACTCGAGCTCCTGGGGGGGCTGGAGAAAGACGAGCTATGCGCCCAGATTACCCGTGTAAAGGAATTACTTTCAGGGCAGCGCGAGATTCTCGACGCCATGCCTGAACGTGATCGCGCCCTGTTCAAGGCGTTCCAGGAATTCATCCTCGACGTCCTCGACGCCTTAGGGGGCGAGGAATATAAAGAGGTTGCCACGTCGCTGTCATCATCTGTATCCGAGGCTGCCGCTGAGCCCGGGTCACCCGCCGCTGCCTGACTTCGCAAGGCTGAACGAGAAGGCGCGGTGGTCGCTGAGATGCTCACCAAGGTTTTTCGGCTCCAGAAGCAGGGCAAGATGGCTGATCCCGCAGCCCTTCGTGAAACCCTTCCAAAGGGAAAGGTACTTTGAGTGAGCGCACTGATTAAGACAGCCCTCGATCTCGAGCACCGCTTGTTCTGCTCGGCGGCTTTGCCTCCAAAGAGGCCCTTGTCGACCGCATCCTTCACAGGCCACTCGTGTGCCATGTATTGCTTAAAGCTAATTGAGTCAAGCGTAGTTTTCATCTTCCTTTTTCCTCGCTTGGTGCAGGTACTTCCCGAGCCATTGCGCAGCCTCCCCGACATGGATGATGAAGCTAAGGACGACATCGGAAACTCAGCGCGGCGATTTCTGAAGGAGGTCTAGGCGTCAAGTGGGCGTCGCACCGACTTGGAGAGGCATGCCTTCATGGCCGCGGGCCGTCGCCCTGATTCCTGCCTTCTTTCCCCGAGCTAGCCGTCCACCTAGTAATCACTGACGGCTGCGGATGCCAGGTGAAAATTTTAAAGCCTATTTTTTTTACTTCTTCTAATTCGTTCGCGCTTTCCTTCCCCGTGCCATGTCCCTGTATAGTTCAAAGGGCGCAGGACTTAGGGTTGCTCAGGGC
>CAILVZ010000354.1 GCA_903837825.1 Akkermansiaceae bacterium | reverse complement strand
GTCCAGTTCTCACGTCTCCTCCTTTTGCTTTTAAAATGCCAGACTTTCCTACTCAAAGACCAGCGACCACTCCTCCTTTTGCTCCTAAGATACCAGACTTTCCGGTGTACCTTCCTACTCAGAGGCCAACCTTATCAGTGACCACTCCTCCTAAGTTTGAAATGAATTCGGATGTGGTCATGGCTTGATGAAATGAACGAGGATCGAGATTGAATAGAGCGCAGTAATTGCCGCGATGACGCCGACCCAGCTCGCGATCGAGGTGGTCCATGAGTTGCCGATTGTGCGGAGTGCGAAGATCAGCAGGGTGGATGCGATGAAGATTGGAATGATCATGGTGTTGGTTTTTTGGATGCTTCTGCTAGAGCTGCCGCAACTTTCTCGCGGTCGAATCGGTAGACGTGGCCGATGGCAATCTCTGCTGGAATGATTCCGGCGTGATACCATCCGAGGATGACCTGAGCTGAAACAGAGAGGTGTGCGCCGAGCTGTTTTGCATTCATGAGGTTAAGCGTTTCACTCATGAGAACCTCCGATCTGCGAAGGCGCTCTTGGCTGCCTTTTCAAGCGTTTCACGGATTGCGTCTGCGACCGTGGTCTCGATCGCCTTGTGAAGGAGGAAGTCCTTCGCGGCCTCGGTCATTTCCGAGAGCGGAATCTCCGCAATGGTTGACTGTCTGGTTTGGTTTATCGTCTGCACGGCGTGACGATTGTGCCATTTTGGTATCGCGTCAATACCAAAATGGCAATTAAGTGAAAAAAAGTCGCATTTTGGTATAGATGCCTTATTTTCTCGGCATGATCCCTTTTGAAGACATCGACAAACGGCTTGCTGGCATCGGCAAAAACCGAAAATGGTTAGCCGAAACGTCCGGGAAATCCGAGAGCGCCATCAGAAGCGCGTTGGCAAAGAGTGCGCCGCCAGAGCGCAGGTCAGCATCAATTCAGAAGGCTCTGTCTGATGCGATCGCCGCCTATGAGCGTGACCAGGCTCAGAAGAAAATGACTCGCGAGGATCTCCCAACAAGCATCGCGCTACCATTCACCCAGGAGCAGTTCGATCTGATGCAGGCCGCCGCAATCTGCGCGAAAATGACCGTGACTGAATGGATGATTCACGAACTAAACATGTGCGGCGAAGTCTGGAAAGCAGACCAGCGCCGAAAAGACATCGTGGAAGCTGAACGAATCAAACTGCTGCCAAAGCGCCCGGTGTAGATCTGACTGATGCCATTTCGAAATACCCATTCCGTATACATCATCATCGCCACCGACAGACTCAATGCAGCGATAGTAGAAAAGTCCGAAAATTTGACTAACATCTGCATGATGGTCGATACCGTTGTAGTTGCTGCACGTCATGGCGTGCAAGGTGCCTTTGCTGGCGCTGTGGTAGCCTTTGGAGCGCGTTGCCCAGTCTGCGCGGCTCATGTGCCGTTACCCCCCCACCCCCCCCGAACGCTCTGTGAGCGTTAAAAGCGGGTGTTTTGCATAGGGTTAGCTGAAGAATTTCAGTCCAGCTGCCTCGGTGATGGCAGCTCGGTAATGGCGGAAAAGAGTCTGACTGCCTTGGGTGTGTCCCATCGCTTCTTTGGTAGATTTCTCGCCATAGGCTGCAAGGAAGTTAGATGCGAACGTGTGGCGCGTCACATCCTGCTGGCCGTGGATTCCATCGACAGCTTTGCGAAGTCGCTTGTAGATCCTTGGCCAGTTCGGTGGGACCACAGATCCGGATCGTGGATGACCACGAAGAAGACGAGCAAGTCTTGGCATGATTGGAATGATCCGATCGGTGCCGGTCTTCGTAATTGTGCCAGGAAGATGGATTCCATCCTTCTTGAAATGCTGCCAGTCGAGACGTGAAATCTCGCCATCCTCGGCCATTGGTCTAATGCCAGCAAAGAGAAGAACAGCGACGACGCGGCGTTCTGCTGGCGATTCGCATGCTCGGAGCATTTGAGCGCATTGGCTCGGCGTCATGATGTGGACAGTAGAGTCCTTCCGGTGACGTGGTTTGAAATGCAGGATCGCGTTAACGTATCGGGTTCTGTGCTGGATGGTTGATTGCGCTTTGGCTCCATGCTCACGAAGTGCTGACGTGATCATGCCTGGAGTGATGGTTGAGCATCGACGATCCATCATTTCCATTCCGATGAAGCGCTCAATCTTCGACATGTCGCGAGCGTAGATCTTGGACCAGCGTTCCTCGCCTTCAATCATGGCGCGAAGCCAGCGCTCTCGAAATGACTCCGGTTGATCGTCGGCGGCAAGTCTGGCGGCGTAATCCTTAACCGCTTCGATGAGAGTTGCGCCGTGCGGCTCAAGTATAGCCATCATCGACGCGATTTGCTTTGCTCCATCCAAGACGCCGATTCCGTAATCCGAGAGAATCCTTTCTGCCTCCACTGCCTCCATTGAGAGGTTGAATGGGATCATACCTCCTCGCTGGCCGGATCGGTATTTGGCACGAAGTCCAGCAGCGAACTTTTCTGCATCTTTTGGATCTTGGAAGAATCTGCGCTGCCGCTTCCCAGTTGAGGACATGTTGGCTGGCACTGAAACCATTAAGCCATCAGGGGTTTTAATTGGATTGAATGAAGGGTTGATTGCCATGCCGCACCCTGACACATCTGCCACATCGCGTAAAGAACTTGCGCTTTTGATCGTCTTTCGCGCTTTTGATACCCTTGATTTTACAAGGAAAATGGCTCCGGCGGTTGGGATCGAACCAACGACCTAGTGATTAACAGTCGATTAGTGTTCCTTATACCTACAAGGAATTTTGCGTTTCTTCCGAAAAACTGCCTTCATGCTGCCACGAATGATTTTCAGCACACCAAATCACGACGCTACACTCCCCAAGTGTAGTCACACCATGAAGCGTATCACCGACCGGATCTTGCTCGCATGTCGGCGCTTGCGGTAGACCCCATCGCCCTCCCTATCTCCATCCGAATTCGTGTTTCCCTCGACCGTCTGCACCATCCCATCCTTGCCGATGTCCCCGACCGCGATGCCGATGTGGGAGTATGTGATGATTACGATGTCCCCGCGCCGGATGTCGTCCTTGTGTGGCTTGTGG
>CAILVZ010000353.1 GCA_903837825.1 Akkermansiaceae bacterium | reverse complement strand
GAAAATTGGGTTTCCGTTCGTGTCAATTTTAAAAACCTCACTGTAAGCCGCAACACCTCCGGCAGCGGGACTTGCGTCTGTTGACTGATTGAATGCGAGCTGTTTTCCATTAAGCTGCAAGAAACTACCAGCTTGCGCGGCGATGTATCGGATTGCTCCATCCCAGTAGATGTTGCTGCTAAATGCAGAAACCGCCGCATTTCCCCACACCGCAGTGATTCCAGCAACTTGAACAGCTCGGTAATCTCCAGCCCAAGGTCTTGGAGTTACATTCACTCCAAAATTACCCGCGCTGTCTACTCGAAGACGTTCAACAACGGAAGTGCCGTTCCAATAGTCGACCGTCAAATCCGCTGCGCTTGCGGAGGTTCCGTTGTTTGAAAAACGCCAATCGCGACTTCCTGCGCTCGAAATTGTCGGACCATTTCCAAGCCAAAGCTGTGAAGTCCTACCTGCTGCCAACGTGCCGCCATTTTGGAATTGAGCGTAAACGTCAGTGGTTGTTTCCCGTAATGCCAGTTTGACACCGGAAAAACTTGGCGCAATCCCCACCCCAAGTCCGGTGGAGTTGAGGGTCATCCGAGTGCCGCCTGCGCCGTCGCTCCATGTGAATACACCGGATGAAGCTATGCGGTACTGCTCAAAACCACCGGCATCGAAAACCAATGTGTTAGCAGCCGGAGCGCGGATTCCGGTGTCGAGGTCATTGTTAAACGTAATCGACGGATTGCCAGTGCCAGCAGAGTTTTCAAAAACTGTGTAACCACCTAAAATTGCAGCTTTTTGAACCGCTGAATTAGCACCAGTTCCAACCGTCAGTGCGCCGGTGATGGTGGCGGAGGCGGCTTGAACATTTCCTCCAACGGTCAGCTTGTCGGTTGTCTTGTCGTAAACAAGCCCGGCGTCGCCTGCTAGATTCGTTCCGCCATCATTGAAGATGACTTGAGTCGTTGCGCCGGGAAGACCAACGCCGCCACCAAGAGCCGTGTACAGCTCCGTAAAGTTCAGATTGCAATAATCGAACGATGTTCGGAGCGGCGTTCCCGTTCCGTCGTTCGGCGATGCGCCAATGTTGATGGTTTGCTTTGCCATATCGAATTAAATTATTGTTGTGTGTGCTGGGTTACAGAAATTCGGTCATGTCCGCCGTGATGATCGTGCTGTCCGCACTTATCACCGTGTTATCCGCAGTGATATCCGCCGTGCCACCAAGCGTTGCCGCCTCCCAAAGTAGGCCAATCTCCAGCAATATTCGCTCGCGTGGACTCTTGCACGAAGCTCCCTGAGCCTCCGCAATCAATTCAGCCGCTTGGGTACAGGAGATGTTTGCCATGAGATTTTAGAACGGATGCGAAGTGATGAACCAAGCCGTCCCGTTCGAAATGATGGTAATTGAATTCCACTGCGGAGATAGCGTATGCGTCGCCGCGCCATCAATCGTCTCCGCCGCATATCCATCAACAATGACAGCATTCGCGCCGCTATTGATGCGCTTGAACGTGTAGATACGACCCGGAACCAGCGCAGCCGGAGGCAATGTCATCGTAATCGCGCCAGCCGTGGCATTGCAGATCAGGAGGTAATCACCACTCACCACATTTCCGGTCGTCGTAACGCTCCGATAAGCGCCACGCGCCGCGCCGCCGCCCTGAAGATACGTCGCAATGCGGTTCTCCAGCGCAAGCTTGGCCAACTCAACCTCCCACGGAGAGCGACATCCCAGCGACGCCGCCTCGTTAATGAGCGTTTCCGCCTCGTCGCATGTGATGTTTGCCATATCGTTTTAGAATGATCGGTTAGGACATCGGACCACGTCCGCGCTGCATTACCTCGGCGATAAAACCGCCGCCGCCGGGAGCTGCACCCGCCTCTACCTCCGTCTCCTCTTCCTCGCCACGCTCGGCCAGCTTCTTGCCCTTGGATTTCTTCTCGTATCCGGGGATAGCAATACCATCAATCTCGATAACCTCGGCCTTACCATTCTTGCCAAGGACAATCGTCGCCATCGTCTGGAACGCTTCGCCCTCCGCAAGGTTCTCTGGGATTTCTACGCCTTTTGGAATCGTGAATGACGGCATACGGGGAGCATTACTCCATGCAGCAGCATGTCAATGTCTAAGCGGCAATGGGAAAAAATAAAAAACCCGTCACCAACTTTTCGGGCTAGTGACGGGGTGCCTCGTTGTGAGGCGCTTTACAAGACATTCAACCAATTGACCCAACGGGGAAAAAGATGTCGCGAAACAAAAAACCCGCAAGCATTTTCACGCCTGCGGATTCTTCGAAATGATCGGCTACTCCGATTACGAGCAGATGATCTGGGTCAGAGCGCCTGAGCAACGTCGGAAGATGATGGTCATACCCTGATTCGTAAAAACGGGTTCGGGAGCATGAATGAACTCAGCATAATGCTGACCCTTCTTGTCCAGAGGATCGGGGCAATCAGTGCTGAGCTTGTAGGCACCAGTCACCCACTGCCACTCGCCCATGTAGTTTGTCGGCATCCACGCCAAATCGCCAACGCGGTTCACAGGACGCACGATGTGCGACTTGAACACATACGGAGTCACGATGAACGCGGCCTCGTACGCGGCGGTCGTCCAGCTCGGATTGACGCTGAACACCGTGCCTTTGCCAGTACCAGAGGTGCTGGTGAACGGCTGAACCAGCGTGTACTTGCCGCCAGCATAGGTGAAGCGGGGAGGGAACAAATTCGGCACATGCCGGAAGTTCTTGATAACCCGGTTCGCGCCAATGCGCTTGAGCAACTGCGCACCTTCGCCAGCACCCATCTCAGCCTGACGAATATCCTCGCGGAACGCAGGGTTGTTCTGTGCAATGCGCTGCGAAGCCTCTAGGCCGATGTACAACGGGAACACTGGGCCGTCGCTTGAGTAGCTGATGAAGCCAGAGCTGTCAGGATTCGTCGCACCGTTACGAATGAGAGTGGCAGCGGCGACATCGAGCATCTCCTGAGTCAGCTCAGAGGTGGACTGATTCAGCGCCTGACCAGCAGATCCGGTCTGAATCCACGGCAGCTCATTCACGCCAGACACAATCGTCTCGACCTGAGTGAAGGACGAGTCGGCCACTGCCTTGATGGCATACTTAGCGAACATATTCTGATAGCGAGTCTCCCAAGAACGCTGCGCACGGATGGACAGCTTCTCCAAGTACACGCGCAAGAACGCCTCGACGCGATGATCAAAGGTCAGATCATCCTTACAGAGCAACGGGCCTTTCAGCGCGAAACGCTCAGGACTCCAAGTAACGGCATTATAGCCGACCGGAACGTCGTTGTAGGTGACATCGCAAGCGCCACCGTTGTCGCCGGGGTTTCCGGTGGCAAGGGTGATGGCCGACCATTCCTCAGCCGCAGTCGGCTCGATGGAAGTGGTGGAGAACGAGGTCTGGGTCAAACCCGTACCCTGAGGATACTCGCCGCGCTCAATCATATTGAGCCACATCGAGCGGTACGAGGCGCGTTTATAGACGTCCTGCGCGAGCGACTCAGTCGCTACGGCGAAGGCATTAAAGACATTGGTACAAGCCATGTTATGAAAAATTAAACCGACGTTATCTGCATTTGGTAGGCCATCCATCCACCACACGGTGGCTGATTATCCTATCCATCCGATGCGGAGCGTCATTGCCGCTTAGACAGTTTTGCATTCGATGACCAAGCGAACGCGGCTCTTAAGGTCGATGGCCGGACTGAGACACACTAATGCCTTACGCGTCAATCAGAATAAGTCGGCTGATTGGCAATCCGAAGGATTGTCGATTAGTTCGCTCTGCTCCGCCATGTAGCTTTTGTATCCCTTGATCATGCCGAGCTTGTGCGGCTGGATGATATGCTCCTTCGCAATAAAGCCTCGGAACGTATACGGACCGGGGAATTGTCCGGTCATCAGCGCATAGTAATCCACGCCATCGGTCTTCGAGCCTTTGCGCGCATCGACCAGCAGCTTGCCGCCATCATACTTCGTCGTCTTCACATCGACGCGATATCCCGGCGGGATAGGCGGAACAATCGCGTCGTAGAGCGGATGCGGAGGCATTCGATCCGTATCAATGTCGGGATAGACATTAAATAGCTTACAGAAAGCAATCTCTCCGCATACGCCCTCAAGGTCCACAGTCGCAGGGTCATCCGCGCTAATCTTTAAGTTCGTCACGTTGAAATGACGATTATTGCCGCTGCGATTCTTGGCTACGAAGTGGGCCAACTTCCTCTCAGCTTGATTGAGAGAAATAACTTGACCGATTTTAATTTTACTTAACATGGTCAAAAAGGCGGAAAATTTTTGAGGGGGGTATCGTAAACGAAGCCATCCCGCAAAGGGGGTGCCAGCTCCGCCCTCAACTTTCGTGCCATTCTGCCAGAAAACAATCCTTTTCCACCATTAGATTTACTTATCCTGATTATAAGTTACCTAGCGTCGCACAATGGGTGTTATATTCACTTCAAACGGGATTGCTCACGACGACCTCAGGCTGGATCCGATCCGGCATCGATCCTAACAGATTGATTGAAACGCTGGTACT
>CAILVZ010000352.1 GCA_903837825.1 Akkermansiaceae bacterium | reverse complement strand
GTTCTCGAATATTTCAACACGCTGAGCCACTGTCTCCAGTCGTGTCACATAGCCACAGATTTTCTTGCCCAAGGCCAAGGCATAGCCCAGCTCAAATGCTGTCCCTGAGTCGGGCTCAGGACCACGGACCGGATCCAAGTTGGCGACAACGATTTGCGCCTTACGGATGAGATCGATGTTCGCTTGAAAGATTTTCTCGGGCGTTGTTTCGTGGTGATCAACGGGAAGAAGGGGTTCAAACCCATAACGTCGGCATAGCTCGCGGACGGACTCTGCCCATTCGGCAACATCTGGTCGAAAAACGTCGGGACCAGCTATATAAATTTTCATACGGGAGCAATCAGGTCGGGGGATTCATTACGGGATGAATTGACGGCGCGGCTTACAGCGAAGGCCATCATGTTCGCAGGATCGGCTGGGCGAACAAAGTTACGCAGTTTGTCCGGATCGGTATTGGCAGGATCGAGCCAGGCTGCTTCGTCCTCGGCCGCCAAAATGACGGGCATCCGATCGTGGATGGGTTCCATCACAGTGTTAGGACCGATCGTGATGATGCAGCAGCTAAGAATCTCTTCACCTGCGGGTGAAGTCCAGCGCTCGGTGAGCCCCGCGAAGCAAAATAGCTCGCCATCGGCTTTTGGGCGGATGTAATAGGGTTGTTTCACGGTGCGGCCGTTCTCTTCGACTGGCTTCCACTCGAAGAAACCATCCCCTGGGATGATGCAGCGCCAGCGGCGAAAGGCGGAACGAAAGGATGCCTTTTCATTAACTGTTTCGCCCCGCGCGTTATTGAGTTTTCCGGCAATGCTGGGATCCTTGGCCCAACTCGGGAGAAGCCCCCAGCGATGGAACTCACCCTTGCGTTCGCCTTCAACGTTCTGCCGAATCACGACGACATTGGTCATGGGTGCAATGTTGTAGCGAGGGCCGTAGTCTACGCAGGAGGCAAGGCCAAACCGCTGGATGAGTGCAGCAGGGGGCGTTGCCACGACGAAGCGACCGCACATGACTCAATGTACCTTCGGCTTGGATTCTTGGAGTCGATGCCAGAGGGCTTCGATAATTACGGTGGAGGCGTCGTCGGGATGAGTACCAGGGCTATGCACCTGGATTGCCTCCATGAGGGCGCTATTGGCATCCCACAGACCAAGATTGTTACGGACCCACTGACCTAGGCCAAAGTGCAGGTTGATCAGGTCGTTGAAGGACATCTGAGCGATCGCGCTCAGATCCTTGTCCCCGAGCGTGGCCAAAAGGACACCAACGGCCTCGTCAAGGGTTGTGGGCAAGGACTTTACAGTCATGGTGCGTGGCTCTTCTTAGCCTTGCGCCAATCCCAAGGCGGTGTCGGCTCTGGATCAGACCATAATCCGATTCGACGAGCCCGAGCATCCAGTTCGGATTGTTCATACCGATTCGCGTCGCCAGGCTCTTGTTCCCGAGCGTATTGGCGATACCACCAGGCCATACCGGCAACAATTTGCGCATGACAGGCATCGACCGTCTTCAGGCAGGTGGATTCACGACAGGCGGGCTCTGCGACCATAACTTTGCCTACGGTACGGCCGTAGCGATCCTTCTTGCGCCATTCCACGATTACGTCATGACCAAACACTAGACCCGAGAGATTTTCTTTTGAGCGCTGGCCGAAGGGTTGGGCCTTTTCGGGGGCATCGATGCCGGAGAGGCGAATTTTGTGTTGCTGGTGGTCGGCGTCAAGGACGGTGATGGTGTCGCCGTCGGATACGCTAACCACGCGCCCCTGGATGACATCTCCTGCCTGGCAAGAAAGGGAGAATGTAAGGGCTGAAAGTAGTGCAATCCATTTCGTTTGGGATCTACAGGGGTGTGAGAATGTCATAGCTGACCCCCTATGCAAAACCCGATCGGAGGATGTTCCCGTGTTGGCTCTTGAATGCTGTCCATTCTGCGCAAACGAGCAGGTAGCGACCATAGAGATTGATACCGACTCCTGGATGGTTGAATGTCTGGCTTGCCATGCGACCGGCCCGGTGTTGCCGTCCGAAAACGCGGCTTGTCTGCACTGGAATCAAAGGCTGGGGCATCAGGGTGCTGAGCGGAGCGTCCGCGCCAGGTTGGTCGGCTGATAGCCATTAGCTTTGATCCCTGGAAGTAAGCCATATCGATTCGTGCTCAAGGGCCAGTCCTTGGCTACTCATCGAAACGCACAGTTCTTCGATCCCATTGTCCATCCCTAATAGACGGAGTCGTTCAATAGCCGAATGGAATTCCTGTTGCGTGTTTTGCCAGATCTGATTGTTGCCGAACGTATTGAGCCGTTGCTTCCAGTCAGGCATTAGCCAGAAGGAGCAGGGCGAAAAACAGGATTCCTTCAAGCGAGCGTAGTTCAAAAGACCTACCCCGTCATAGTCTGGGAAAAGGATGACTTCAGGAGATCGATGCTGTTTGCCTAGCCACCTCAGCAACCTGGAAGGAAGCTGACCAGCGTAATAAGCGACCGTGCCCCTTGTTCCTTCGGGAAGCCAATCCAGCCGATCGAACAGTGCCTGATTCTCTACCAGCCACAGAGGGGTATCCGAACACCATGCATCTTCTTCGTCCAGGGCAAGCGCTCCGACACCGGCTGTCGTAGTCACTTCAGAGAGATTCAGTCTTCTCGTCTGGTTGGCATTGGGGTCTTCCCAGATTATGTCGCCCGAGATCGCTTTGATAAGCAGGTAGTGTTTGTCGTGCGTCGTTTCGCCAACCTTGCTATTACGACTGATGGCAATGTTGAACGCTCGGTTCGGAATGCTCGAATCAAGTTGGTCAGGGCGCAGTGGTCGAAGCTCGACTAAATGGCCCTCAAGAACAATCCTGTCCAGTATGCGAAATACTGACCCACGGCCAGATGTCTCTACTCGAAGAGCCCCGGTTTTTCTTCCGAGGTTCTCCAGGGCATCGCGTTGAGCGATTGTGAATACACTACAAGCGACCGCAATTTCACTGCTATCGAGGAGCTTGGCAAGCGCTGCCGATGTGACTTTGCTCATGTCTCCACCAGTTGATCCGGTCGATCGGCTTTGCTCATGGGAATCCTTGAGGCATCGCTTTCAGCTGTCGGCAATGGCTCGAGGATCTGCCAACTCTTTCGGCTGATTTGGTTGAATCCCTGCTTGGTGGTTATCGGAACGCAATATCTGGCTGTTACCAGAGGGGCAGGGGATGCAAAGATCAGTGCGAACCCAAACTCTCCGGCGGTTTCAATCAAGTTGCGCTGATTTGTTTGATCCAGGGCCGAGGCCTCATCCAGATAGCAGACTGCATGGACCTTGTGGCGGTTGTCCTGCATGAGATAGAGCAGGGCGAGTCCCGTCACTAACTTGGCCATCAGAACGGTGCCATTGGATGCCGCACTATCCATGTCGGCAAAAGACTCCGGTTCTCGTCCAGCTTTACCGACGACAAATACGAGCCTGAAAAAGTGTTCTACCTTGAGGCAGCCACGAATTTCACCCTCCTTGATAAGCAGGGCCTTGGCTCTATTGAGGGTATCGTCATCGAGTACGCTACCGTGGTCAAAGAGGTTGAATGATTCGCCGGTCTCCGCCTGTTCTGCCGTCTTGATGAGTTGTTCGATTGCCTCGACCAACTGGGATTCATCAATGGGCTCGATCTTAAAGACGGAGAGATCTGACAGCTGACGCCGACTAAGCAAGCGATTGAAGTCCCGCATCTTGTTCTTGAAGGTCAGAAGACCATCTCGAAGCTCTCGAAGGCAGGCTGTGACATTGATGACCGCGCTTCTGGCCTTTCTCTCTAATGCTTGGGCTTCCTGCGAAAGGTGATTAGCAAATTCGACGATCTTCAGAGTCTCAGCCTCGGATCCACCTGTAAATTGAAACTTGGTCAGCCCGCCTGCATGAAGTTGTGCGAGCTTGTTCTCGAGCTCACTTCCTAGCTGAAGCAATTCGCCACATTCGCGGTGATAGGTGCTCAGAACATCTGCAAGATTTTCCATTGTCACAGCATCGCCACCAATCCAGGACCGATGCGGTAAGTCAGGCATGCCATCAAAGACGGCAATTCCATCACGACGGCTCTCGCGTAGCCGAGAAATAGTCTGGTTCGACGAATTGAGTGTGTCCAGTTCGCTTTGAAGTCCGAGCTGTTTATCACCAAGAGCTTTGAATGCTGCCAATGAATGTTCCAGCTGGCTCAGCAAGAGCGTCAGTTGACCTTCCAACGAGGATTTCAGGGCTTTTCGCTCCGTTTGCGTTCGGATCAGCTCCTGCAATTCGTCGAAGCGAGTGATTTGTAGTTCGATTTCACGGACACTGTGTTCAAGCTGCCCCTTTTTTCTGCGAGCAACTTCCAGATTATTGGCGGCCTCCAATTGCTGTTTCAGATTGTGAAGTTGCTGCGCTAACTCCGACTGACGCTGGCTAATTTCTTCCTGGGTCCGTTGCGTGTGTTGTGCAGTCAGATTTTCAACTGCCAGCTTTAGTCCGGGCAGAGGTAGATAGCCAGGGCAAGACGTTTCAGCTTGAGCTAGCCAGGTTGTTAGCGCTTCAACGGTCAGGGTTACATCGCGGGTGGCCAGTGTCATCGTCTGCTGGCTGAGTACGCGATTGAGAATGTTCAACTGCTCTGCGGGCAGGACCGATTTCAACGACAAGTAGAGGTTGTCAGATAGGGTAGAAAGCTCACGCTGCAACTGCCCACTCTCTCTTTCAGCCGTCGAAATATCCCGTCCGATTGCTTCACGGCTTCTACCACTCACGTTCTGAACAAGTGCTGTTTGTTCGTCAAGGGCTGAACGTTCGGTGGCAAGGCATTTCTCAAGATGTCCTCTGTTACTGATCAATGCAAATTCATTGGCTAGGACGTCCTGACGGGCTTGGGTCGTATTCAGGTCCTTGATCTCGCCTTCAACTCGAAGCTTTTCCGCATTGAGACTTCGGTCCTTCAGTTGCAGTTCAGATTGGTCAGTTTTGACCGTTTCAATCTCGTCCGAGAGGCGCTTCTTATTGCTCTGATAATGATCCTCCCAGCTTTGGAGTGCTTCATCGATTTTCGGGCGAAAGTGGAGGATCTTTCCCCGGAGATCCAGCTGCCGCTGATATTGCTTCCCCATGACGTCGATCAATGTCCGATGGTTCAGGGCGGCTTGGTACTGCGCACGATCAGCATTCACCTCTGAAAAGGCCTTGTCCCATTCGGCTTTGAAGTCGATGCTGGAGTCCGGCAAATCGCGCCTGAAGATCGTCAGCAGGTAATCTTTGACTTCGCTTGAACGAAGTTTGTCCAGGCGGAGGGTTCTTGTCAGAACACGCTGGAATGTATCAACTTGGCTCGGGTGCTCGAGCTTGAATACTGTGAATTCCGGTTCTTGGTCCAGGTGCTTCTTGTTTCTCTTCCCATACAGACTCTCGGTAAATTCGCTAGGGCTGTATGAGAAAACAAGTTTGCCCCGCTTGGCGAGATGCGAGTGGAGCTGCGGTTGTTGTACCTGGCCGCCATCATCAAGTCGATAGTCATCGAGATTTAGTTCCCCTCTATAGGCGAAATACTCATATTCATGACTCACGCCTTTTCCGACACACCCAAGGACGACGGTGCCGGTTGTAGGCAACGCCACTTCCAGCAGAATGTAGGCACTGTTATTCGGAAAATAGAAACGTCGGCTGGCATCAACATCGTGGGCCCCAAAATCCATCCTTCGACGATCAATGATGATCAAGAATTGCAACGCATTGATGAGGCTGGTCTTGCCTGTATTGTTCGGCGCAATAAGCGAAATCGAGTCATCCAAGGGTAGTTCAGCCCGCCGATAACCTGCACTATTCAGAAGCGCCAAGCGCTGAAAGCCATACCGGATCATTGGGATTCCTCCGTACTCTCCTCGGATTGCTCTATCTCTTCGACGGCCGAATCACTAGACCTTGCAAGTTCTTCGAAACGATCCAGGTACCTGAACACCGCTGGGAGGAGCTTCCAGTGACTCCCTTCAATCGCGGTGAATCCAAAATTTGTTGCAGTTTTCAGGAGTTGCTCAAGCAGTTCCAGTTCGGCCAAGCCTTCCGCGTCTAGCAGTTGACGATTTTTTTCAATCAATGTGTTCAAGAGATCGCCATTGATTGCCCACTCGGTGAATCGTCCCAACTGAAACCCCGTGTCGGCCTTTAATTCGAAAATCAGCATGAAAAGTAATGCGAGTTGGCGAGTCGCCTTGGATACGTTGCTTGTCGCATCATCTATCTGAAACCAGGCGAAGCCCCGGTCATCGATCTTCAGGTTCGAGCCCAACGCTTTGAATAGTGACTCGTAGGCGTCTCGCTCTCTTTCCAATTCCGCCCAAAGCTGGTGGTCGGTAAATCGGTTGATGTGCTTGCCCCCGTGAAGGAAAGCAAACATTTCCTTGAGAAGCGGAAGCTTTTGTAGGTTGATAGGTGAATTCATGGTGTGCCTGCAGACTCAGAAGGCTGAAGGGATTCAACCGCGTGGGGGTAGTAGGTCACGAAGACACTCTTCAATGGAGTCTTTCGCGCAGAATCGGCGTGCGCGATCTGCCACTCAGGTTGGCCAATCAGCACGTGATAGAGCCGTAGTAATGTCGAATCACTCCAAGTCGGATAGTTCTTCCTTAGCCACAGAAGGATGTCTTCTATTGGCAAATCCTTCTTGAACGCCAGGAGAAGTGCCGATTCATCAACGCGGTCAACGATGAGCTGGTCTATATCTGCGTCGTCGTCATCAGGAAACGCGACTATTGCAGGTTGATAGTTAAGCGCCTCCGCCATGATGGTCAGAACTTCATTTCCCACAGAGACCCGTCGGGGCATTTCACGCCGCCAGATGGGCAAATCCCCGCTCTTTAGCGTTGACGTCAATCCACGCTTCCGTATCCGGCCTAACAGCTGGCTTATGGCCGTGGATATCGTGTTGTGCTGGCGAATTTCTTCGCGTAAGGGGAGGAGGGTGTCACTGCATTGCTTTAGGACCTCACGTCCCAATCGACGCAGCTCCTTGGCTTGAAAAGCGACTTGTCGCATGGATTGCCGCTGGGTGTAGAGCGCCCCTTGTATGGTCAGTGTTTCAACAGCGTGATCAAGTGCATGTTCAGCGGTCTCCAGGTAGCGGTAAAACGTTCCAGAGGGGCCGCTGTCCATCATCTCTGCCATGGGTTCGATATAGCCATCGTAGGCTGAGAGTACTTCCGCATATCGCCTGGCAATAGGTAAGTTGGAATCGCGCGACTTCGCTCGTTCAGCCAATTCAAGAATGGCATGACGATCTTGATCCAGTTGCTGAGTTATCTGTCGAAAGAGTTCGGCGAGAAGTGAAGCTGATTGGCGGAG
>CAILVZ010000351.1 GCA_903837825.1 Akkermansiaceae bacterium | reverse complement strand
TGGAATCCTCCCGCCTTGCTTTTATCCCAGACGATTGCAGGGGTTTCCCCAGTAGCCCCCGGTTGGAAGACCTACCACGTTCTTCCAAAGGAAGCATTCCTGAAGTCGATTCGGGTCGTGGTTCCATCGATCAAAGGGAATGTTGTCGTTGATTTGAAGAAGACGACCTCCGATTACGCCCTGACTCTGGACTCGCCTCAGGACACAGTTGCTATTGTCGGGATTCCAAAGGGTTCGTTCACTTCGATTCGCGAAATCAAGGTCAATGACCTAACCGTCTGGAACCACAAATTCATCGGCGGCGTGGAAGGAGTAACCTGGAACGGCGAAGACGCCGACTATGTGAAATTCAACGTTCTTCCAGGGCGCTGGCGGTTTGTCGGAGTTGGGGAACTTTCGGTCGACACCCCCAAACCACCGGCTGCGGAGCCGGTGCAGGGCCAAGCCCTCGACAAGCGGTCATGGGTGGCAACATCTTCGATTCCAGACGGAAGCTACCCATTCACGGACGCCAAGATACCGATTGATGGTTCCGCTGCAAACGCCATCGACGGCGACCATTGGACGGGATGGCGGGACATGACCCAGAAGCAGCATCCGGGGCAATGGTTTCAGGTAGACATGAAGCGGATCCAGGATTTCAGCCGAATCGTCATCGATAATACGTGGGCGCTTTGGGATTCACCCGCCAACTATGAAGTAGTCGTATCAAACGACGGGATAACCTGGAGTTTGCCCGTGGCAAAAGGTGCCGGCGATCGCGGAATCACCTCGATAAGCTTCCCCATGCAAAGCGCACGGTTCATCAAAATCAGCCAGACCGGAACCAGCGCGGACTATCATTGGTCCATCTTCGAAGTCCAAATCTATCGATGACCCGGAAGTGGCCGGACTGTGGAATCGGCAGGGAAACAGCGTCACCATTTCACGGCGCCACAACTTCAGGCACAGTCACCGGCAATTTGACATTCTGAACTGTCGTGATCCGAGGTCTCCCTGACACCTCATCAAGATAAGCGAACATCACGTAGTTTTTGTTAGGTAGGAACCGGAGCATCGTTTCGCTCGCATTTCTCCAATTCCCATCCTGCAGGAATTGAAAAGCCACAGGCGCCATATTGAAATCATCACGTTTCGCGGGTCTGGCCACACCAACGAAGGTTCCTGGTTTGAGCATGATTTTACTCTCCCCAATCACAAAGCGAATGTCCTGACCGTAGAAATTCGCCACGAACGCACCGCCGTCAGGAAAATTCCTGGGTGAGTCCTCAACGACAAAGACCCGCCACGGAAGAGTGTTCGGAGTCTTAGGCGCCGGTATAAAAACGAGCAACGCTGACTTCACATTCTCAGGAATGCTCGCAATCGCTGCGGGTTGGTGATCACCAGCCTGGAGGAAACTGAAGTTATTCGTCTTTGAGTAACATGCCGTTTCGTCGGATAGCGAACTCGTCGGAACGGCGATTGGAAACTCGGCCCCATCCGCTGACAACGCAAGGATGGCAGGCATCGCGTTGCCCGTCTCCAAACTGGCAAAGCGACACTTCACCGTCCGCACGTCCTGGGCTCTCGCAGGCGAGGCAGACATGAGTAGACAAAGGGAGCCCGCACCAATTGTCTTTCTTGAGGCAAACCGGACTATTTCATTAAATCTCATTATTGTTCAACCAGCGAAAGGAAGTGATGATGAAGCGGCGACCGAAGGTCTTGTTGGAGAAGCTTGTCAGCGACAGAACCGGCTTGTCCACCGCATCCGCGGAGTCAATCCATTCAGGAATCCGCTGCACGACCGCTTCACAGGTGGTGCTGGCCAGTATCCTACCCGTGGCATCGCGTGATTCACCGTAGCCTCGAATACAGAACGTATCCGACCTCACCGATGCGGCATTTCCCAAGACATTCAAAAGATCCGCCTGCGTGAGATAGCCGGGCGCGCCTTGATAACTCGGGCCTACCCCGGCAGATTTGTTGGCATACTTGTAGTTAGCCACCGCTGCGCTGGGAATCTCATAACCAGCATTGGCCGAGGATGCTGTTGACCTGTTGAGATTGGAGTCATCTATCGCCTGTTGGAGAGCTCCTCGTTGCGACATGTCATCGGACTCGGCTCCAAGTCGGCGATTGACGAACTCCGCCATCGAGAGAAACGGTCCCCGGAGACGGACCTGTTTGACGATATTCTCTGCAAGTGTCTGAAGCTCGGCATCCGAATACTCGCGGGGACCCAGCCAATAGGCGGCGATAGGGTCCTCACCATCCGCGACAGAGCCCGATGCGGGCAGGCGCAGCCGGCTGATTCTTGCTTCTCGGGCATCCGTCTGTTTCAGGGCACTGAGACTGGTACTGTTCCCTCCCGCCTGACGTTGATTGGCGACTGCCTGTGAATCATGGATAGACGCCAGCATTGCTTTCCAGGCGGGCACCGAAGTGGAATTCACATTAAAGACTCCGTCCATCGTTTGCCATGCTGCGACGGTCTTATATGCGGTTGGTTGAGCCATTGCGGCGGTAAAATCCGAGGAAATCCTGCCATTCAACAGACGGAGCGAAATGCGGGGATCACCCAGCGGACCGCCCTTTGAAAATGTGGAGGCAAGGGTCATGGCGTCCTTTCCGGTGCCAAAGCTGCCGGTCTGATCTCCAAGGCCAGAGAAATAGAATCCATCATAAAGCGCGAGATTGCTCAGAAACGAATGGTCGAGGTAGTTGTAGCCACTGGGGCCAAGTTCCGAGATCTTGTCGGTTGAAACAAGCGGGTGCGCCCAGGAGTTTCCAATGGGTTGGGCGAAGCGGGGCAGATAGCCGGAGGCTCCCCCAGGGTTTGCCCCATTGAGTCCGGCCAATGTTTGCACGGGGGCAAGTGGGATATCATAAAGCGCTCCGAATTTCGTACCGTTGAAGCTGGTGTTTCCAGTGACAAACAACGAGCGGTCCTGTGTGTCGAGAGAGAGCAGGTCAGTCGCGTCGTTCTCATCGACAGGCAAAAGATCGAGTTCATGGGAGTGATTGGCCGCATGTTCCGTATTCATTTTTTGCGAGGATGTCCCGATACTGCCGTGAGCGAATGCCCATGGCTTGCCTGCGAATCGACCATCCTTGTTGGACGGATCCCGACCACCGGATGTGTTCCTTGCTTGTGCGGTTAGAAGCGCAAAAGGTTTCACATTGGCCATCGCACCGAGCTGGGTGGTCGAGCTGTCCCTGAGTTGGGGAATCGAAAGAAAGCCGGATTTGGGATATCGCATCGTTGTGGCTGATCCGCCATCACTGAGGAACTTCTGAAGCCCATCCTTTGTCTCATAGTCCATTTCGATGGCGCTCACCTTCTTCTTGGCGGTGCCAGCAACCGTGCCCGATAGCTGAACGACAAACTTGTTGTTGTTGCGGGGAATGCTGATTGGCGCGAACTCCACATGAATCTTGTCGCTGATCGCCACGACCAGGTCTCCAAGCCATCCTCCGGCACCTGCGGATTTTCCATCGGGATCGCCCAGCCAATCGAGGCTGTAGCCCACTCCGAATCCGCGCCACCCTGGCATTGCCTTGATGGTACTTGTTAGGCTGGTTCCATCTTTTGCCAGGTGGTTGTCCCAGAACTCCTGCTTGCCCGTCTTTTCCCGCTCGATTTCCTGGGCCCAGGTGGATTTCGGATCGATGTATGGGGAAAACAGTATCACTTCGCCCGGCAGCAATCGGAAGGTCGTGGAGCCGGGCTTGTTGCTCGACTTTGTGTAAAGGCTCATTGCGAAAATCTT
>CAILVZ010000350.1 GCA_903837825.1 Akkermansiaceae bacterium | reverse complement strand
GCCTCATTTATCTTCCCGCGAAGAATTGATTCCAAAATCCAAGCCATCAAGGCCACTCCCCAAGGCTTCACAAGCTTCAAAAAATACTGGACCCGCATCTTCTTTTTCTGTGGCAAACTTCCCCTTGCTCCAGAAAATCTATGAGAACCAAAAATCGCCTATCTTAGCATCCCAATGAATATTCTCATCGCATCTACTACATTCCCGCCTGATAAGGATGGGGTATCAGAAGCTGCCGCCACGATGGCCATGGGGTTTGTAGCAAAAGGTTGGAAGGTAACGGTCACCGCTGAAACCACCATTCCAGCTAGGTCATCATTGGCCTGGCAGGGCGTAACTATCAACGAAATGTTCATTACTGGCAACGGCGCTCCAAATCATCCGTACCGAGGTGATGTCGCTGCCTACCGACAAATCGTAAAAGATGGAAATTGGGATATTATCATCTTCCAGACCCCTGGGTGGCCGGTAAGGTTGGTACTCGACCTTATTCCCCAGATTCGTGCCAAAACAGTGCTCGTCAGCCATGGCTATGCACCGCTGCTGTGGCAGAGGATGAGCCGGTTTCCCTACGGCATACCGACTTGGCTTTGGAATGTTTATCAAAGCATGAGAATGCCGTTTTGGCTGCGAAAAATTGATCGCACGGTATACCTTAGCCAGCGGGCAGATTTCCATGGATTTTACGACCACTTTTTGGCGAAGCTATCATTTCACTCGGGACGCAGGGTCATTCCGAATGGGATCGATTTAAAGCATCGCGGTAGAGATCCTAATGGTTTCAGAGAGCGCCACAACATCCCATCGGATACTATAATGTTTGTATGTGTGGCGAATTACAGCCGCCGCAAGGATCAAGGCTACGCAGCCCGAGCCTTTCGTCAGGCGGCTATACCAGGGTCTGTGCTGGTCTTTATTGGAAGTGAATTCAACGAGTGGTCTAGCGCATTCCAAATCGAAGATGAGGCCCGGGCGTGCCAGACACAGACCGAGCGCATCCTGTGGCTTGAGAAACAAGATCGACCGGCCACGCTCAATGCCATGGCGACCGCAGACACCTTTGTCCTTTCCGCTAATCACGAAGCGCAGCCGATCGCCTTGCTCGAAGCCATGCGCGAGGCCGTTCCATGGATCGCCCGCAAGGCGGGCTGTATTTCAGAGATGCAAGGAGGAATCTACGTTGACTCGGAAAAGGCGATGAGCGCGGCAATGATTGCGCTCGCTACCAATCCGGCCCGGCGCAATGCACTCGGACGAGAGGGCGCGGACGCCGTCAGCCGAATCTACACCCGCGAAGCCTATCAGCAGGCTTACTGTGGGATGATTGAAGACCTCGTTGGACTTTCCTCAAAATCGAAAATTCCACAGGGATGAAAATTATCGTCGATAAACTTCACATAACCGAATCGCTCACCCGCTTGGGCGGGGTGGAAACGCTCGTCCACCAACTACTCCAAGGGGACGAGAGCAGTTATGGCGCAGCCTTACTCGATCCCCCCGAGACAGGAATCGATAAGGGGATTGGACTGCGTGCGGGTAGACACGCCGGAGCAAATATGATTCGCCATGCCGCCAGCAATCGCTTTGCGGGAGCGTCCCATCTGGTTTTTCATAACTTTGCGGGGCTAATGATGCTTTCCGGCGTGGTGCCGCACCGGCGCAAATGCCTGTTTCTGCATACCAACAGCGCAGATGTTTTTTCTATTCTGCCGGAACGCCTTCCATATCTTGATACCATCCTTGTTAGCGGTAAAGATCTAGAAAACGAACTCCACGAGAGATTTCCACAAATTAATGTCCCCATCACGGCGGTGGAATACCCACTTGATGACCGTTATTTTGAGGCCCACCAGCGAATGCCTAGCCCATCCTTGGTCCTTGGCTATTCGGGACGCTTAGAGGTCGAGCAGAAACAGGTTTTGAGACTTGTTGAATTGTGCCGAACACTGACCATCTTGGGCCTTCACTTCCGATTGGAGATTGCCGGTGGCGGCAACGCATTAGGAGAGTTGCAGCGCTACCTACCAGCCGCACATTGTTGTTTCCTTGGCGTGCTTGCCCCAGCGGAACTCCACGCGGCATATAAGCGTTGGGATTTCCTGATCTGTACAAGTGACTACGAAACCGGACCGCTGGTCGCAATGGAGGCGATGGCAAGCGGAGTGATCCCAATCCTGCCAAACATCCCCTGCCAAGCCACCGAACTCATCAAGGATCTTGACCTTACGCCCTATCCGCGGGGGGACATGGCAGCAGCCAGCCGCTTAATTCAAAAACTTACAGGAGACCGTGAATTAGAAAGGTTGAGAAAAAATTTGATCGCCCAAGTTGCGAACCGCCGAATCACTAGTTTTGTGGATAAAATCAATCGGGTACTAGAGGAGTCGGCCATGCGTCCAGCTCTCAGCAAGACGCCCGCAGTGCCATCAGGCCTAGCGGAATATCTACCTTTTGCACTCCGGAGACTCCGCAATACCCATCTGCGATAACCGCGTATCTATTTTTGATATTGTCTGAACCTCTCCCATACAAAAATAAATATGACGCCCAGCCCCCTCAGAATAGTTCTCATAACTACCGATGCACGCCACTGGCTAGGGCAATTTGATGCCACGGCCCCAAATTTTGGAACAGCTATACAGGGCTTGCTGCAAGGCTTCGGGGACCTTGAAAACGTGGAGGTTCACGTAGTATCGGCAAGTCCCAGTTCGTTGAAGTCACCCAATAAACTGGCAGCCAACATCTGGTTCCATCATGTGTTCGTTCCCAAGCAAGGCTGGGGCCGAAGTTTTTTTCTAGGTGTCTCTTGGCAGATCCGCAGGTTGATTGAGGGCCTTGATGTCGACATCGTCCACGGCCAAGGAACCGAGCGCGATTGCGCCGTGGCGGCGATTCTCTCCGGCAAGCCCAATGTGCTGACAATCCATGGAAACATGCGCGTTCATGCCAAACGCAGTAAAAACGGTCACTGGCTTTATTACAGGATTGCATCACTTTTGGAGGCCATCTGCCTGAGCCGCTGCGACGGTGTGGTTGCTATCTCCCGGTACACCAAAGATCTCGTTAAAGGACTGCCCCCGCGCACTTGGCTACTGCCAAACGCAGTCGATCGCCGCTATTTTGACATCACACCCACACCACCAGTGGTGCCGCACATTCTGTTTATCGGCTCAATCGACGAGCGCAAAAACCCACTCGGTCTGATCCGAGCATGCGAGCCGCTGCTGCGGGCAGGAGAATGCACACTGGCCATAGCCGGTCAAGGAGACCACGATCATCCATACGTGAAGGAAGCCTTCGCACTAGCGAGAACAATCCCAGGCATCGAAATGCTTGGATTTATCGGTCGCGATGAACTTGGCAGCCAGTTTGAAAAATGCTCGCTGGTGGTACTGCCTACTTTTGAAGACAACTGCCCAATGGTGGTTCTTGAAGCGATGGCTGCGGGCCTACCCGTTGCAGCTTCAAGGGTCGGCGGCGTGCCGGATCTTATTACACACGAATCAAATGGACTAATGTTCGACCCTCATGATCAGCAAGACATGCGGGCCTGCCTCGAAAGACTTGTCCGTTCCCCAGAAACCCTTGCCAGATTTGGGAAACAAGCACGGATCAAAGCTCACGCACGATTCCACCCAAAGGTCATCGCCGAAGAGCATTTGAAAATTTACCAAGAAGTGCTCGGTAGACAGAAATTTTGAATCTTACGTAGTGATCGCCCAAGATCAATTCATTGACCTTTTTCGCTTTCATTTATCTCTGTCATCCAAAGTTAAGTACCATCAAATCCAAATCCATATATGCGCGTCCACCTCGTCACCTACGCGACCACACGCTTCCGCTTACGGCAGCTTGTGCTCGGATGGTCCGCACGGATCAACCATGTCGCCGGTACAGTAACGTCTTGGACACCTGAAATGCTCGGGGCCGCAGGTTTTGAGAATCGAGTGCGGAATATCCGCCTCGACGAGAGAGGTTCAGGCTACTGGGCGTGGAAGCCATTTATCATCGACGCCAAACTCCGAGAAGTACCCGATGGCGATCTCGTACTCTACTGTGACGTTGGCCGACTCTATCCGTTCAAACTCTTAGACCAACCGCTGACCCCCTTTCTCCGCTGGATGGAGGAACACGGACAGGACTTCATGCCAGGTGTAAAAATCCCTTGGGACGGAGCCGTCTCGGTCTGGACAAAACGCGAGACTTTGGTAGCCACGGAGATGGACTACCCTGAAGTGCACACCGCAAGTCCAGTTCAGGCGAGTTTTTCCATGTGGCGAGCGGGAGCAAAAAGCCGAGATTTTGTCAGCCAATGGCTAGATTATTGTGCATATCGTTCCTTGATCAGCGATGACCCAAGCCAAGGTGGACTCTCCGAATTACCCAGCTTTAGGGCGCATCGGCACGATCAGGCCCTATTAACGCTGTGCTGCCTCAGAGCGAGTGTTTGCGGACTCGATCTGGGTTCTCAAAAGCCCACGATTGATACCCGCAATCCTTCTGAGGTTTCTCGTCTCATTTTTGGTACTGACCCAAAAAGCCTTTCGTTGGCTGGACGGACGTTGCGCTCCGCAGTCGGACTGATCGGTAAAGTCGAACAAGTCCTGCGACAGAAAATCAAATTCGGAAAACCAATTTCTGAATGACCCGCAACCACAGATCGTCGAACGCCGAGAGGGTGGAGGCAAAAGGCACCATTTCCATGAAAAGCTCATCTCACTTGCGATGAACTGCCTAAACAATCGACACAAAATACCATTTTCGATGTGCAATGCTAGATTGCGCCAGTCACTTAAATCCTGCCTGCCTTAAGAAATGAATTCTGTTAGATCAAAAGTTTTGGTGAGTGCTTTTAGCTTTGCACCAAGGCAAAGCTCCGAGGCAGGCATTGGGTGGGCCACGGTGGCAAGTCTGGCCAAAGAATACGATGTCACGGTCGTTGTGGCTGGGCATTACTCCGACTTATTCACGCTCCTCGATTTCGAAGACCTCAAAACCAAAGGTGTCACTGTAGAATTCCACGAGGTTTCACGTTGGTTGTGGCTTCGCAAGCTACCCAGCTTCACGCACGGTCTACGACTTTATTATCAGATTTGGCAATACCACGTTTACGATCGATTCAAGAAAATCGTAGAAAGGGATCAGTCGTTATTCACCCATCACGTGACATGGGGTGCAGGAACCGTTTATTCCCGTCTAGTGGATCTCGAGACACCCTTCATCTATGGACCCGTTGGAGGCCATGAAACCTGCCCCTTGGGTATATCGTGGCGATTTTCGTTTTTTGCATGGTTCAACGAGGTGATTAGGCAAACCCTCATTCGGCGCTGTCAAAAATCCAAATCCATGCAGCGACTTACTCAGAATGCCAGACTCATTTTGGCAGCAAATTCTCAAACTGCTGAAGCCTTTCGCTCGATGGGAGCAAAAAACGTTAAAATTGTAAGCAATGCAGGTGTTTACCAAGAACAGTACGCATCTGCCCATGACGATGCAAGCCACCCAATACCCGACGAGAGGACCGGACTGCGATTTTTATTCGTTGGCCGCTTGCGCTCCTGGAAGGGCGAAGAAATCGCGCTGCATGCAATCGCTAGATTTAAGGAGATTCCGTGGACACTCACGATTGCCGGAGATGGCCCCAACCGTAAGCGTTGTGAAAAACTCTGCCTGAAACTTGGGATTGAGAATCGTGTCACTTTCAAGGGATCTACTTC
>CAILVZ010000349.1 GCA_903837825.1 Akkermansiaceae bacterium | reverse complement strand
CGGGTGTGTCGCCCGAACGGGTCGCCGTTTTGCGACGGTCGTTTGACGCCATGTTGAAGGACCCCCAATTCCTCGATGGACTCGCGAAGGTTGGAGGCGATCTGGCACCGATAAGCGGCCAGGACTTGCAAAATCTCATCGCTGAACTCGACACGCTGCCACATGACCTCATCGAGCGCGTGAAATCCGTCTACAATGAACAATAGGGTGCCACAATGTTCTACGATGCGCTCCAAAACAATCATGGGCTGCGGCACGATCCATTCAAGGCGCTCGTCACGCCACGGCCGATTGGCTGGGTGTCAACTCTAAGCCGCGACGGCGTCGCCAATCTGGCACCCTATTCTTTCTTCGCCGCTGTTTCGGAGAAGCCTGCCTACGTCATGTTCGCCGCGAGCGGAAGCAAGGACACAAGACGCAACGCAGAAGAAACTGGTGAATTTGTTTGCTCGGTCGCTACATACGAGTTGCGCGAACAGATGAACCTCACGGCCACCGGACTACCCCACGGCGAAAGCGAATTCGATTATGCAGGTCTCTCCTGCGCTCCGTCCCATTTTGTCCGCCCGCCACGTGTCGCAGAAAGTCCTGCTTCCCTAGAATGCAGGTATTGGTCGACGATCGAGCTACCGCCGGTCACGCCGGACGCAAAGCCACATGCTATCGTCATTGGCTTGGTCGTCGGCATTTATATCGACGAGGCCTTCATTGACGATGGCATGGTGGCTACCGGGCGAATGCGGCCGATCGCGCGGCTTGGATATCGCGATTACGCTTGGATCGGGCCGGAAAACATCTTCGCCATGGCTTCTATGAGTGCACGGCCTCGCAAAGCGTGAGACGAACCCCGCACCGCCGCCATTGATCCGCAACCTATCAAAGACGGGAGTCCGACACGTCCGCATTGATCGCTTGGCGGTTACGTTAAGTGATGGTCGAAACTCCGTGATTGGTTGCAGCAGGCGCTCCCCACAGCTTCTCCCGCGTGACCATTGTGAACTGACCTTGCCACTGAAAAACATCCTCCGGGGCTGGCGGTGCAGGGGCAGGCCCGAATAGCAGGCGCGACCATACCGTAAGTGGTGCAGCCACTGCCGCCACGGGATGGGTCCAATCCCCCCTTCAAGGTACTATTCATGGTGGCCCGAATGGTGCGCGACGCCATGTTTAACATCGCGGACCGCATCGCCTCGGAGTTGGCGGCGGAGACGGACCAGTTCGAAATCCATCGGCTCCTGACCATAGAAATCCGACGGGCGCTCGGAACCGCGCTCAACATGATGCGGTCGGCCCCGGCGTTGGCTGGCCATCCCGCGCGTTGACGGACGCGCCTCGGTCAACCGGTTGACGGCTCCGGGACGCGATCTCGCGCTCGGCTCAGGCGGTGCCTGCCGGGCAACCGGGAGGGTGGCGTCCCTGCTGGCGGCGCCTGGGGCTACGTTCTGGGTAGGGCGCAGGCCGATAAGGCCTGAGGCTGTCGCAATGACCCAGCTAAATTTCGCAGCGGTTCGCCCAAGACCGCCCCAATCCGCGCACGATTTGGTAACTAATTTGGGGGCTGGTATTTTTGTTCCGCCTGAAAACCTAGTTATATCAATTTGTTAGACGATTTGAATGGCGGAAGGGGTGTCCGCCAAACATTAATTTCCTGACGGCCCTCATCGTTTTCTCTGACTGAGATAATCTCGCAAAATTAT
>CAILVZ010000348.1 GCA_903837825.1 Akkermansiaceae bacterium | reverse complement strand
GTGGCAAGTTAAGCGGCTGCGCGCCCAATTCCGGCGAATTTTTCAGGATCACCATCCTGATGTCAAGCAATTT
Source organism: Akkermansiaceae bacterium (assembly GCA_903837825.1). Taxonomy (GTDB): domain Bacteria; phylum Verrucomicrobiota; class Verrucomicrobiia; order Verrucomicrobiales; family Akkermansiaceae; genus Luteolibacter. The sequence goes on along the minus strand of CAILVZ010000348.1, from coordinate 2,679 downwards.
TGCGCGGCCCCGGAGAATGGTCAACACAACCTGCTCAACACGCTGCGTGCGGTGGAGCAAGAGTCGCGACCAACCGACGGGGATGACCCGGTGGTAATTGTTGCGTTCGACATTCGGAACGCATTCAATTGCATCTCTCGGAACCATCTTGCTCGTACGATTCGGCATTTTGCGATGGAGCAACCAGAACTCGCTCCCTTGGGACAGCTGGCAAATTACTTCAGGGAATTCTACGAAGTGACGGGCACCCTTCGGGTGAGCAGGAGGGAGGACTCGTTCACCATGGACAGCGCCGAGGGTCTCCATCAAGGGGACCCGGTGTCCTTACCGTTGTTCGCCATGGGGATCCAAATACCGCTAGAGAAGGTGGTGGATGCATGCCCTGGGGTGACAGCGTTAGCATTCGCGGACAATGCTTACTTTGTTGCCAGGATGTCTAAGGTCCCAGAAATCTACTGAGCATTCCACCAGGAAATGCAGGGAATCGGCCTAGAGATCAACCTTCGCGACTCAGCGGTGTACCCACCGACGTGTGTGGGCAGAATGGAAGAGCTCACGCCTGGCGCGGTCATCCGAAGCGAGCAGGGATTCGCGATCCCGGTCGCGCCTGACACCGTGATTCCGGTGGTCGCGGATGGCCTCATGATTTTGGGCGCTCCATTCGGAACCCCGGAATATCAGGTAGCGGCGTATGAGAAAGTGGTTATGGATATCCAGAGGGACCTGCAACTGGTCGAACAGATATCCTCCCTTCATCTTAAGGCGAAACTTTTGGTGTACTGTATCAACCCACGATTCGAATATTTTTTGGGTACCGCGACTCTGGACAAAATCCTCCCGCTCGCAATCGAAGTCGACAAATCAATTTCCCAAGCTTTGTCCAAATGGCTAAAATGGCCGTCACCAGCAGAACCCATCCCGTCTTTCGCAGACCAGGAATACTCTCATGCCCTCAACCAGTTGCGCTTACCCATCGCGCGCGGTGGATGGGGACTCCGGAGTATGGAGCACACGGCCCCAGCGGCAGTGCTTGGTTCTCAGCTGAAGTTCGCCCAGTGGGTATCATCCGCCCCTCCTCCCCGTCAATCTCTCATTCTCGCAGCAGCTTTGCAAGCGCAAGAATATTCAAGGCAAACTTATGAGCAGGCAAGGGAATTTGTTTCGGAACAATATCAGATCCCGTCAATCTCGATCCCACCAGAGCAATCTTCGCAAGACTCAAATTCGGCACATCCCTTTGCCGGAATACCCTCGTTCGATGTTCTTGCCACTTGGCCCACGGATTCGTTACCATGCCAACGCCAAATCGGGGGACACATCCACAACTGGCTCTACAATCGATTTGAAAAGACTCTTGAAGATTTTAGCCGGGCCCATTCGCAACGCCTGCAGGCATTGGGGAAAGTAACTTTCAAACTTGACGGACAACACACAGAGGTCACTCATTCGCCCATGGCTCTCATGGCGATTTCTTCCCCTCACGAGTTACCATCTGAAGTCTTCGCGCTAGTGACAGCGGTACAGTGTGGTGTACGCATCCCCCGGCAGATCTTCCCTGCACCTAGGGCCCGCTCCCTTACAGGTGACCCATATGGAGACCGGACTCTCAATGCGCACACCTCAGCGGCCCGAAAAGTGTCCCACGATGCGGTGGTCGAGGCCATGACAAGGGAAATCGCCTCCAAGGGATTGGCGGTCACTTGCAAGCCGGCTGACATTCCCCGGACGAATGATCCACAGCACCCTGATGCACATGGTGATATTCACTTGCTCGCTCGAGGATGTGGTACATCGAACCACCAAACTACCGTCCTTGATGTGTCCATTGTCCACAGCGCCCAGAGCGCCGTCGACACCCGTTCGTTCAAGCCAAACAGTCTGCATGAAGCGGAAGGTGTCAAACATCGTAAGTATGGGCCGGGTTATGCCCCAACATATGATTTTGTTCCATTGATCGCTGACTCTTTTGGACGCATTGGAAAGAAAGCCATAGCCTTTTTCTGGAAGCTCGCTAGTCTCATCGCAAGCCAAGCCAACCAAAACGACGAACAGCGGGCAGCTGCTCAAGTTCGGATTTTTCAGAATCTCCGCTTACGATTTCTTTTCGAGTCACTGGACGCGGTGGCATATCGACTGATGAACCCCGGGGTCATCGCTTCATCTGACTCCGCTTTCGTTTCGCAGCAACACGGCAGCCCTCCAGTACCAGTGGCTTGGCAGGATCCTGAACAGCTTCGAGTTTTGTTTTACGGCTCGGTTCAACCGTCCCGCCAGGAGGTGCGGTCCTGGGATCCTCGGGATGCGATTCGGGATTTCGTGGGTCCGCGTGTGGCTTCGCGTGAGATTTCTCCTTCCCTCGCTCAACCGTCGATGGCTTCCGTAGGGTTAGATGCTACTCCTCCTATGGCATCTGGCGTTTAATCATGCTCAGTTTGTCCGGAGGAGTTGTGGGGGGGGGTTGGAGGTGGGGGGTTCTTTTTTTGGGTGGTGGGTGAGATTAGTTGGGGGTAATCAGATTTAGTCGTAGTCACTTTTGCTTTTTCTTGTTATCGAGTTGAGTTGTTATTAATAAATCATCATTTTTTTTTATTTGGTGGTTCACTGGTTCAGTATCTTGCTCTTGTACAAAAGTGCTCTGTAAAGCGAGCAGGGCTGAGAGCTCGTGTTGCACAACATTAT
>CAILVZ010000347.1 GCA_903837825.1 Akkermansiaceae bacterium | reverse complement strand
TCTTACTTGATTTCGTTTTTGAAAAGTCGCAGCTCCCAAGGGCATCGCTGCAATAGATCAAAGTACGGCAAGCATCTTTGTCGACCTCTATGTCCCGACCACCGTAAATCTCTGATCCGCACCAGGGACAGCTCGTCAACTGAGCTGGTGAAGCGATGCCTGCCTTGTTGCGATCATTGTTCCGGATCGCAAGTATCGCTTGGTGTGACGCCTCGGTGGTTCCTGGGGTAACTCGGTTTCCTACCCATAGGCCAAGGGTGAATGGTTCTTTCCCCCAAGTTTTTTCATCACCGCAGCGGATGACTTCCATCGCACAGAGCAAAGTTGTTGCCCTCTGAAATTGCTGCAACGTCAACAGTCGGAGCGTGTACCGCATAATGACTGTGAGGCCGCGGGAGGCGTCGAGGCCCCCCAAGTCATTCTTCAATCGTCGCATTGCCATCGCAAATGCCGCGACACCCAAATAGGCTTCGGTCTTGCCACCACCAGTTGGAAACCAAAGAAGGTCGGCATATGCCTCAACAGGGCTGGTCCGGTCCGTATGCGCTGGATCAGAAAGTGAGGGGACCGATAGCAGCAAGAACGCGAGCTGGAAGGGGCGCCATGATTTGTTCTTTGAAACATCTAGCTTAGCGGCGTCAACATCCTCGCCACGTCTACGCTTTAGCGCATAGATACTTCGCACACGCTGCAGTGCCATTGATCGGTTGGCGAACCGGAAAGCTTCAAGCGCTTTCGAATCCGCGAAGAGGGTGTCCATGCCCTCGCGAAGGCGGCGCAGGATTTCCTCACAGCGCGCGATGACATCATTGCCCGGGTCATCGAAGCCTTTGATTTCAGTTGCAAGTCTCACCTTCTGCTCGGCTATCCAAACAGCGTAATCGTCGATGAGGCAAGAAATGGCTTCCCGCAGGGCGTCAGGCTCCATCTCCGCCAGCCGCGTCATGTCGAGCCAGCCCTCATCAACCATTCGCCGCATGGCTGGGCGGTCTCTCGGGTCTAGCCCCGGCGTCTCGGTGACTGCGACTTCGTAGCGTGGAATGATTTCGGTTCTTACGCGATGGGCCTTAGTTGGATCTTCTAGTGAAACATCGACATGAACCGACACCCCGTGTCCAACCCCAAATTCGAGCCTATTCCTATAGATGAGGCTGAGCCGGTCACGCTCGGGATCATCGACGACCACCTCGCTGGACGGACGGCGCCTGAAAACAGATCCGCTCTCTAGGCCTTCAACGATGATCTCGGGCTGGAAAAGCCAAGAACTATCTTTGTTTTCTTCGGGTTCGACTTGACCATTCACTATGAAAAGAGTGACGAGACGCTCGCCCTTGTTGTTTGTCCTTACTGTGCCCTGAAGGCGCACGTCCGGCTGATCACGATCGGGTATCGATGGCTTGATGGCACCATCGACAAGCGGCAGGTTCACTACGCCTCCGCACTGAACGCGCCGCCAAACCCTAACCTTCACTTCCTCATCGTGCCCTGTAGCTCGATTTTTCCGCTTTTTGACGATGTCGTGCTCATCACCTGGTACGCGCTCATAACGCCCCCATCGCGCATCGACCGTCAAAGTTTGAACGTCCGAGGCAACACAGAAGGTCAGCCCCAAGCTGGATGGCACCAGCGACTGGTTGTTCGTGGTGTCGATTTCGTCGAGTGCGTCGTCTTCGGGCTCAACGCGACCGGACGCACTCGCGAACTCCGCTCCGGGTTCGTGGCGCGACGCTTTCCTCTCATCCTCTAGATCGCCACCCTCTTCGGTGGCAGATGCGGGCTCGACGCGAGCCTCCTGTTCATCATCTGGTCGACGTGGCGCCAGCTTGCCAACGAGGTAGCGGTCCCTGACGCTCATGTCTTTGATTAGCTCGTGGGGGCCACCTGCGGGGCCGAGCAGATCGTCGCGCACGGCGAGTTCGAGGAGGTCACGGGTATAGACGACGTCTTTGATAATCGGCACCGCGCTCGGTTTGGCTACGCCGAGCAGCGGTAGAACGCGTAGGAACTCATCCCACGGCAGGCGCGTTACCGATTCGCCCGGCGGGGTCAGGCCGAGCGCGCTCAGCAGGACTGACGGCTCCACGACCTGAAACTGGTCGAAATAGATGGTCCGACCACTGCCATCCGTCCGGATGCGCAGAATACGACCAGCGATCTTCACAGCCTCGTCGGATCCCACGACGACCGCCCAGTCCCCGCTCACGGGTAAACTAGTACGGGTTGGCCCTATGCGGGTCCGAACTGCGTACCTGCAGATCTTTGAAGACGTATTCAAAAGCCAAGCAGAGCGCCCGTATGGTAGCGACACCGCGGTCTCACTACTCATGTACGCCTCCTACTGACGTGCTGTTTTCAGAAATGCTAACGAGCATAAGCGGTGTCCTGGTCGATAGT
>CAILVZ010000346.1 GCA_903837825.1 Akkermansiaceae bacterium | reverse complement strand
TGGATGCCCTCTCTCCGGGTATCGGGCCAGATGGCCACGAGAGGACCGATGCAACACTTGACGAGGTAGTCCTTTCAGGGCACATTGCGGATCGTTATGTGGAGGTTGTCGCGGGAAAAAATCAGCAGCGAACCGCACTCGGGATGATTGTATCCATGGCACCTTTGGTAGGCTGTGAGAAAAAGATCACAGAAAAGACAAGGCTACAGCCGATGGCCTCCGTTGCAGCGCTAGTCAAGCCAACAGCGGCGGGCGGTCGAAGAGCTTCGGTGAAACCCATCGCAGAGCTGGTGAAAGCGACACAGCGCGTATCTGTGGGGGTGAAAGTGTATGACTTTAACTCTCTTGGTGTGATGGAAGACGCGCTGAGTTTCGCTACTAGTCTTGCGGAGAGATATGCGGGTCTCTTAATGATGACCGCATATCCTGGGGGGGGGGGGCGAATACAGCCACAGCCGCGACTTCAGAAATGCAAGTCCCCGAAGTCGAGGAGTTCAAAAATCTTTTCTTGTTGGAGACAAGTTTTTGACTTATCGAATGCAGAACAAGCTGCGGAGCGGTAGGCCGATGGTTTCGATTTCCCTCCCGATTTTTTCGATCGCTATGAACAGCTGCTCGAAGATGCGGGAACAATTTCAGAAGCGATCCATTTATTGCAAGAAAGATATCGTCCGGACCGCCTCAATGAGGGTAGAGTGCGGCGATGTCTTCATTCATCATGACCGGCATTTGAGAAAGTATTAGCGGTTGCAAGAGAGGGAGCGATTATGGACACTCCAGAGGGATATGTACCGCAGAACGTGCCGGAGCAACCTCGTCACGTCGTCAAGACGTGTCCTCGTATGGTAATGAAGCATGCGGCGAAGCTCAAGGAAAAAGGCAAGGGTTTCTTCGTCAACAAGTGGAGCGAGAGAAGTGAAGAGCTAAAGGCAGGAACGAGCATCAACCCCATCGGCTTCGGCATTAATAACGAAAAGCCAGAAGGTCGTTTCTGTGTCGACGGAAGTCATCGGGCGATGGGAATGTCATTGAATGACGGCGATGCGAAAGAGTTGGCGATTGCGCGCTATGGCAAGGTCGAGCACCCAACACTCCAAGATTGGGTGGAAGCGGCGATAGAATACAACCAGAAGCACGGTACGCGTTGGGCCGAGTGTCTCATATTTAAAGAAGACATCAGTGGCTGCTTCAACCAATTCTGCTGGCATCCGAATTCTGCTGTGCTCATCGGGATCGAAGTCGCGCCGGACACAATCATGTTCAATACTAATGGCGGCTTCGGCATGACGGGTGGTGGAATGGTATGGGATTGCATCGCCCGCGAGGGAGATCATAGGCTGCAAAAAATTTTGCGTTGCGCATGGAAGCGATATGTGGATGATACGATGCTCTACGGTCGTTGGGAGGATTGCAATCATGATAAGAAAAGCTTGTTCCGATTTTGGGAGGATTTCCTCGGGAAGGGAGCCATCTCGGTAAAGAAGTCGTTGACTCCAGCTCAAACATGCGTCATTCTTGGTTGGGTGACGAACTTGGAGAGAGGGGTCATCCACATGAATGAGCGCAGCGCCGGCAAGATATTCTTCGTTTTCTTCGCCGTTGATCCAGAGGTTGCGCAGCCATCGGGTATTTGGCCATTGCTCGCAGCACTCGCGTCGTGATACTCGGCGGGGATTCCAGTTTTGAGAGCATTTGTCCGGCCTTTCTGGACGATGACAGGATCCTCTGAGAAGAACATGAATGTCCGCATCAAGGCGTCATCAGAAGCACGCTTTTGTATTGAGATGTGGAGATCGGTTGCATTACTTCTCATCAAGAACCCAGCAGCATTGGCCATTCCGATCGAATCAGTCATTCCGAGGTGGCCCCCAAGCGAGCGGTATGGCATCATCATCTCAGACGCCAGTCCCACTGGTTTATGTGTTGGCATTATATTCGTCGAATAAGACCCTTCGGGCGTGGATGAAGTTAGTATTTCCGTGGGAGGAGGAAGCTCAGGCGTCGAAGTATCAAAATCATCGTGAGTATATGGGAGCCATCGTTGGTTGCCGATTAGCGATTAGAGCCAAGGCCATCCAGAAACAGTGCGACAACACATACCTCATTTGGGTCGGGGACAATACTTCAGCGCTCAAGTGGGTTCGGAACGACTTGGTCAAGGGGCAAGCGTCACAATATTCAAACCTGGTGTTTGCCATGCTGCAAATATTGGGAAAAGTCATTTTCTCGGAGACAGAGCATATTCCTGGCGTCACAATGGGAGACATCGATAACGGTTCCCGCGGCAGGCCGACACCGTCATTATCGCCAGCTCTCGAAATGGATTTCGGGGCCGATCCCACCACCGCAAAACTGATGGAAGTGTGTGACCCGTGCAGAAGTAGCCGGTTACACAACCACCATGACGCCATGCGCAACATCCATGAGTTGGTGTGCGACATGGCGAAACCATAGCGGAGGGTGTGGGGGTGGATTGGGGGCTGGCGGGGGATGGAATGTGGGGGCAGGGCGGTGGGGAGGGAGGGAGAGAAGAAGAAATGGATCTACTTCCCTCTCCATTGGCAATACGGAGGGATGGCGTGGATGATGCCATTGGTGCCGACAGGAAAGGTCGACGTCGGGGCGGGGGTAACAGGGAGAATGGCCTCCTTGGTGATGGTGCGTCCATTACGGCCGGTTGTTCAACAGGCAGCACGGCCGCTCATGCTGTTGCCTTCGCCACCGGTAGCAGTAGTTCCCCATCCAAAAGGATTGTTGTTGGCACTAGAGGACATTAGCTCGACGACAACTCTTTCGGGGGCACAGTTCTTGGAGAGATCGCTGCACAACGCAATGGTTCACAGATGGCATTCGGTCCAAGGGAGTTCTCGGGAGACTTACTTCAGTGGATACAGGCAGTGGGCGGCTTGGGCCATCCTGGCGCAGGTGGATCCGATGCTTCGAGTCCCACCCGCGGAGTGGGCACTGCTTCCTCAGCCCCAGCCGTTCGATTACCAGGTGTCATGTGTGTTATCGTTCTTGGCATATATGCGAGATGCGTTAGAGCTCGAGCCAGGCACAATTTCA
>CAILVZ010000345.1 GCA_903837825.1 Akkermansiaceae bacterium | reverse complement strand
TCATGGAGCAGGCGCTGGAGGGTTCGCGCGGAAGTGCCGTATGCTCCTGCAGCGATGATCCTCACTTTCGGTGAGGGGTCGGCTGCGATTTTGGCCTCGAGCCGATTGATCATTCGGTTGCCCGGGGATCTACGATAGAAGCTTCTAGCGATAATTTCCGATGCCATGCAGCGGACCAACTGGCTCCTATGATCTAACAGACCGTAATCGCTCGTCGGGTTCCAACAGCGCCTTCTGAGGACATTCATGCGAACGCGGACGGACTTGTCGCTGCCCATGTGCTCAACCACTTCCCTCGGTAGGCGGTAGTCATCGATGATCATCGTGCGGATTTTCGCAAAGGGATCGCGGGACAGTATGGTGAGGATTTCGCTGATTTTCCGTCCGGTGTGATGCTGTACGTGGTTTTTGATGTAAAGGAACACCGCCTCGCGCACCTCGGGTGCCGGATCGACTGCGAGCTTGTATCGCAGGTCTTGCATGTAGGGGAGCGGTAGTCCAGCGAGCACGACGCGGACCTTTGGGCTTGGGTGAGCGAGCCCTTGGCGGAGCAATTCGTTGGTGCATGCATGTTGCATGGCTGCGCAGGCGGTCGCTTCGTCGTCCTTGTGCATGAGGTACGAGCGGTGATGGTCTTGGAGTACGACGTTCGAGGCGAGGATGCGGGTGGTTTCCGGTTCACAGTCCATCATCCGCACGACGATCTCATCGGTGATCGACAAGTTCGCCGCGACCACCGCGCGGTCGAGAGAGCGGGTAGGGTCTGCGAAAAGCGCGTCGATTTTTTCTACAAGTTTTTCTTGGAGTTTGCATTTCTTGATTTCGAGATGCTTCCACGCATGAGTGCTGACGTCGGGTAGTGGGTGGCTGGTGAGTTCGATTCTAACCGAATCTGGGCAGTTGGTGTTTTTTGCCAGGAGCTCGCACATTTTGGGTCCTTCCGAAACCAATTGCCACCAGCCGGTTTCTTCGAGGTTGGGACCGCTGCCATTTGCGGCAAGTTTCTCGCACACCGCGAGGGAGGGGTCATGAGTCAGTCGCTGGTGAGCGCATGAGGTGAGACAATTGCACCCAGCGACTAGCAGGCGGACTTCCTCGTCCGGATCCGCTGCGAGTTGATCGACAAGCGGTGCGAGGTGTTTTTCACGATCGTCGGAGGAAAGGTATGGAAATCTCTTTGCCACTGCGAGGCGAACCGTGCATTCCGAATCCTTGGCGAAGATCGGGAGAAACGATTTCTCCAATCGGGAAACCATCGCCTCGCGCACTCGAGGTGACGGGTCGTTGGCAAGGTGGCCTTGCAAGCGTTGGAACAATGCGTCTGGGATGGATTTTTTGCTTTCGGTGACCTCGCCGTAGTAGGCAAACCAGCGATTTTTCCGCTCGTGCTCTGGGGCCCATGACTCGATTTCATCGAGGCGATTTTCCTGCCGCAGGGCGCTGTAAATCATCATGATGACATCGGATGAGAGTAGGCAACGCGGGCTTTCGCCTGAAGTGAACGCCTGAAAGGCGATGAGTGGATTTTCGATCGCGGCCAAGGGGTGGGTGATCCAAAGCGTGTGAAGGATTTCTTCTGGGGTGTTTGGGTTGGTGGCTACTTGGTAAACGACCAGGGGATCGGCATGGTTTGAGAGTTCTAAAAGCCATGCTGCTGGGGTGCTCGGATCACTGGCGATCCTGAGTGAATCGGCATCTGGAAGGGTCTGGGTGGGCTTCGACTCGGTTCGTGGCTTGGGCATGGTTCTTGGGGTCATGGATAGCAAACCCAAAGCCTATCAGAGGGGGTGGGACAAATGGGGGGGCAGACTCAAAAAAAGTGATTTTTTTTGAGGGGGATGGGTGGGGGGAAGTAAGGTGGGGGGACGAAGAGAATTTGGCGGAGGCGGGGGCCTCCTTGATCAAGGATTGACTCAGTCTGTTAGACGATGCGAATCTGGATTAGATATCGATTTCCCCTTCAAAGACGAAGTCGGCGGGGCCGGTTAGGGTGACGTTTTTGAAAGTTTGGTCGCCGGTTTTTTCGAAGCCGATTTCCAGCGTGTCGCCGCCCTCGACGTCGACCTTGATCGGGCTGGGAGCGCCGGTGAGGAGGTGGTGGACCAGGGCGGATGCGACCATGCCAGTGCCGCAGGCGAGCGTCTCATCTTCCACGCCGCGTTCGAAGGTGCGGATCGAAATGTGGTCTGGGGCGAGGACCGTCGCGAAGTTCGCATTGGTGCCAGCGGGTGCGAAGGCGGCGTGGTGGCGGATGGCAGCACCGTGGTTGAAGACATCGAAGGCATCGAGTGCTTCTGGGCTTGGGACGAAGGTGACCACGTGAGGCACGCCGGTGTTCACGAAATGCAAGGGTGCATCGTGGCCGGGGATCGTGGCATCCGTGTTGAGTTTGAGGTCCTTGGGTTCGGACATCGCGATGCGGACGTCTTCGCCGATCATTTCTGCGGCGAGCGTTCCGGCGATCGTTTCGAACGTGACTTTTTTCAGGACGATTTCGCCGAGGTGGGCGGTGAATCGGCCGAAGCAGCGTGCGCCATTGCCACACATTTCGGCTTCGCCCCCATCGGCATTGTAGTAGCGGAAGCGGAAGTCCGCGCCTTTGCGTGCGGGTTCGACCGCGAGCAAGCCGTCGGCACCGATACCGCGGTTGCGGTCGCACAGGGCGGCGATCGTGTCTGCGTCGAGATCGATCGAGAGGTCGCGGTTATCAATGATGATGAAGTCATTGCCGGCGCCGTTCATTTTGAAAAAGTGGAGAAGCATGGTTGGGAAAGGTCGAAGTTGAAGAGGAAGGTTAAGTTAGGACTTGGTGGCGGCGATGAGAGGTGCGGTGAAGTTGCGAACGGCTTCTGCGGCGTGGTCTGGGTGGAGTTCCACTTGTTTCACAATCGCGGATCCGACGATCACGCCATCGGCCGCCTTGGCGACGTCGGCTGCTTGTTCGGGGGTGGTGATTCCGAAGCCGACGCAGATCGGCGTCTGGGTGTGGGAGCGGATGGCGTCGACTTGAGCCGCGATGTTGGCGGATGGAGCGCCGTGCGATCCGGTGACGCCAGTGCGTGACAGCATGTAGATGAATCCCTCTGAGGATTCTGCTAGAATTTTAACGCGTTCCGGAGGGGTGGTTGGGGCGATGAGGCGGATGTGTTTCAGTCCGGCGCCGACGGCGAGATCCTTGTTGAGAGCTGCTTCATCGGGAGGGAGGTCTAACAAGAGGATGCCATCGGCTCCTGCGGCTGCAGCATCGTGGTGGAATGCTTCGAAGCCATAGGTGAAGACTGGGTTCAAGTAGGTGAAGAGCACGATGGGGGTTTCGTGGGATTCGCGGAAGCGGCGGATCAGTTCGAGAGAGCGGGCGGTCGTCATGCCCGCCTTCAGCGCGCGTTCGGCCGCCATTTGGTTCACGATGCCATCGGCGAGTGGGTCCGAGAACGGCAGCCCAAGTTCGATGATGTCGGCGCCGGCATCGGCGAGGGACTTGATGATTTCCAGTGAGGATTCGAAGTTCGGATCTCCGGCGGCGACGTAAGCGACGAATGCCTTTTGGTGGTTTTCTCGGAGGCGGGTGAACGTGGAATCGATGCGATTTGGCATGGTGTGGTGGAGATGGATCAAGAAAGCGGGTGTGGGCGAGAATGAAGAGAGGCGCGTCGGTTAGGCGTATAGTTTGGCGAGTGCTTCACAGGCCTTGATGTCGAGTTTTCCCGAGGCGAGGACTGGGATTTCGTGGACGGGTACGATGCGTTTGGGGCACCAGAGTGATGAAAGCCCTTCGTCTAACAACTTGTAGCGGAGGTCGATGCATTCTTGGTCGAGTGCAGGGCCAGCGATGCTAGAGAGGAGAAGGATTGCCTCGCCTTTTTGTTCGTCGGGGACGCCGACCACGGCGATGCAGCGTTCGGATTCGGAGTCGAGGCCAAGGACCTTATTGATCGCGGCTTCGACCGTTTCGTGGGGCACCATTTCGCCTGCGATTTTTGAGAATCGTGAGATTCGTCCTTCGATCGAGAGGAAACCATCTTCATCGACCCGGCCGACATCGCCGGTGCAGAACCAGTGATCGGAGGAGAGCACTTCACTCGATTTTTTAGGATTGTTGAGGTAGCCGTTGAAGATGTTCGATCCTTTGAACCAGATGACCCCTTGTTGGTTGATTGGGATTTCTTGGGTGGTGCCAGGGTCGGTGATTTTGATCGCGATGCCTGGAAGGGCTTGGCCGACCGAACCGTTGCGTGATGAGGGCAGGGTGATGGCTTCTCCATGGGCTGGAAGGTCGGGCAGGTTGACGTTCGTTGCAGGCGAGGTTTCGGTGAGGCCGTAACCTTCTTGTGGGGGGATGCCAAACTTCTCGGCGAAGGCCGAGGCGAGCGACTTTTGGAGTTTTTCCGCACCGGTGACTACCAATTTTAGGGACGACAATTGTGCGGGGTCGATGCGCTTCATGTAGCCCCGGAGGAAGGTGGGCGTTGCGAGGAGGATGTCGATTTGGTGCAGCGCGATCAGTTCTGCGAGACGTTTTGTTTCGAGCGGGCTGGGGTAGGTCACGAGGTTGACCCCTTCGATGATGGGAAACCAGAGCGTGACCGTGCTGCCGAACGAGTGGAAGAGTGGGAGGCAGCCGAGGATCGATGAATTGCGTGGGAGGGCGAGACGCGTGCCGAATTGGCAGACGTTCGCGAGTACATTGCGGTGGCTGAGAGGGACGCCTTTCGGTTCACCTGACGAGCCTGAGGTGAAGAGCAGCGTAGCCTCATCGTCGTTCGAGCGCTTGTTGAGGCGCAGGAGCAAGGCAAGGGTCGCGGCGGGCAGGATTTTTGATACGATGGCCCAAGCGATGATCTTCTTCTTGAGGGTCGGCAGGACGCGTTCGATGAGAATCAGGTCGCGGTTTGGCGGCCATGGGAAAGCCGAGACCTTGCGGACGAATGGGTCTGCGGTGATGAAGCGATCGACATCGGCTTGGCGGATGCAGGATTTGATGGCTTCGTGGCCATTTGAGAAATTGAGATTTACTGGGATTTTACCGGCGAAGAGCACGGCGAGGTTCGCGATGAGGCCGCCTTTGCCGGGAGGGAGGACGATGGCCACGCGCGGTTTATCGGTTTCCTTGCGGATGAATCTGGAAAACGCGAGCGATGCTGCTAGAATTTGCGTGAACGGGATTTCCGTATCGTCGGCCCCGTCGATGAGTCGGCGGTGGCTGCCATGTTTTTTCAGTCCCTCGAGGAGGGCGGTGGCGAGCGAGCCACTCAGGAGAGAGCGCTTGCTGTAGGCTTCCTCGTTCGCTTCGAGCAGGCTTTGTTGGAAGGCGGGGATCGAGGCTTTTTCTGCGGCGATCGGTTTACCGACTGAGACGACCGCTAAAGGGAGTGATGATTTGCGTTCGATCGACAGGCACGACTCGCGCGGGCAATCCACAGCGAGTGGGAGGATCGGGAGTCCGAAAGCGCACAAGGTTTTCAGGTGTGCGGTGGGGATGTGGCAGGCCGTGCCGCGGCGGACGCTGGTGAGGCCGGGCACGTAGATTAGAATCCCATTTCCTTCGAGGAATGGCTTCAGTTGTATCCCGGCGGCGGCGGGTGCGGCGTCATTGGCTGAAAACATCGCGCCGGAGCGGGATTTTTCCAGGTGGGCGCGGATCGGGTGGCTGTAGGATGCCGTTTCCTCGATCAGCCAGGTGATTTTCCGGCCGCTGAGGTTTTTTTCCAAGTGAACCAGCAGGTCGAGATCGAGCCGGCCGGGAATGATCAAGCAGCCGGTTTGCGGAATGCGATCCCGGTGGATGAGCTGGATGGCGGCTGAAGACATGGGTGAAAGCGTTGAAAGGGAAAGGATCGAAGCCTGGCTCCGCAAGGATTTAGGCTGATTTTTTCCTCAGTCGCACGGCAAATTTCAGAAAACGCGAAGGAAATCCGAACGAGCCGCGTCGATCGCGGGTCAAAAGCCGTCGAGAAGCCCTTCCGCGGGCCTCAAATGGGCGCTCCAGCTGGCCGCGTGTCCGGAATGCTGATGAGAAACTTCGTCTCGCTGCCTGGCACCGAGGTGACACCGATTTGGCCGCCGTGGGCTTCCACTGCGCGTTTCACGATCGAGAGCCCGAGGCCGGTTCCCTTGATTTCTTGTTGCGAGTGGTGTTTCTCGACGCGGAAAAAGCGGCGGAAAATGTGGGGTAGATCGGCGCTGGGGATGCCAACGCCATCATCGGAGACCCAGATGTGGATTGTCTCACCGATGGATTCGCAGCCGATGATCACCTTGAGGCCATCGCGAGGGTTCTGTTTGAGTGCGTTTTCGACGATGTTGAAGAGCACTTGAGTCCAGTAGAAGCGGTCGCCATGCAGCACGAGGTCTGGGTCTGGCATCGCCACTTGGATCTCTGCCTTTTGATTTCTCACCATCGATTCCAGGCGTTCGAGCACGTCATTGATGCATGAATGGAAGCAGAATGGCTCGACCTTCAGCATGTTCGCCTCGCCGGATTCGAGGCGTGAAATGACCAGCATGTCTTCGACGATGTGCGAGATGCGGTCCGTGTGCTTGCGCATGATCGTCAGGAAGCGGCGTGCCATCGTCGGTTCATCAATCATGTCGTCGTCTAACAGATTTTCCAGATAGCCATTGATGATCGCGAGCGGTGTGCGGAGCTCGTGAGACGCGTTGGCGACGAAGTCCTTGCGGACTTGTTCGAGTTGGTGTTCTGCGGTCACGTCGCGAATGATGACCCGAGTGGTTGGTTCACCCGGGGAAGGGTTGGGGAGGTTTGCGGCATCGATGATCCAGGCATTGACGCCGCGGGTTTCGAGGTCGCCACGAGGCGAGTTTTGTTGAGGAAGGACCACAAGGGATTGGGTGGGTTCGCCGGTTGCGAGGCAGTTGAGGAGCGCTTGAGCGAGGCGTGGGTCGAGGAAAGCCTCGCTGACGGGGCGGTCGAGGAGTTCGCGAGCGCCGAAGAGCGTGCGCGAAGCGCGGTTGGCGAAGCGGATGTTCGCTTCTGAATCCACGAGGAAGAACGCATCGCCGAGGGCATCGAGGAGGCGGTTGCGGTCATGACGTGCTTGGTTGAGTTCCTGCTCAGATTGGCGTTTCCACGTGGTGAGAGCATCGTCAGAGAGCTTGCGGGCACGGTGGAGGTGGCGGTTGAGAATAAAGAGAATGAGGAGTGCAGCGGTTGCGGAGAGAATGAAGAAATTGGAAATCATGCGTCGGCTTTCGCAATGCAATAGCCGATGCCGCGCACCGTTTCAATCATAGTCCCATAGGGGCCGAGTTTTTGGCGGAGCCGCTTCATGTGGGTGTCGAGCGTCCGGCTGAAGGTTGCGTCGCTGTAACCCCAGACCGTGCGGAGGAGATCGTTTCGATCCTGGGTTTTGCCGGGGCGTTCGCAGAGGAATAGCAGCAGCTTGAACTCGGTGGATGTCAGATCCACGGGTTCGTTTTCCAGATAAAACTTCAGTGCGTTTTTATCAAAGCGGAATGGTCCGTAGGTGAGGTCCACGGTGCCTGGGGCTCCTTCGACTCGCTTGAGGATTGCTTGGACGCGCAGCATCAGTTCCTTTGGGCTGAAAGGTTTGGTGAGGTAGTCGTCGGCTCCGGCTTCGAGGCCTTGGATTCGATCCTCGGTTTGTGCTCGGGCGGTGAGCATGATGACTGGGGTGGTTGCGGTGCGGGAGTCTCTGCGGAGTTCGCGGAAGACGCCGTAGCCATCGCGGCCGGGGAGCATGAGATCCAGAAGGATCAAATCTGGGCGTTCTCGGAGAGCCAGTTCGGTTCCCTCCAAGCCGTCATAGGCTTTGATCACTTCATAGCCTGCTCGCTGAAGATTGAAACCAATCAGGTCATTGATGTCTCGCTCGTCTTCAACAATCAGAATTCGGTGCATGTCGGTGTGAAGTTAGCGTCCGAGATGGGTGCTGCGAATGGATTGCGTGTGACGATTTGGTCACAATGGGCGCAGAAGGATGTACCTCTTGGGCCGACGAAGTGAAGTGGAAATCAGGTGGGAATTCCCGAGGCAGAATGGGTAAAATCTGTTAGGGTTCGGTTGTTTTGACTGCGTGTTTTTGGTGCCAGTCTGCGTATACCTTTGGAGAGATTTCCGAGGGTTTGATTTCCGAGCGGCCGCCCCAAAAGACATTCGTGTATGAAATGGGGATGCCAGCGGCGGCCAGGTGGCGGTCGATGGCAGCCTTGTGTTCCAATACGCGAGGTTTCTCGGTTCCGTGCATCACGCCCATGATATTTACGTTGCCGAATTGAGGGCCGCCTTCACGCCAGTAGGCGTGGGTCATGCAGAAGTGACGTCCGACTTCCCCGCCTGCCTCAATTTCCCGGCCTTTAGGCACGGCCCAGTGGAAGAGCCCGTTGAAACGAGTCACGCGTTCTCCAGTGGCCGAAGGTTTCACGTGTTCGAGAAACGTTGAGAAGCGGCCGATCACCTTTTTCGCATTGAGTGTCTCAGCGACTTCGCAGAAGCGCTCGATCGAGACTCCTGCGATTTTCGCGCGGGTATCCCACGGGCTTTCGCAGATTTCGGTTAGGGTGAGCTCCTCTTTCAGGGCGAGGAGGACGTTCCATTCCTCTGGGGTGAGGTCGACGGTCGAGGTGGTCATCATCACTGCGGCTTCGTCCGCTTTGTCGCCGGGTTCGAGGATTTTGCGGCGGGTGTGGCCGACGCCGAGAGCGAAGACGCCGTTGGCAGGCATGAGGAGGTACTCCGTGGCACCTGTTAGGCGCAGCAAGGCAGATGCGTGGAAATCGAGTGATTCACCGACGGGCACCTTGAGGGTTGTCCAAAGTCGGTAGCCCGAGCCGGAAACTTCCGTGTCGGTCGAGCGGATCACCACGTGGCCTGAGAACGGGTCATCCTTTGCCATGAAATCAAAGGCATCGTTGAGTTTTTCTTCGGGGACCTTCCAAGCCACCAGTGCGCCATGGGCCAGCTTGGTGGAGAGCAACGTTTGGCGGACGCGGCGGACGACGCCAGCCTCGACCATCGCGCGAATCCGTACGATGACCGTTTCCAGCGGTACGCTGGATTTCTCTGCGATCACATGAAAGGGATGGCGGTGGAATCCGGCGACGAGGTCTTCGGAAATCGCGAGGATCGAGGCATTGACGGGGTCGGAGTGTTCGACGGGCGTGGTGGCAGACATGGGATGGTGGTCAATTAGGATGAAAAATTTTCGGCGAGTGCCTTCAGGTACTCGAGGGCAGGTTCACGATCAAGGATACGTCCTTCCAGTTGTTCGGTTTGCACGGCTTCGAGGATTTCCTTGAAGCGTGGGCCGGGGGGGAGGCCGAGATGGATTAGATCGCGCCCAGAAACCAGCGGGGTGGGAATGAGGGGTTCGCTTGCGAACTCCACCGACTTGGCCTCGAGGAACTCGTAGTTGTCAGTGAAGCCATTCGATGACCCGCAATCGACTCGGTGTAGTTCCATTTCTTGGTCGAAGGTGGGGGATGCCATGAAGCGCTTTAGTTTGGCAGTCCGCATGTGTTGGACGTTCATGAACTGCATGTGACGGGCAACCATCGGGACGACTGCGTCGATGGTGTCGTTCGGGTATCGCAGGCGGCGGAGGATGGCTTCGGTCATGACTGCGCCCATGGCATCATGGCCATTGAAGCGGATGCGTCTGGCTTCGTCGTCGAAGGTTTGGCAAGGGGGTTTGGCAATGTCGTGGAAAAAAACGGCGAGGCAAAGTTCAAGCGGTGCGTCTGGCTTGAGCATTTCTAACATGATGCACGTGTGCGTGTAAACGTCGCCTTCCGGGTGCCATTCTGGCGGTTGTTCGCAGCCGATCGTCGGTAGGAATTCTGGCACGATGTGGTGCATGAGACCCGATTTTACCAAGAGCTCCACTCCAGCACGGCGGCGTGGGGAAGCGAGGATTTTTGAAAATTCGTCGCGAATCCGCTCGGGTGAAATGCGGGCGAGCAGGGGTGCGCATTCGTGGATCGCGGCCCAGGTCGTCGGCTCGATTTCGAATGCAAGTGAGGTGGCGAAGCGGATGGCGCGCAGCAGGCGCAGTCCATCTTCGGTGAAGCGGGCGGTTGGATCGCCGATGGCTCGGAGCGTCCTCGCATCGAGGTCGGGCCTCCCGCCCACATGGTCGATGATTTCGCCTGTGGCTGGATTTTCGAAAAGTCCGTTGATCGTGAAATCGCGGCGGTGGGCATCTTCATCGGGGGATGAAAAGGTGACCGTTTCGGGGCGTCGACCATCCTTGTAACTGCCGTCGGTCCGGAAGGTGGCGATCTCGATCGGGTGGCCGCCGGATTTCGCAATCACCACGCCGAAGTGAGCACCCACCTCGCTTGCGCCTGGGAAAAGTTTCACCATTTCCGCGGGAGTTGCGGAGGTGGCGATGTCGTAGTCCTTGGGTTCGAGCCCGAGCAGGCGGTCGCGTACGCAACCGCCGGCAAACAACGCCACATGGCCAGCCTGAGTGAGGCGGGTGGCTATGGAGTAAGCGGCATCGCGTGCAGACATCGGGGCAGTCTCGGATTTCCAAAGGCTGGATTCAAGGCAGATCGTTTCCGTTCTGAGTCCGAATCAAAAACACAAAACGAGCCGCCCGACAGGGGCGGCTCGCAGAAAAATCGGATGGTATGAGCCGGGATGGCTCAGGATTCTGCCGACTCGGGAGCCTCAGCAGCGGTGGCTGGAGCTTCTGCTGCGACTTTTTACGCAACCTTCTTTGCAGGGGCTTTTTTCGCGGCAGCCTTCTTTGCAGGGGCTTTTTTCGCGACTTCAGCCTTTTTGACAGCAGGCTTCTTCACGATACCGCCGAGCTTTGCCTGTTCCTTCTTGCGCTTCACGTAATCGGCGCGGCGACGGCGTTTGATGATCTTTTTCGTTTGTTGTCCCATGGTTGGTAGCCACTTGGGTAGGGGCTACGGCGTTAGGAATCAAGAGGAAATCGCGCCCGAGTTGACACTTCTGTCGTTTCGCATTCGACAAGACCCCTTGCGGTAGCCGACATTCCGGCCCCATGGCAGGCATCATCATCGCACCCCGAGCACGCATTTTTCACGGTCACGAGTGGATTTATGCCACTGAAATCAAGAAATCGTTTGGCGATCCGCAACCGGGTGATGTGATCACGCTCAAAGATTTTCGAGATCGGCCGCTGGGGTCGGCGATTTACAATCCCTTGTCCCAGATCGTCGCAAGGCGGTTTTCACGACGTCGGCAGGACCTAGATCTCGAGTTTTTCACTCGGCGGATCGGGCAGTCGATCGAGCTACGCAAGCAATCCCAGATCGACGAAGTGTTGGCACGTCTCGTTTGGAGCGAATCGGATGGGTTGCCGGGTTTGATTGTGGATCGCTATGGTGACCACCTTTCCGTCCAGACCCTGACGCTTGCCATGGATCTCCGGAAGGAAATCATCCGCGATGCGTTGGTTGCCTTGCTCAATCCTGCGTCGATCGTGTTGCGCAATGACTCGCCCTACCGCAAGGCCGAGGGCATGGAGCCCGGGATTGAGATGCTCTATGGTGAGAATCCCGGGCCGTTTTTGGTTCGGGCGAATGGTCTGTCGTTTGAGGTCGATCTCTTTGATGGGCAGAAAACCGGGCTCTATCTCGACCAGTTGCAGGCTCACGCCGAGGTCGCCGCGTTGGCCAAGGGCAAGCGGGTTCTGGATTGTTTTACCAACCAAGGTGGCTTTGCGCTCGCGTGTGCCAAGGCTGGGGCGGTCAAGGTCACGGCGGTGGATGTTTCTGCCAGTGCCTGTGAGGCGGCGCGAAAAAACGCGGTGTTGAATGGCGTTGAGGTCGAGGTTCTCGAGCACAACGTGTTTGATTTCCTCAAGCATGCCAAGCCGGACTACGACCTGATCATTCTCGATCCGCCTAGCTTCACCCGCAACAAAAAGACGCTGATGGACGCCATGAGGGGTTACAAAGAGATCCATCTCCGGGCTCTCAAGTTGCTCGATAAGGGTGGGATTCTTTCCACGTTTTGCTGCTCGCACCACGCCTCTCGTGAGTTGTTCATGGAAAACTTGGTGGATGCCTCCGTGGATGCCAAAAAGTCGGCGAGGCTCGTCATGAACCATTCCCAGCGTGCGGACCATCCGATCCTGATTTCCATCCCCGAGACTGGGTATTTGAAAGGGGTGACCGTGGAGGTCATTGCCTCGCGCTGAGTGATCCTGTCGTGATCACCGCAATCGCGGCTTGAATTGCTGGATTGGGCGTGCATTCTCGGCCCCCGCCTATGGCAGGTCCTACATTCCAAGCACTTCCAGGATTTCGCGACTTCATTCCACGAGAATGCGCGATCCGCAATTATTTGTTCGAGACTTGGCGTGGCGTGGCCCGTCGTTGCGGATATGTCGAGTACGAGACCCCGATCTTGGAGGACACTGGGCTCTACCTCAAGAAATCGGGTGGCGAGCTTTCATCTCAATTGTTCCGGTTTGAAGATCAAGGTGGGCGAGACGTCACCTTGCGGCCGGAAGTGACGGCTTCTTTGGCGAGAGTCGTTGCGCAGCACCAGAGGGATTTTCCCAAGCCGCTCAAGTGGTTTGAGATTGGCCAGTGCTTCCGCTACGAAAAGCCGCAAAAGGGCAGGGGACGTGAGTTTCACCAATTCAATGTTGATATTTTTGGGGAGAGCGGGCCGTCGGCCGATGCGGAGCTGATCGCGCTGGCGATCGAGACAATGTTGGCGTTTGGATTTGTGGCGGGTGACTTTGTCGTCCGTGTGTCGGATCGGATGGCGTGGATTGACTTCGCTGCGGCTCGCAAGATTCCAGAGGGGAATGTGCCTGATTTCCTCGGCATCATCGACAAGATTGAGCGTGAGAAACCTGAGGTGTTAGAGCAAAAGCTTGCGGCGTTTTCTCTAACAGTCGATGAAGTCCGCGGATTCATCGCGGATCCCGCGAACGCATCGGCGGCTTATCTCGCAATCCAAGAAGATCTAGCAGCTCGTGGATTTGCCGATTTTGTCGAACTGGATCTCTCGATCGTTCGAGGGCTCGCGTATTACACTGGGGTGGTTTTCGAGGTATTTGATTCCAAGAAGTCCATGCGGGCGGTTGCGGGAGGTGGTCGTTACGACACCTTAATTGCAACGATTTCGGATGGGGCGGTCGATTTGCCCGCCACGGGGTTTGCGATGGGAGACTACGTGATTCGGAACCTGATCGAAGAGACCACGCATGCAGCCATGCAGTTAGAAGTCTGGTTGCAGCGTCATGCGGCGAACTGCGATGTCTATCTCGTGGTGGCCGATGAGACCAAGCGGGCTGAATCGCTGCGGTTGGTGACGGATCTCCGCCGTGCGGGTATTTCTGCGGATCTGCCATTGGGTAGCCCCAAGGTTGCCAAGCAGTTTCAAAGTGCAGAGAAATCGGGTGCTCGTTTCGCGCTTGTCGTGGGTGCTGAATATCCCGAACTTAAGCTTAAGATTCTCAATAACCGCAGCGAAGAATCCGGAAATGCTGCAACCGCGGTCGAGTGGCTCACCGCTCGGTTGCTTCAACCCGATGGCCCGCTGATCGCCTAACATCCACTGCTTTTATTCTAACCAATTTTCTCATGCGCACACATCATTGCAACGAACTTCGCGATTCTCACATCGGTCAGACTGTCACGCTCATCGGTTGGGTGAATTCGGCTCGTGACCACGGTGGGGTCATTTTCATCGACCTTCGCGACCGTGAGGGACTTACCCAATGTGTATTCCACCCCGATGAAAACCCTGAGGTTTCGGCGCTTTCGCATACCCTCCGAGAAGAGGACGTGGTTCAAGTGAGTGGAAGAGTTTCCAAGCGGCTTGAAGGATCTGAAAATATAAAGATCGGCACGGGATCCATCGAGATCGTGGCGAGCGCCCTCACGATCGTCAACAAGGCGGATGTCTTGCCCTTCCAGCTCGACAAAGAGCTTTCGAATGAAGACCTGCGGATGAAATACCGCTACCTCGACCTGCGCCGTCCGCGGATGAGTCAGAACATCCGCCAACGCAGCGTGATCACTTCTGCGGCGCGCCGCTATTTGGACGATTCGGGTTTTTATGAAATCGAGACGCCGATTTTGTCGAATCCGACGCCAGAAGGGGCTCGGGATTTCCTCGTGCCATCGCGGTTGAATCCGGGTCGCTTTTACGCGTTGCCGCAAGCGCCTCAGCAATACAAGCAGTTGCTGATGGTGGCGGGGATGGAGAAGTATTTCCAGATCGCTCGCTGCTTCCGCGATGAAGACTTGCGGGCGGATCGTCAACCGGAGTTCACCCAGATCGACATCGAGGCCAGCTTCGTGACGCAGGAGGACATCATCCAGTTGGTCGAGGGTCTGTTAGGTTCGATGTTCAAAGCGGGCTTGGGCATCGAGGTGCCGACACGTT
>CAILVZ010000344.1 GCA_903837825.1 Akkermansiaceae bacterium | reverse complement strand
TGGGTGTGTTCTGTTTCCCGCAGTCGGCGCCCGGAGCCTTTCGAACGCCGTTGGGTGGCCGGTCAAATCCTCGAGCCATTACAGCCAATCGGTTCGACTTGCTGCCACCAGTGCGGCCCAGTCATCAGGCGGATGGCCCCGTTCAAGCATGCGCTGAAACGCCGTGTACGGATCACTCTTGCTGCCTGAAGATCGCAATGTGTTTTCATCATTGACCCAGGCAAAGATGATGATCCGGGTCTTGGAGTCAAACCGAAAAAAAAGACGAAACCGCCGCCCGATCTTTGCGCGTCGCCAGTGCCGAAACGCAGCCCCCATCGTGTTGCCTTGCCTGTACTCCTCCCGGTTCGGATCGCTGGGCACCGCATCAAAGATCAGTTTCGAGAGCGCCGCAAACAGCCGGACGTTGGCGTTGGACTCAAACCCTTGTGGGTCTTGCTGCCGCGCCCGCTGGTCAGCGGCATGCAGTTTTTGCAGTTGCTCGGACAGACATTCGTGGAAGAGCAGATTCCAGCCGTGACGCTGGATCACAGCGCCACATCGCCTTCAATGTCGGCGTCCAGATCAACGGGCAGCGTCGTTGCGGCCTGCATGGCCTGCACCAGCCCGTCCGGCAGGTTGCACAAGTGCTGACCCGTGCGGATGTCTTTTTCGAGCAAGGCCAAAAACGAAGCAATGGCCGGATCCTCGTGAGATGCTTCATCGGCACGGGTGACGATGACTTCTGATCCCCGCAGGTCAAACGCAACCTTGCCACCGTAGTCCACGCCCAGTGCCTGACGGATAGGCTTGGGCAAAGTGATCTGACCTTTGGAAGTGATGGTGGCAACCTCGTGAATGGCGGGCATAGCTGATCTCCTCAATTTGAGGCTCATGGTAAGGATATTTCCTTACCACGTCAATCACCATGTGGCTCAGTGTAGGTGACAAATAGATTGTCCGGGTTTGTAGCAAATGATCTGTCCGGTTTTATAAAGCACCCAGGAGGTGCCTATGAAACCGACAGAGTTGCTGCAGGAGATTCGGAAAATGCGATTCGAAGAAGCCTACGATGGATGGGATTCTGGGACACTGACTCAGGAGGAGGCGGCCCGCTTACTGGGTGTCTGTGAAAGGACCTTCAGACGGTATATCAACCGATACCACGAGTCGGGTCTTCAGGGGCTCATTGATAAGCGCCTCGATACGATTTCTCACCTCAGAGCTCCGGTGGATGAGGTGATGGCTCTGACTGAGCGCTATCGAAAACGCCACATTGGCTGGAGTGCGAAGCACTTTTACGCCTGGTATCGGCGTGATGGCGGTACCCGGAGCTATACCTGGGTCAAATCCAGACTGCAGGACGCCAAACTGATTCAAAAGGCTCCGGCACGAGGCAAGCACCGTAAACGACGGGAGCGATGCCCTTGGCCTGGGATGATGTTGCACCAGGATGCATCGACCCATGCTTGGGTACCCTTCAAGAAATGGGATCTGGTGGTCACGATGGACGATGCCACCAATGAACACTACTCGATGATCTTCGTCGATCAGGAAGGCACCCTTAGTAGTTTCATGGGCGTGAAGCAGGTCATTGAGGCTCGAGGGCTCTTTGGATCCCTTTACACGGACAGGGGCTCCCACTACTGGACCACCCTCAAGGCGGGCGGAAAAGTTGATCGCACCAACCTTACACAGTTTGGGAGGGCGATGAAGCAGTTGGGTATCGATATGATTGCTGCCTATTCACCTGAGGCAAGAGGACGATCTGAGCGTGCCTTTTCAACCCATCAGTCCAGACTCCCCAAAGAACTGGCCTTGGCCGGCATCGTGGAGATGGAAGACGCGAACCGATATCTTGAGCACGTCTATCGGCCGGCCTTCAATGAGGAGTTCACACAACCCGCGCTTGAGGAAGGCTCCGCCTTCGTCGAGTGGATCGGGGCGAATCTGGACGATATCCTGTGTGAAGAGTTTGAGCGGACCGTGGGCAAGGATAACTGTGTACAGTTCGACGGGATGACATTACAAATCCCTCAGGACCGCCACCGGCACCACTACATGAAGGTCAAAGTGAGAGTGCACCGCTATCTGGACGGCTCACTGGCGCTCTTCC
>CAILVZ010000343.1 GCA_903837825.1 Akkermansiaceae bacterium | reverse complement strand
CCATTGGCTGTCGATGAGAAACGACGGTTGCGCGAAGCAGAATTGCTGTTGAGCGTGACCTCCCGATTGGCGAGCTTTGAGACTCTCGATGAGGTCCTTCTCGCTCTGGTCGAAATGACCACGGAAACCATCGGAACAGAGCGAAGCTCTCTTTTTTTGAACGATCCTCAAACTAAGGAGCTTTATTCCCGAGTTGCCCAGGGAAATATCCAGCGAGAGATTCGCATCCTCAATGACAGCGGCATCGCAGGCGCAGTTTTCTGCAGTGGCGAGCCTTTGATCATCCAGGACGCCTATGAAGATCCGCGGTTTAACCGTGCCGTTGACGAACGCACTGGCTACAGGACTCGGGGTATTTTGTGTGTGCCGATCGTGACCGGGCGCGGTGAAATCATCGGTGTTGCGGAGACGCTGAATAAGCGCTCCGGGAAATTCACACGTCATGATCTTGCGCTGTTTTCGGCGATGATCAATCAAGCCTCGCTAGCTATCCAGAGCATGCAAAATCTGGAACGGATGCAGGCATTGCGTAAGCAGGAAATGGAGTTCATTGATGTTGTCACCGAGGTGACTGCGGACATCAAACTCGGTTCATTGCTCCAGAAGGTGATGGGCGAGGCCACTCGCTTATTGAACGCGGAGCGTTCTACGCTATTTCTGAACGATGAGAAGACCCAGGAACTTTGGTCGGAGGTCAGTCAGGGCCTGGAGTCGCGGGAGATTCGTCTGCCGAATCATCTCGGGATCGCCGGAGAAGCCTTTATCTCTGGCAAAACGATCAACATTCCATATGCTTACGCCGACCTTCGATTCAACCCGAGTTTTGACAAACGCAGCGGATTTTTCACTCGCTCAATCCTCTGCGTACCGATTGTTAACAAGAACGGCAAAACCATCGGAGTGACGCAGGTCCTTAACAAGCTTGGTGGCCCGTTTACGGCCGATGACGAATCCAGACTGCGGGCGTTCACAGCGCAGATTTCGATCGCGCTCGAAAACGCAAAACTGTTTGCGGATGTCCAACAAATTAAGAACTACAACGAGGCTATGTTGGAGTCGATGTCGAACGGGGTGATTACCCTCGACGACGAACAGCGCATCGTGACCTGCAATGCGGCTGGATTGAGGATCCTGAGGGTTCCGGCTGCTTCATTTTTAAACAAGCTCGCGAGTGAGTTTTTTGTAGGCGCAAATGCCTGGGTGCTTGAAACGCTGAAGGCAGCGACTGAATCGCATGCGCCGGAGGTGACATTCGAGGCAGAACTCGAGGCCGCGGGTGAAACGCTGTCAGTTAATGTGACTGGGTTGCCGCTCCTGTCGACGGACCATCAGACGATCGGTTCGATGCTCTTGATCGAGGATATCAGCAGCGAAAAACGCCTGAAATCCACAATGTCCCGTTATATGGATCCGGGTATCGCGGATCGTCTTGTGGCGGGTGGTGCAGAGGCGCTTGGTGGTCAGAGTGTGCCCGCGACGATATTGTTTTCTGACATTCGCGGATTCACCACGATCACCGAGAAACTGGGCGCACATGGCACCGTCACTTTGCTTAATGAGTACTTCACCTTAATGGTGGACTGTATTCAGCGTGAGGAGGGCATGCTCGATAAGTTTATCGGCGACGCGATTATGGCGGCATTCGGGATTCCGGTTGGTCATGATGACGATGCCGATCGGGCCCTGAGGACTTCGATCGCGATGATTCGCGAACTCTCCCGCTGGAACGTTACCCGAGTGTCGGAGGGCAAATTGCCGGTTGATATTGGGATCGGACTCAATACCGATACGGTGGTGTCCGGAAATATTGGTTCCAAAAAGCGCATGGACTACACCGTGATCGGTGACGGGGTTAATTTGGCCGCCCGACTGGAGTCTGCCTGTAAAGCCTACGGCGCCAAGATTTTGATCAGCGAATTTACCTATGCCCAACTGAAATCAACCTATTACACACGCGAAGTCGACCTCGTGGTTGTTAAAGGGAAGACCAAGCCCGTTGGCGTTTATGAGGTGATGGATTTTCATACGGAGGAAACGTATCCCCGGCTGACGGATGCATTGCGACAGTTTCGAATTGGCCTTACCGAATATCGCAGGGGGCACTGGCAAAAGGCGATCAACTCTTTTGAAGAGGTCTTGTCGATGAATCCGAACGATCGGGCAGCGAAAATGTACGTCGATCGGTGCCAGAAGCTCGAAAAAACCCAGCCACCCGGCGCTTGGGACGGCGTGTTTGTCATGGAAGAAAAATGAAGTTCGGCGACGACGGCCTCGTTATGACATAAACTGATTG
>CAILVZ010000342.1 GCA_903837825.1 Akkermansiaceae bacterium | reverse complement strand
GCCGAAAACGAGCGCTGCGACGAGCTCGCCAACCTGGCGATCGCCGAAATGACGTTGCTGGAAGATGCTGGATTCGAGGGCCTTCAAGCCTGATCGCATCACGAGAGGACGAAGTCGCCGCCAGAATCAAATCCCCCCTTTCCTCGTGGCATAAAATCGGCTATGTCTATTTCATGAATTTAAAGGTCATCGGCTCATTCGTCCTCTTCGCAGTAGGATTCCCTGCCGTGGGCATGGCTCAAAAAACCGTGCCGCCCGCCACATCCCCACGGCTTCCACTCCCCACTGTCTTCCAAGGTGAGGCGAAGTTCAATGGAATCATCGCAAGGGCTCTTCGCGAAAAATGGGGCGACCTTCCGCTCAGCGAACGAACGGTTCGCGTGGCACGTGAGTTGGTAGGCACTCCTTACTTGAATTACACCCTTGAGGTGGATGACCACACCGAATCCCCCGTGGCAAATCTAACAGCAATGGACTGCTGGACATTTTATGAAAACGCCTTGGCGATTGCCCGCCTACTCCGCTACCAGTCTCCACCCTACAAGCCACAGGATCTTCTTCACATGGTGGAAATCGAGCGCTATCGCAACGGAGTCTGCACGGGAAGCTACCTGAGCCGCATGCACCAACTCGAGGAGGTATTCTACGACAACCAGCGCCGAGGATACGCCTCAAACATCACCGCTCAAATCCCCGGTGCCGAGAAACTCCGCCGCGAGATCCATGAAATGACGGTGCAATGGAAAGCATACCGCTACCTTCGATCCAACCCCGCTCTCATTGAACCCATGGGAAAAATCGAGGCCATGGTCTCAAACCTCCCCGTTTATCACATTCCAAAATCCAAAGTACGCACCGCGGAGAAATATCTCCAAAATGGCGACATCTGCGCGATCACCACGACCGAAAACGACAGCTACACGTCTCACGTTGGGATGATCATTCGCATCAACAACCGAGCCTATTTTATCCACGCCACCTCAGACCATGACAAGGGCCGCAAGGTAATCATTGACCGCCCCATTAGCGATTACTTGAGCAGCGGATCGAAGCATGCCGGCATTATCATCTGCCGCCCAAACGACCTACCTGGATCAAAGTCGAACAGCGTCGCCCAACAATAGCCAACCCGGCGAATCGATTCTAACCGTTTATTTTCGGTACGCTCTTAGCGATCGCCTTGATGTACTCGCCCGACTCCTTCTCCACGAGAGGACGCGCCAACATCTCCTCATAAATGTTGATGTAACGTCGAGCCACCTCTTTGTGGCTAAACTCACGCTCACTCTCAATCATGATCCTGCGGATCTCCCGCTCGCGGATCTCATGTGGCAAGGCGTAAAATACCATCGCTTGATCGATCGCCCATCGGAAAGCATTTGCGTTGTAGTGATCAAAGCGGAATCCATTGCCCGTCGAAACTTCGACATCCAAGTGGCGGATCGTATCATAAAGCCCATCCGTCGAATGAACTACTGGCAGCGAGCCATAGAGCGGTGAGGTCATTTGCGGTAAACCGCAAGGCTCAAACAACGACGGCATCAACATGAAATCCGATCCCGCATACGCAAGCCGCGACAAACGTTCCTCGAAGTCGACGATCGCAACCCGATCTCTCAGATCAAACGCGCTGACGATCCGATCAATCCATTGCTGGTGAGGCCCATTGGCAACGATGACCACTTGAAGATCGCGGTCCCAGTAGTCGGAAACCAGTTGATGGAGAATGTCCGTTAGCAATTGCGGCCCCTTCTGCACGGGATCCAAACGCGACGGCCAGAAGAAAATCGGTGCATTGGGATCTTCCTTGAGCTGAAGTTCACGCTGCAAAGCCTGCTTATTTGCCGCCTTCCCTTCCACAAAGTCTGTCACACCGAAGTTTTGCGTCAGCGCATCATCAGTTAGAGGGTTATAGGAAATGTCGGGCGCATTTAAAATTCCAGCGGAACACCCTGCCGCGTCCTTGGCCCGCAATTCAGCACGCACCGAGTCGGGGACCACCGAATGCCAACCCTCGACAATCTCCCACAGAAAGCGCGGACTCACGGTGTTGATGTAATGGGCCGCAAAAATTCCCGAGGTGAGCAGATCCACCGGCACTTGCGAACGCGCATGGTCGTAACTTCCAGGCGGCTCGGTGAAATAAAGATTCATCCAGAACTCGGCGGCATCGATCCCAGCCTCCTCGACCCGCGCAAGTGAAACCTGTCGTGTGTGGATGTTGTGCACCGTAAACAAACACTTGATCCCGCGCCGCCGCGCCATCGCTGGAATCAATGCGGTCATCCAATCATTGCAATGAATCAAATCCGGCATGACGCGCGGGATGATGTGATTGATCAACTCACGCTGAAAAACCAAAGCGATCCGCATCGATTCGTCCGAATGATTGCTGTAAACTTGGTCCCGATAATAAAAAATCCGATCCTCCGCCAAGTGGATGTGCGCTTCAGGCAAGACCTCATGGTACTTCCTTAGCTCTTTTTCATGGAGGCTAAAAATATCGCCCTGAAACATCCGCCGGTAATTGGGCATCGCCACATGAACATCCGCCCCAAGCTCAAACAAGGCAGAAACCAATGAGGCCGACACATCCGCGAGTCCACCCGCCTTGGCCGACATCCGCTGCGCCATGTTCCCCATTCCTGGTGGGAGATACGTGATCTCCGGCGTGACGATGAGAATCCGCGGCTTGGCGGGCTTGGGGGAGTGACGAGAAACAGGCATGGATTCAAAATTACTCTAATGAGAGCATCCTTTGGATTGAATCGGCTTACACGAGGCAATCAGCGATACGATTGAGTCAGTTGTTGGTTGATTAGATTGAGCTTCAATATGAAAGCATCGCGATTCAGGCGAGATCGGATGCAAGATGCCGAATGCAGAACTGAGACCAAGTCTCAAGCCGATCAAATAGGGTACCATCAAGATCCTTAAGCAGGGAGAATGCCAGATCCGTGAGCGCATCCTCACGGGAGCTCACTTCGGATGATTTCAGCTCGACCAAATGCACGATGCCCAAGTGAACTTGACCAACGGGATTGGATTCGTCATTGAGAAGCGCAATGATCCGGTGCTCGTGGGCTTCAGGCAAATCCAACTCTTCCTCGATCTCGCGCGTCACCGCCGCGTGATAGACAGCTGAACCCGTCCGACCGTGATCGGTGTCAACTGGGTTCACATGCCCACCGACCCCGACCGAAATTTTCGCATGCAAACGGCTCTCGCCGCCGGCTTTGCCACGCGTGTAGTGCAGAATCCGATCCCCACACCGAAAAACACAGTAGGGGATCAACTGCTTGTGACTCGGATCCTCCTCGGCAGCCGCACGATCCATGAAAAAATGATTCGCGGGATCGAGCAACCGCGCCACCGCTGCCTCCAACCCCTCGGTCCGAATCCCTTCAAACGCTCCAATCTCATCGAGCAGTGCCCGAGGCACCACCAGCACTTGCTCTCCCGCATACTTTGACATGCGGGCCAGCATAGGCATCCCGTGACCTTCGCCAAGTCCAGATCGACAGAGAATCGGCAAGAATCCTCTCAAAATCCGCAATTTTCACTCCTTCCATTGCTATTCACCCCAAATCCCCCACCGATCCACCATTTTTCAAAAAATCCTCTTGCTCCGCCGCCCACCCACCGATAAACCTCCGCTCCACCCGAAAGGGGCGTTAGCTCAGTTGGTAGAGCACTTGCATGGCATGCAAGGGGTCAGCGGTTCGAATCCGCTACGCTCCACTTCTTGGGGGTCTGCACCAAAGATTGGGGAGGAGGCGTTTTTTCGGGGTTTCAGTTAAGTGGGTGATTTACGGGTTTCATCCGCATTGGGCGATGACGCGCAGGCGGTAGTTTTCGAAGTTGCTGAAGCCATACGCACGACGCTGAATGAGTTTCATCTTGCGGTGGAATCCCTCGGTGATCCCG
>CAILVZ010000341.1 GCA_903837825.1 Akkermansiaceae bacterium | reverse complement strand
TGCTCGACGACTCACCGATCAAATCGGTTCGCCGCAAAAAGGTCGGTGGTGGTGGCAAAAAACGACGCTGAGCCCATCGCAAGAGGGTCAGGGATCACTTGCATCCGGAGCTCTTTCCCAGCGCATATGAGAGTCCTCTCCATCGATCCAGCGGTTAGAAACACCGGATACGCCGTGCTCGATGGCGATCCACGTCGACCGACCGTCCTCGCCTTCGATGTAATTTCCATCCCCAAGAGCATCCCCCACTCGGCCGCGCTTTCCGCGATTCGAACGCACTTGGTGAACGTCATCCAGAAATTCCAACCCGACGAGGTCGCTGTCGAGGGGATCATTTACGTCCAATCCCACCAGACCGCAATCTCCATGGGAGCCGCTCGCGCTGCAGCTCTCATCGCCGCCGCAGACCATGGTCTCCGGATTTACGAATACTCGCCGAAAAAGGTGAAAATGGCTGTCGTCGGCAAGGGCACCGCCGATAAAACCCAAGTCGCTTTCATGGTCCGTGCCTTGCTCGGTCTCGCGGAAACCCCACCCTCGGATGCCGCCGACGCGCTCGCCATCGGCATGGCTCACCTCCAGGCCTCGGATCCGCTCAAAGCATCGATGCTCGACCGCCGCCTCGTTTAACGTTCCGAGCGATCATCCAACGCCACCACCACTCGCCATGCTCGAAATCACCCACCACGATGGCCTGATCGACTACGATGCAGGTATCCGTCTGCAAGAGCATCACGTGGAGTCAATTCTTACGGGCAATGGCCATGAAACGATTCTTCTGTTAGAACATCTGCCTGTTTACACCATCGGCAGACTTCGCGACCAATCATCCCTCCGTGACGCCACCAGTCTCCCCCACCCAGTCCATGAAATCAATCGAGGTGGCCAAGCGACCTATCATGGGCCTGGTCAATTGGTGGGCTACCCCATTCTCAACCTCACGCAGCGGGGCAAAGACCTCCACATCCACCTCCGAAAAATCGAGGACGCGCTCATCTTCGCCTGCCGCCAATTCGGCGTCGATGCCGACCGTCGGCCCGGACTGACTGGCGTCTGGGTGGAAAACCGCAAACTCGCCTCCATCGGCGTGGGAGTCCGCAAGTGGATCTCCATGCATGGCTTTGCCATCAACATCACCCAAGCAAGCTTGCCTCCCTTCTTCGCGATCACCCCCTGTGGCATCGATGGAGTCTCGATGAGCTGCCTCGCAACCGAGGCTGGACGTACCATCACGGTCGATGAAGCATCCCAAGTGATCGCCAACGAACTGCGTGCGATTTTCACCAGTGAATCACCTAGTTAAATCTAACAGTTGATTTACAGGCTACACCCACCGCGCACTCATTCCATGTGGCGCAATTTCTTCTGTTCGGAGATCCAAGCTTGATCTGCATTGGATAGACCTTCCTCCCGAGTCCTTGAGCGGGTGCCATCAGGCTCAATCAAATGAAGTTCCCCTTTAAGATAAGAGGTGAGCTTGGCGAAAATTTTCCTTCCTCTGCGATCCTGCCACTCGCGATACCCCTTTTTTTCAAGCCCCGCGCGCCACCCCTTGTAAGCCTCTGAGGCGACTGCTTCACCATGTTTCATTCTTCCCCAAAGATTCTCGGCATCGCCACGGGTGTATCCACGGTACCGCCCCACCACTTCCCCGCTTGGGCTCAACATGATCAAACAAGGGTATCCCATCACTTGATAGCGCTTTCTCAGCTCAGCCCCGTAATTCTTCAATCGGGCACGGCGATCCTCCTCCGACGCAAGATCCATGTCCGGATGATCATCCGCCTTGAGGTTCGCATCCACTCGCAGGCGGATCAACTTATCCATCGCCCAGATTCCGAATTCACTCTTGGAAAAAAGCTCCTGGGTTAGAGCCTTGCACATCGGACTGGTGGCAGAATCCGTGAACCAGATCAGCAGAGGTTTCCCTTCGCGCACCGACCGCTGCTTTGCGATGGTCTCACTCTCCTCCCATGGCCCACGTTTTTGATTCGTCAACAAGGTGGAGAGCTCCGTCACTGCCTCTTCAGGATGATCGGGATCCGTATAGACAATATCCTCCTCAGCGGTCGGAATTAAAACGGGTGGTCGGTTCGATTGATTACCACCACCCGGCACCGCGATGCCACCCCCTGAATCTCTCGCGCGCAGCGCGGGCGGTATCCCTGTGGGACCGAACGGACTCACCCCTGCCTTTGGATCCTTCGGATTGCCGCCCCCCAACTTGGCGCACGAAGTGATGGCAAACACCGTGACAACTGCGAATGACAAGTACCGAAACATTCGTCAACCCGTCGAATTACTTTTTAAGCCGAACCGGCGTGCCACAATAAATGCAGCGAAACCATCGAAAGATCAGCATGAACACCGCCGTCGGAATGATGTATCCCAATCCGATCACGTGGTGGGCCTTACTACTTTTCAAACACATTTTGGGCAAAAACAATCTCTGTCCACAAATCCGACAACCACAACGCGTGCCCATGATCAGATAGAAAATCCCAATCACTGGCAAACAGGCAGGAAATACCAAAATCCATTCTGGCACCCAAGCAAACTTCTCAGGAACCTCCTGCGACAAAAGGAGCAAAGCGGCTGAAATCACCGCAAGGGGAATCAACACAGCGATCAACAACGAAAAAATCGCACCCATGGCCATGCTCCAAGGTCGATCATGCAGAACTCCACGAATGTAAAAATTCGACTTGGTAGTACGTCCCGCATTTGTCTCCTTCAACGGAGCGCGGATCAAGGTCGTGCGCGGACTCTCTAAGGTAACGGGTCCCAAACTCTGCCTCGGAACCGCCCCGATCATCTCATCGGTCGACCGAAGCTTGGATTTGTCTAGTCCACTCCGTGGCCCCGATGAATCCAAAACAGCCACACTCACGGATGATTCCATGGATCGTGTCATGATTTTGGAAAAAGTTGTGGACTCCTCCCCTAAGGGTTCACCACTCCCTCGATATTCAACCTCCCCGCGGTGCTCAGCGAACAAGTTCCCTACCGGGATCTCCGCGACTGCAACCTTCTGGCTGACGAGTAGCTGCGCATGAAGCGGAATTGCAAAAGGCGCCTTTCCCAACATTTGGAGCTCTTTGGGAGAGAGCTCGTACGCCGCGGGCTCTTCTGACGCGACCACCCCGAGCGCAGGTGTAGAATCTTCCTTATATCCCACCATGTCCCTCGCAATCCCAATCCATTGCTCAATGGATTCCCCACTCGGTGGCCGATCCCCAATCCTTAACACCGAATGAGCCTTCTCCAGTTCTGCAGTCAGGCCGTCTACACTCGACTTGGCAATGGCTGCGATCTCATAAAAACCAGCCGCCTCTAGGAGCTCAAGCGATGTCGAATCAATTGGGGCTATGCTGCTGAGTTTGGTCATCCACTTTGGGTTGAAACTAAAATATCATTCGAAACAAACTTGGCAAGCCATCATGCAAGGGCGGCAATCATCTCACTGAGCTGGAGCAGCTTCGCCCGCCATTCCTCCAAGCGCGCCTTTTCTTGAACCACTACCTCGGCCGGTGCGCGATCGACAAAACTGGCATTCCCCAGCTTGCCCTCACACTTTTTAATCTCAATTTGAACATTGGAAATTTCCTTCGTCAGTCGAGCCCTCTCTGCATCGACATCAATCAGCCCCTCAAGCGGCATGTAAACTTCACCCACGCTGGTGACGGCCGCAGGCGTCCCCTTGGGGGCATCATACGCCGAATCCAACACGATTTCACCAGCCCCCACCAGCAGTGCGAGCACCTTGGATTCAGCCGCCACCCAATCGGGCGCTCCTTTGATCACGAAACGGATGTCCTTGCGAGAACCCATCTTGTATTCGGCCTTGAGGTTACGCATCCTTCCCGCGGATTCGTAAACCTCAGCCGCCACAGACTGGGCGAGCTTGATCATTTCGGGAGCCACATCTACCAACAATGGCGCGGCGGGCAAGGCTTTCTGCATGAGAAATTCTCCGTCAGCAACATAGCCCATCCGCGCGGAAAGTTCTTCGGTAACGTGCGGCATATACGGACTCAAGAGCTGCAAATAACGCCCCATGATGGCGTCGAAGACCCCCAAAGTCCTTGCCTTCACATCCGGAAGCGCCGTGTCGCGAAGATCAAGTTTCAACGCCTCAAGAAACTTATCGCAGAAATCATTCCACAAGAACTCATACAAGCGGTGCGCAATCTCGCCAAAACGATACTCACCATAGAGGCGCTCAAGATCGATACTCAACTCGTCAAGTTTTGCCATGGCATTCAGCTGAAATGGATTCAGTTGTGCCACATCATCTAACGACTGGAATGGCTCACCACCCATCTGGCGGAGGCGGCAGGCATTGTAGAGTTTATTGGCGAAGTTGCGACCTTCTTCGATCGACAACTCGTCAAACCGCAGATCGCTACCCACCGGTGCAATCCTCATCAAGCCAAACCGCAAACCATCGGCACCATACTTTTCCATGAGGTCGATCGGATCTGGAGAGTTTCCTAACGACTTCGACATTTTCCGGCCCTTGAGGTCACGGATAATGGAAGTGAAATAAACATTCTTGAATGGCAATTCACCCGTAAACTCAAAGCCGGCCATGATCATTCGAGCGACCCAGAAAAACAGGATATCCGGTCCCGTCACGAGATCATCTGTGGGATAAAATTTCTGAAGCGTCGGGGTGGTTTCTCCAACGTTCGCCATGGTCGCAAAGGGCCACAACCACGATGAGAACCACGTGTCCATCACATCCTCATCGCGTACCCAGTTCTCCCCATCGTCAGGAGCTTGCAGGCCCACATGAATATCGCCCGCAGAAAAGTCTTCCATGCCCAGCGACTCGGCATTTTTCAATTCAGCAAGCTGATCCTTGCGATACCACACTGGGATTTGATGCCCCCACCACAACTGGCGACTGATGCACCAGTCTTGAAGATTTTCCATCCAGTGCGCATAAGTTTTGGCCCAGCGCTCGGGGCGAAAGTGAATATCTCCATTTGCGACAGCGTCGGCCGCTTCCTTCACGCAGGGATATTTTAAGAACCACTGCATCGAAATCCGCGGCTCGATCGGGACATTGCCCCGCTCGGAAAAACCAACGTTGTTGTCATATTCCTCGACCTTGATGAGCAAGCCTAATGCTTCGAGTTTGGCGGCCGCTTTTTTCCTCGCTACGAATCGATCGAGTCCATGAAGGTCCGGGCACTCTGGGCAATGAATCTGCGCATCAGGCGTCAGCACGTCGATGATCTCCAACCCGTGACGAAGCCCGATCTCGAAGTCGGCCTTGTCGTGCGCGGGAGTGATTTTGAGAGCACCCGTTCCAAACTCGATGTCCACATGGTCATCAGCAATGATCGGGATTTCGGCATGGGGAAATGGACGATTCACCTTCCGTCCGATGTATTTCGAAAAACGTGGATCTTTCGGATTCACCGCAACGGCGACGTCGCCCATCAAGGTCTCCGGACGAGTCGTGGAAATCTCCAAAAACTCACCAGGCGCATCCGCAAGCTCGTACTTCATGAAGTACAACTTGGACCGCTGGGGTGTCATGATCACTTCCTCATCCGAAAGTGCGGTTAGAGAAACTGGGCACCAGTTGACCATCCGCTTACCACGATAAATGAGGCCCTTTTTGAATAACTCGACGAAGACATGGCTCACCCACTCGGTGTAGGGCTCATCCATCGTGAAACGCTCACGACTCCAATCGCATGAACACCCCAGTCGCTTGAGCTGGTTGATGATGATGTCGCCATGCTTGTTTTTAAAATCCCAGACGCGCTTGAGGAACTCATCGCGTCCAAGGTCGCGGCGGCCGATGCCCTCCTTCTCCCGCAATTCCCGCTCAACCTTGGCTTGGGTGGCAATCCCCGCATGGTCGGTCCCAGGCAGCCAAAGCACTTCTTTACCCTTCTGCCGTGCACGGCGGGCAAGGATGTCTTGCAAGGCATTGTTCAAAACATGCCCAAGATGCAGAATCCCAGTAACGTTGGGCGGCGGAATGACAATTGAATAAGGGACGGCGTCCTTGCGGTCCTCGCGGCCGGCGCGAAACGCCTGCGCGTCTTCCCAGGCCTGCGAAATGCGTGTTTCCACGCTGGCGGGATCGAAGGTCTTGTCCATCATGGGAAGGTACCGAACTCGTGTCAGGGAAAGGCGCTGCGGAATCCCGCTGTGCGCG
>CAILVZ010000340.1 GCA_903837825.1 Akkermansiaceae bacterium | reverse complement strand
GTGCACAAAATATCCAACTTGAAATCACCAACTGAATGCTCGATTGCGACCAATTCAAGCTCACTGAGTCCAAGCGCATCGGCGAACGAATTGAGGTTTTCCTCCTCGGCCAACCACGGCGTGAAATCACCGGCCTCATGCATCCAAGCCTCGCGGAGAGGAACTCGTTCTAACTTACTCAAATTTGTCTTCATCGGTGGTTTCCATTAAGTCCTATCACAGAGGGTGGGTCAAATAGAGGGGTACCCTCAAAAAATCTGAAAAGATTTCACTCTTGTTCATTTTCTGTACTTGCTTACCCCTTTCGACCACTTTTTGGGCCGATTCTCAAGTAGAAACCTAACTTTCCGTTAGCTGCTTGAGGACTTGTTCGGGATAGCGTTTCCACTCCCTTGCCATCTTTAGGAGTTCCTGGGGAATCAGCGTTCCCACCTCCTGCTCAGTGGGGTTGCTGTTGCCTGCAATCGCTTGGGAGATTAATCGCGACAAAAACTGCCCGCGCAGACCGATTTTCCGCACCGCGATCGCGTGGAGGAAGTCATCGATGATGTCCTGATGGCTCTGGTGCATGAGGGAAATGGCGGCAGTCACTGGGTGTGGTTTGCCGATCAGGAGTTGGTAGCGGGCGAGGCCGATCCAGGCGGCATTTTCACTCGGGTAGCTGAGCACGCCGGTTTCGAGTTGCGCGTTCAATGCGTCACGAACTGGGTTTGGAATGGTGATGGATTTCTTGGAAGAGCGGGACATAGAGGGCAAGTTGTTAAGATAAGTTGATATTCGGTGTTCCTGGGGGATTCCTGGGGTGTTCCTGCAGGAACCCCGGTCACCCGTTGCCGGATCTTTTTCATGGGTGTTCATTTGTCCAGTTCAATTTCGTTTGGCACCCCGCCGAGCACCAGTTGACACCCGACAAGCAGTCACCTCATGAAATCAACGATCCAATCCCATGGGCTTCCGGCGATCCGCCGAGGCAAAATCACCCGACCTCAGAAGGTCGTCATCTACGGACCCGAAGGCGTCGGCAAATCGACGCTCGCCGGTCACGCGCCGGACCCCGTCTTCCTCGATACCGAGGGAGGCACCCACCACCTCGACGTCGCCCGCCTCGATGCGGCCACGACTTGGGAGGAAATCACCGCCACCGTCACCCAGCTCGCCAAGGCGGATCACCCGTTCAAGACGCTGGTGATCGACACCGCCGACTGGTTGGAAAAACGCCTCGCCGAGCACCTTTGCCGGAAGTCGAACAAGGACTCTATCGAGGATTTTGGTTATGGAAAAGGCTGGGTCATCCTCACCGAGGAATTCGCTCGGTTTCTTACCTCGCTTGATTCCCTAACTACACGAGGCATCCACCTCGTCTTTCTTGCCCACTCGACGGTGAAGAAGTTCGAGGCACCCGACCAGGCAGGTAGCTACGACCGGTTTGAATTGAAGCTTAGCAAGCAGGTCGCTCCGCTGCTCAAGGAATGGGCCGATGTCGTTCTCTTCGCCAACTACGTGACCAAGGTCGCAGAGAAGGACAATGGCAAGATGCGCGGCATCGGCGGCAAAGAGCGGGTTCTCTTCGCGACCCATACGGCTGCCTACGATGCAAAGAACCGTCACGGCCTGCCCGACAAGTTGGCATTCTCCATCGAGGCTTTAGCTCCGGTGTTCGGTGACTCCAAATCCCCCACCCCAAAAGTAGCTCCTGCCGCAGAACCAGCACTGTCGTTGACCGACCGGGTCTTCGCCGCGTTCCAGCACAAGGCGGACATGGCCAACGTCTTGGATTTCTTGGTCGCCCGCGGCCAGCTCTCCTACACACAGGAAGGTCCGCTGGAATCTATCGACAATCTCGATCCCGCCTACGCGGCTCGGATGCTCTCTGACCCTGATCGATTCGTCGCCACCGTCAAAGAGTGGGCCGCCGCGAACCAAAAGGAGGGAACGGTATGAGCGCACTTCGTCCCTCAAACCTGCCGAAGCTAGCAGTGTGCCCGTGTTACGAGAGCAATCCCGTGGCAGGCCCAGCAGCCGAGCGTGGCACGCTACTGGACACCGCGTTCCGTGCCGAGTTGCTCGGTCTCGAAGAACGCCTCGTGATCGCCAACAAACTGACGGCCGACGAGATCGCCGCTGTTGCGTGGTCGGTCTCGATGGTCCGGGCGATCTCCGGACGCGAGCGAGTGCTTGCCCGGGAGGACGACTGCCGGGTGAGGATGCTCAATCTCACCGGCACGGCGGATGCCATCGTCCCAAGCAGACTCACCCACTTTGACCTGAAGACCGGGGCGCGCCGAAATTACCGCGAGCAAATGGCAGCCTACGCCCTCGGATTGATGGGCGCGCACTTTGCCGGCGAGTGGACGGCGCGCCTGTTGTTCTGCGACCAGCGGGAAATCGAGACGATCAAGTTCACTTACGAGGAGGCGCACGACATCGTCGATCAGGTCGTCAAAGCATTCAACGATCCAGCGAAGAAGCCCAATCCCTGCGAATACTGCGGCTGGTGCGCCAAGGCGGATACCTGTCCGGCACTGCTCGCGATGGTCGGTGAGACACTGACGGTCACGGAACCCGGCTTTGATTTCGACGTGGTGCTCGCCGACCCGGAAAAGCTCGGACGATTCCTGACAGCTTGTGCATTTATCGAGGGCTTGCACGAACGGGCCAAGAAGATTGCCACCGAGCGAATCAAGACCGGCGGCAAGGTCCCCGGCTGGAAGCTCGTCACCCGCAAGGGCAGCGAATTCGTCGATTGCGAAACCGTCGGCCACCACATCCAGCGCATGGGCTTTGGCCCGGTGCTCGCGGCCTACGGAAACCTACCAGCCAGCAAGTTCCGCGATTTGTGGAGCGAGCGGATGTCCAGCGAAAAGCCATTTCCGGAGGAGTCGGTGAAGCACGCCGCGCCCTCCGTCTATCTCAAACAAACCAAGACCAAACCAAACTAATACCATGCCATCCTATACATCATCCACTCCTAGCGAACGCCCTGAATTTGTCGAACCAGGCGACTACCAAGTTGAAATCATCGATGCGATCGAAACGATCAGCAAAGGCGGCCACGACATGATCGAGCTCAAGCTTAAGACGTCCGCTGGCAGCTATCTTTACGACTTCCTCGTCTTCATCCCGACCGCATTCTGGAAGATCGATTCCTTCCGCGCCGCCACTGGCGAAGATGTGAAACCCGATCAGGACGTCGAGATCTCAGCCGATCACGTCATCGGTCGCACCGGCACCGTCCGCCTCACTGTCGAGGAATACAACGGCAAGAAGCGCAACAAGGTCGTCGCCTGGATTGTCGGCACTGCCAAACCCTCCACTCAACCCCAACCCGCACGCCGTAGTGACAACGAACCCTTCTGAAAAAATGGGCCTTCGCGCCTACCAGATGAAAGCACGAATGGACATCCACAAGGGCTTTGAAGACTTCGACCGTCAACTCGGCGTGCTGCCAACCGGTGCGGGTAAGACCATCTTGTTCAGTCGTCTGGCGCAAGATTACCAACCTCGGCGCACGTTGATCCTCGCCCATCGCGAGGAACTCATCACCCAGGCGGTGGACAAGCTCCGTGTCTCGACCGGCATCGAGGCGCAGGTCGAGATGGGTAGTGAGCGAGCGTCGCTCGACGCACCGGTCGTTGTCGCATCCATCCAAACGCTCATGCGCGAAAAACGTCGTGAGCGTTGGCCGCGGGATCACTTCGGCCTCGTGGTCGTGGATGAGTGCCATCATGTGCTAGCGGACAGCTACCTCAGCACGCTCGGATATTTCCACGATCATGCGAAAGTGTTAGGTGTTAGTGCGACACCAGATCGGGGTGACAAAAAGAATCTCGGAAAATACTTCGAGAACATCGCCTGCGAGGTATCTTTGTTGGATCTCATCAACCAGGGATGGCTCGCACCGATCAAGGTGAAGACGGTGCCGCTCGGAATGGACCTGAGCGGAGTGCGGACGAGCCATGGCGACTTCAGTGCTGACGATCTCGGCCATGCGCTCGAACCGTACCTCGAACAAATCGCCGACGTGTTGGTCGAACACCGACACCGCAAGACGCTCGTCTTCCTGCCGTTGATCGCGGTGTCGAAACGCTTCGCAGAAATCTGCCGTGAGCGCGGGTTGTTGGCTGAGCACATCGACGGGCAGACGAACGAGCGCAAGGCGGCGCTAGAGCGATTCAAGCGAGACGAGACGCGCATTCTCTGCAATGCGATGTTGCTCACCGAAGGCT
>CAILVZ010000339.1 GCA_903837825.1 Akkermansiaceae bacterium | reverse complement strand
TTCATTTTCCAACAATTCAATTTGATCCCCACCATCAACATCGCTGAAAACGTCAGCATCCCGTTGATGATTCAAGGGGTATCAAGCTCGAAGGCGCTTCAACTAGCGAAAGACGCGCTTGATCGGGTCGGACTTGGAAACCGCTGGAAGGAACGCCCCAACAAACTCTCCGGTGGTGAACAGCAACGCGTCGCCATCGCACGGGC
This sequence comes from Akkermansiaceae bacterium, assembly GCA_903837825.1. Taxonomy (GTDB): domain Bacteria; phylum Verrucomicrobiota; class Verrucomicrobiia; order Verrucomicrobiales; family Akkermansiaceae; genus Luteolibacter. The sequence goes on along the minus strand of CAILVZ010000339.1, from coordinate 4,286 downwards.
CCTCGTCCATGAACCACCGCTGGTCATTTGCGACGAACCCACCGCCGCACTCGACGCGCGAAATGGGGAAATCGTCCTCGACCTCTTTCGACAGGTCGCACGCTCACCCGAACGTGCAGTGATTATCGTGACCCATGACAGCCGGATTTTCTCCTACGCCGACCGGATCGCTCGGATGGATGACGGCGAGATCATTGAAGTCCATGAGCAAATCCAAGCCAACTCACCACACTTCGTCCACGAACATTCGCACGGATAAAATTCATCAGAAACGAACAGGTAAAATCAACCCTATCGTTTCTCCCCACTTCCATTCAAACGCACACAAAGTTTTTCACTCAACGGCATGATCCTCATCTCAAAACTGGTCCGCTACGGCTCGATCGCCGCAGCCATCGTCGGCTTCTACGCCATCTTCATGATCTCGCGTACGCAAGCGGCACGACAATTGCCCACCTCGAGCGATCCGCCCATAATCCCACCGCAAAAACCTTACGTCGAAGCGGTTGCCGCAACGGGCATCCTTGAAGCGCTCAGCGAAAATGTCGCGATTGGCATGCCGACTCCCGGCTTGGTTTCGACGATACTGGTAAAGGTCAACGATCTCGTCAAAAAGGACCAACCCCTCCTCACTCTCGACAACCGCGACCTCCTCGCGGAACAACTCTCAACTCAAGCACAGCATGAAATCGCGCGGGCGCAAATCGCAGTGAACGAGGCACAACTTTCTAAGCTGGAATCTCAACTCGCACGACTCACGGCAGTGGCCGACAGCCGCGCCGTCAGTGTCGACGATCTCGAGAACCGCAAACAAGACGTGGCCATCTCCCAAGCCCAACTCGCTTCGGCCAAGGCCCAACTCGCTGCGACCGAGAGTTCACTCAAACGGATCAGCTTGCTCATCGATCGCCTCACAGTCCGCGCACCTCGCGACGGCAGCATCATCCAAGTGAACGTCCGATCTGGCGAATACGCCGCAACCACTCCGAAGAACCCCGCCATCATCCTTGGTGAAACCGATAAGCTCCAAGTCCGTGCCGACATCGATGAGCAAAATGCCAGCCGCATCCGTCCAGGACAAGCCGCTCATGGTTACCTCAAAGGTGACCCATCGGTCACCTTCCCTCTCGAATTCATCCGCGTGGAACCCTATGTGATTCCAAAAACCTCGCTGACGGGATCGAGCACCGAACGCGTGGACACCCGAGTGCTTCAGGTGATCTACTCGCTCACCAGACCAACGGACCCTCCGCTGTACGTCGGCCAACAGGTTGATGTCTTCATTGAAGCACCCGACCATCATCCGAAGCCATGAAAACTCAATTTCTCATCGTGCCCGCGGCACTGGCACTCGCCTCTTGCACGCTTGGTCCAGATTTCAAGTTACCGGAGTTTCAATCTCTCTCCAGCTGGCGGGAATCAAAACCCGTTGCAGCCCAGCCAGCACCGGACACTTGGTGGAGGCTGTTCAATGATCCGGACCTGACGCGCTTGATCGAGAGGGCGGAAGCCGCAAACCACGAAATCGCTGCCGCAAAGGCCCGCGTGGAAACCTCTAGCGCCCTCGTTGGGGCAGACCGCGCCAAACTTTTCCCAACCCTCAATCTATCAGGAAGCGCTGGCGTCTCGCGAAGCTCCGCCGATGCCCTCAGAGGGAATCTTCCCGCGGGTGCAAATGTCAGCCTCAGCTCAGAGAACTACCGAAGCTCGTTCAACCTCGCCTACGACCCCGACCTCTGGGGACGCAACAAACGCAGTGTCGAAGCATCGACCGCAGAGTCTGTCGCCGAGCTGGCTTTGCACGATTCTCAACGCCTTGGTGTCGCCACCGAGGTTGCTCGCCAGTATTTCCTAATCCGTGGACTCGATGCCCAAAACGCAGTCCTAATCAGCACGCTCAAGAGCCGCCAAGACGCGCTCTCGATCCAAGATTCCAAGCTCGCCGCCGGCCTGATCGATGGTCTCGCATCCAGCCGTGCCCGCACGGAAGTGCAGCTCGCAGAAAATGATATCGGCCTTGTCCAGCGCCAACGCGGGTCGGCAGAACACGCACTCGCGGTTCTTTGCGGCACGGCTCCATCGGAATTCTCCATCGCCCCACTTCCATCAAATCGAAAACTTCCCACCATCCTTCCGGGGCTTCCTGCCGAGGTACTCAAGCGCCGCCCTGACGTCCGCGCTGCAGCGGAAAACCTCCGAGCCGCCAACGCCCGCATCGGCGTTGCTGAGGCAAACTTCTACCCGAATTTCAATCTCACCGCCGGCGCGGGTCTTGAGTCGGTGGATTTCAATCGCTTCTTGGACTGGGAGAACCGAGTGCTCTCACTCGGTGCCGGTGCAGCAGCCCCTCTTTTAGATGGAGGGTTCAACCAAGCGATCTACAAAGCCTCTCGCAGCCGCTACGATGAAGCGCTCGCAACCTACCGCCAGACCTTGCTGATCGCGCTCCGTGAGGTGGAGGACGCACTCGTGGACCTCAAGGGCCTCGCCAAGTCGCGTGCGGCGCTTGAACTTGCTCTCAAGAGCTCACAAGAGACCCGCCGCCTCTCACAAGAACGCTATGACAAAGGATTGACAAGCTACTTCGAGGTGGTCGATGCCGAACGCGGGGTCCTGCAAGTTCGCTTGGTGCTAAGCCAACTTGAGGCCCAGCAACGGATCACCCTCACGGCTCTCGCCAAGGCACTTGGCGGCGGATGGAGCGTGAAAGGGTGAGTCGGCCCAATGTCTAAGGCATCCAATCTAACATCATGTTAGATTCACATTCGCTTGCCCATCCACCCTTGGAGACTTCGTAGCGCGCGCGTTGGAAATTGGGAATCCAAATCCCCTCACGAACGATTTGCCTCACATCCCGCGGAAATTCATTAGGACAAAGGACGCACTCCGCAAGGTGGAAGCAGACCCACGCACGCCACACTCGAATTTCATTCCTTGGACCACGGATCCGACTGGCGAGGTGCTGGAAATGCCGCACCGGATTCCCCAAATACCCGCACTCCTGCGAGGAAGCCCGTGCCAGAATCCAAACCAATGCCCGGTAGGGATCTGAACCCAACCGCATGATGGAATCTTCAGGACGGAGATCTGCCATCCAGGCCTTATTCAACTGCAACAGCGCCTGGGCAGGCTTTCCATTGACCCATTGCGACTGCGCATACCGCAGAGCGTCCAAGTAGAAATTCAAGCCCTTGAATTCACCATGCCTGCGAGTGATCGAAAAATCATGAACCTCCGTCACCCTTGGCAACCAGGGGCATGGATCATTCACCGGCAGTTGTTCTTCCGATCCACTCAAAAACCGACGCTATCGCGAACTCGCCAGACTCACAACAAAGAATCAGCCGCACTTTTCACCCAATCATTCTTTCCAGGCTTGCATCTCGGTGCAAATTCTCAATCCTTTGGGCGTCATGAGTAACCGTTTGGAAGGTAAAGTTCTTGTCGCCCAAGGTGGCGGCCCCACCCCTGTCATCAACCAAAGTGTCGTCGGCGTCGCCCTCGAAGCTCGCAAATTCACCCAAGTGACTTCCGTTTACGGAGCCGTCCATGGCGTGCGCGGGATCATCGACGAGAACTTCCTCGATCTCACCCGCGAGACGACCCACAACCTCGAACAGGTCTCAGGCACTCCATCGTCAGGATTGCTTTCCACGCGCGACAAGCCCGATGAGGAGTACTGCGCGCGGATGTTCAAAGTGATGCAAGCGCACGACATCCGTTACTTTTTCTACGTTGGAGGCAACGATTCGTCTGACACCGTTCGCATCGTCAATGAGCAAGCAAAGGAAGCGAACTACGAGCTCCGCGCGATCCACATTCCCAAGACCATCGACAACGATCTCGAAGAAAACGACCACTGCCCTGGCTTCGGCTCTGCCGCTCGATTCGTTTCGCAAGCGTTCGCTGGCGTGAACCTCGATAACCGCGCGCTCCAAGGCGTTTACATCGGTGTGGTGATGGGCCGCCACGCAGGTTTCCTCACCGCAGCTTCTTCCATGGCGCAAAAGTACTTCGACGAAGGCCCGCACTTGATCTACGTCCCAGAAAGAGCCTTCGAGATGGACAAGTTCCTCGGCGATGTCGAACGCACCTACAAGCAATACGGACTCTGCACCATCGCGGTGTCCGAAGGGATCTCTGACCCACAAGGCGTTGCGATGATCACGAAGTTGTTAGGAACCGAGGAGCGCGATTCCCACGGCAACATCCAACTCTCAGGCACCGGTGCTCTTGGCGATCTGCTCGCAAACGAAATTCGCAGTGGCCTTGGCATCAAACGCGTG
>CAILVZ010000338.1 GCA_903837825.1 Akkermansiaceae bacterium | reverse complement strand
TGTCGCCGCGATCATAGGCCTTGAGGATACGCTGCCGGAGATCCATTGAGATCGTTGCCATGGGCGCACCCTAGCATGGAATCCGGAAACGGCTACAGTTTTATTTAAAATGCTCTAGAAGGACTTGCTTCAACGAAGCAATCAAACCTAAGACAAACCTAACTCATATGAAAAACACAAACTTATTCATTAGTTCCGCCGTGGCTTCAGTGCTTTGCAGCGGTTTTGCAAGCGCTGGACAATCCGCTTCAGCGGTGCAACCTGCAGCAACTTCAGGCGTCACAGGCTATGCCGAAATCGCCGCTGTGACGGGCTCGGACACAATTGGACTCGATGGCAGCTCAGCTAGCTCAGACGTTTCTGGCGGTCGTCTTGACGGCGGTCTCTTGTTTGGCAACGGCTTCTCCCTCGATGGACGTTATGAGACTGTCGACGCTGAAGCCGGCTTCAATGTCGAGGCAGCCCGCGCATTTCTCAACTACAACCAAGAAATCGCACCAGGTATTTCCGCGTTCTTCGGAGCTGGATACGGAACTCAGCAGATTGATCTCGTCATGGTCAACGTGAATTCTGATGCAATCTTGGCGAATGTTGGTATCGAGTTGACCAGCGGCCAATTCTTTGGCTCAGCGTTCTATACTCACGCCTTCACCACATCTACATCTGCGCCATCAACGAGCGGCCCTAGCTTCTTGCCTTCACTTCCAAAGGTCGATGTCGGCACCTTGGAAGCAAACGTTGGATACCATCTCAACGATAACGTTTCGGCGGTTGTTTCCATCGAAACACAAGTCACCGGCGACAGTATCATCCAAAAAGACTGGCTCGCAAGTCTTGGTCTCCGCTTCGGCTTCTAATTCCCGAATATTGGTTTTCGGATGTTGCCCTTCCCTCTCATGCAGTGGGGGAAGGGCTTTTTTGTTGCTGGCCACATCACACCAGCAACATGCAATCGCCATAACTGAAAAAGCGGTACCGTTGCTCGACCGCTTTTCGATAGGCCTCCATCACCAAGTCTTGGCCCGCGAACGCACTGACCAACATGATTAGAGTGCTTTGCGGCAAGTGGAAATTGGTCAACAAGCCGCCGACCACGCCGAATTCGTAGGGCGGGTGAATGAAGATGTCGGTCTCACCTCGCAGCGGTCTCACTGGACTTCCGATGGATTCTAGCACCCGTGTCACCGTGGTGCCCACCGCGACCACTCGTTTCGCGGCGTTGACTTGTTGCGCGGTTTCTTCGCTGACCACGTAGCGCTCCGAATGCATCTGGTGATCTGCCAGAAACTCGGCACTCACCGGTCGAAAGGTGCCCACTCCCACATGAAGCGTGAGAAATGCGTGAGGGATTTCCCCTAACATCTCTGGCGTGAAATGCAGCCCAGCGGTCGGCGCGGCGATGGCTCCCTCCTCACGCGCGAACACGGTTTGGTAGCGTTCGCGGTCGGCCAGCTCGTCTTCGCGGCCCATGTAGTGCGGCAGCGCAAGGTGACCATGCGCGTTGAGATCAACCGGCGTGTCCCAGCGGATCAGGCGGTCGCCATTTTCAAAAACCTCGGTGACCATGCCCGACACTCCACCGACGCTCACGCTGCGGCCCAATTTCATCCGCTTGCCGGGACGCACGAGGCAGCGCCACTCCAGCGGGCTGAGGCGGTCGAGGCACAGCAGCTCGGTTTTCCCATCATCCGAGAAAACTCGAGCAGGAATCACCTTCGTGTCATTGAGCACGAGAAGGTCATCTGGACGAAGGTATTCGGAAAGGTCGCGGAACATCCGGTGTTCGATCGTGCCGCTCGCCCGATGAACCACCAACATCCGCGAGGCGGATCGTTCGTCGAGCGGACGCGCGGCGATCAATTCATCCGGCAAATGGTAATCGAAGTCTTGGGTCCGCAGCGGCATGCCAGAGCCTTAACCGCCGACTGCAGCCACCGCAAGGATCGTATGATTTCATCAAAAGCCCGGGTTGCAATGCGGCGGCCAAATGACAATCTAACGCCGCATCCCAGCGACCACGCTTCATCCCATGAAACCACTCCAGATCGCCATCCTCGGTTGCGGCTCACGCGGCCGCACCTACTCACGCATCGCCTGTTCGCTCGAGGGACGCTACCAGATCACCGCCGCCGCCGACCTCGTAGAGGTACGCACCTCCGCAGTTGCGGAGCTCGCTCCCGAAGGAAGTGTTCGCACGTTTCGCTCGGCTGAGGATCTCTTCGCCGCCGGAAAACTCGCGGATGTCTTGGTCATCGCAACCCAGGATGCCGATCACTTTGGCCATGCGGTGACCGCGCTGAAATCCGGTTACGACCTTCTGCTAGAAAAACCTGCGGCAGAATCGCTCGCCCGCTGTGAGGAACTTGATGCGCTCGCCCGCTCGCTTGGCCGTCGCATCGCGCTGGGCTTTGTGCTGCGCTACACCCCATTTTATCGGGCCGTGAAGGCGGTGGTCGACAGCGGGCGACTCGGAAAAATCATCACGCTGCGCGCCAGTGAGGGCGTCGAGCCCTACCATCAGGCCCATTCGTATGTGCGTGGCCATTGGTCGAAGACCGGCTCGTCCACCCCGATGATCGTCGCGAAATGCTCGCACGACACCGATCTCCTGTGCTGGCTTTCCGGCTCCGCGCCGCGCTCGGTCAGCAGCTTTGGGCGACTCGAGTGGTTCCGTGCGCAAAACGCGCCTGCAGGCGCCCCACCGCGTTGCACGGATGGATGCCCCGCCGCTGCCGATTGCGCCTACGACGCCCACCGCTACCTCACCGACAAACGTGGGTGGCTGCGCATGGTCATGGATCACTCGGAAACGGCCGAAGACTCCCAAATCCTCGATTTCCTCAAGAGCTCGCCCTGGGGACGCTGCGTTTACCGATGCGACAATGACGCCGTGGACCACCAGGTGCTTTCCGCCGAATTGGAAAATGGAGTGACCGCCACCCTGAGCATGACCGCATTTGACCTCGGGCGGACCATCGAGATCCACGGCACGCTCGGTTCCTTGCGGGGCGGGTCACCCTTTCAAACCGCAGGGGCGCCCGAGCTCTGGCTGCGCGAACACCGCACGGACACCTGGGAGACCATCCCTGTCGTGGCTCCAGAGGCTGCGGGATATGCCGGCCATGGTGGGGGCGACTTCGGGCTGGTCGATGCGCTCGATGCCATGTTCCAGGGCCCCAATGCGATGCCGCCAGGGCTCGACGGGCTCGACGGCCACCGCTTGGCCTTCCTTGCCGAAGCCTCCCGCATCCAAGGAGGCGTCCCACTGCCCGCGCCAGTGCCCATGAAAAATGGTTAGATACCACGGAGAGACCCCGCCAATTTCGAACTGGCAAAGGTGGCGGGTCTGGCTAGCATGGCCGCGTGTTTCAGATTGTTTTTAACGAGATCAGTGCTGCAGAGCTTTCGGCCTTGGGGACACTTGAGCAGCTCGAACTGCTGGATGAATTCAAGGTCGGCAAGGAGGATCTGGACAACTTGAGCGGCGAGCGCTTTGGCAAGATTGATCGCGACGGCACCATCCTGTATCGTTTTCGCGCAAAGGACTATCGGTTCTACTTCGAGGTCAAGGAGTCGGCGGTGATCGTCCACCGCGTACTGCACAAGGGGACCTTTTCCGACTTCAAATTCCGCTCAAAGATGCCCCTTTCTGAAGACGAAGCACTTGCAGGATCGAAGCATTTCTGGAAGCTCATCGACGAGGGTCGGAACGCGCGTCGTTTGTGAAATCCAGCGGATTTTGCTTCCCGTAGGCGTCAGGATCTCTCAATCTCGGGCATGATGAAATGGATTGGATACGGCTTACTGGCATTGGCCTTGGGTTCGGTTTGGTTTTTCTTCGCTAAAAGCGGCAAAGAGTCGGAAGAACTCAAGCGGCAGATCACCGTCCAATACGAAAAGGGCGACCCCGACGGAAAAGTGGCCGACCTCGAGAGCAAGCTTCAGTCCAACGATAACGAGCGGACGCTCCGGGGTGTCTTGATGACGTTTTTGACAGCGGGCGTGGTGGGGATTTTATTCGTGGTCTTCGTGCTGCCATTTTTCGCGCAGCGAGCCACCCATGCCATCTATGACAGCGCGGAAATGATTGAAAAGGACGTCATGCACTCGGCCAGATCTCTGCTGGCTCAGGGCGAGTACGAGGGTGCCATCGAGGCCTTCAAGCAGGCGGCTGCGGCCGAGCCCTTGAATCGCTTGCCGTGGGTGGAAATCGCGAAAATCCAGAAAACCAACCTCGGCGACGCCGCAGCGGCGATTGCGACCATCCGCTACGCGCTCGAAAGCCAAGCGTGGGAGGTCAACGATGCCGCTTATTTCCTCTTCCGCCTCGCGGAACTTTATGACGAGGTGGAGGGCAACCGCGAGTCGGCCATTGCGATCATGAATCAGGTGATCGAACAATTCCCCGAAACACGCCACTCGGCGAACGCCAATCACAAACTGCACGAATGGAAACTCGCAGACGCTGCGGCACAAGCTGCTGCGGAGGAGGCGGAGTACCAAGCTCGGATGCAGTCGTAAAATTTCAAGCACCCGAACTCCCCCCAAAGATGGACTGGATCTCCACCGCATGACGCGTCATGGCTCGGTCCGTGGTCATCCGGAAAATCATTTCCGCCAGCAAGGAAAAGCTCGGGGCATTTTCTCGCCGGCACCCGTTGTTCGTCGCGGCGGTGGGAGCAGCGACTTGTGTGCTGGTGGCAGATCGGCATTTTTCCGCAAGCCTTGTGCTGGCGGGCTTGCTAGGGTTGTTAGGCGGGGGGGTCAGCGGCTGGAGGATCGGCCTCGCGTGGGCGATCGGCGGCGCCTTCGCGGTCTCCGGATTCACTTGGCGGACTGAGACTTGCGATGCCGCAAAAAGGGCTTTGTTAGAATCGCACCCTCGAGAACAACGAGCCTGTGTTCTCAAGGATGCCAAAAGCGGCGGCCATTACTGGTCCGCGCCCACCGTCTTACTCGATGGCCCACACGCGGGTGTGAAAGTCTGGTGGAATGGTCGTGGAGCAACGCCCGTGGCTGGCTCCGTGGTCCGGGCGAAGGGGAACTTTAGTCCACTGCCTATCCCTAGAAATCCTGGGGAATTTGACCCATCCGCATGGATGGAGCGGCAAGGGATTGCGGCCGTCTACGATGCGTCATGGATCGATGGTGAGGTCGTGACGGGTGCATGGTCTGAGCTGGGCGCGAAAATCCGGCGCGGCTTCCGAGCCGCAGTGACCGACGGACTGCCGGAGGATTCCCAAGAAGCCGCAGTGATCCGCGCGGTGGTGATTGGCGAGCAACCACCCGACGCCGATGCCTTGGTTTCAGCCTTTCGGAACAGCGGCACCCTGCACGCATTCTCCGTGAGCGGCTTGCACGTGGCGATGGTAGGCAGCATCGGCTGGTTACTTTTGAAATGGGTCGGCACGCCTCGGCGGTGGGCGGTTCCCGTCTTGATCCCGCTGATTTTCGGATACGCGTGGCTCACCGGAAACAGCGCTCCCGCCGAACGCTCGGCATGGATGGCAGCCATTTTTCTCGGCGCCTTCATCACGCGCCGCCGCCCCGATTTGCTCAACGCACTTGGTGGCGTCTTGCTCGTCGCCACCCTGTGGGATGGCAGGTTACTTTTCCAGCCCGGAGTCCAACTTTCCTACGGCGTGGTCGCGGCCATCGCCCTCGGCACCGGATGGACAATGCGGTGGTTTGCCTGGCTCGCCAAGCCGGAGCTCTATTTGCCCATCACCCTGATGAGCCGCTGGCAAAAACTTTGGCTGGGCCTGCGCAGAAACCTCGCGCAATCACTGGGAGTCTCGCTCGCTGCGGGGATCGGGTCTACGCCATTGACCGCCTTGCATTTCGGATTGGTCACACCGGTATCGGTGCTCGCCGGGGTGGTCTTCGTGCCCATGGTATTTTTACTGCTGTGCGCTGCGCTTCTCGGTGCCGCCCTGCATCCGCTCGTTCCACTTGCCTCGCGCTGGGTGAACCAAATCAACGGCCTGGTGGCGGATGGCTGCGTGAAAACCGCCGAAGGATTTTCCGCGATCCCGGGCGGGCATTTCCAATTGATGCAGAACCCTCAGCCATTTCTGTTAGTTTACGACCTCGAACACGGTGCCGGAGCCGCTTGTTTCTCAGGCGGCCCAAGCGGCGCAGTGCTCATCGATTGCGCCGATCGTTACCGCTTCAAGCGACAGGTGATGCCTTCGCTGCGACAACTCGGGGCGGCACCCGACTCCGTGGTGTTAACTCACCCCGATGGCGGGCACCTCGGCGGCGGCAACAAGGTCTGGGAAGCGTTCCCGATCCGCCAAGTCTTGCTTCCCGTCGAACACTCCCGCAGCCCTGCATTTCGGTCATGGGCCACCGAAGCTCTAACTCATGGAGTCCACACGATTCAACTCGCCGATGGCGACCAATTCCCGATGCCTGCCGGGGCGGTGTTAGAGGTTCTCCTCGCGCCAGACCCACGCTCACAAAATCTCCCCGCCGATGACCGCGTGGCGATCCTCCGGCTCCACTGGCAGGGCTGGAAAATCCTTTTCACCAGCGACTCAGGCATCTCAGCGGAACAAGAATTACTCAACACTCACCGTGAAATTTCTGCCGATGTGATCATCGCCGGAATGCACCGCGATCAATCCACCCTAAGCGATGCCTTTCTCGACGCGGTCAACCCGCAGGCCATCGTCGCATCCCATTCGGAATTTCCGTTAGAGGAGCGGCGCAAACCCGAGTCCGTGGCCTACTGGCGGTCCCGTGGCATCCAGCCGATCCACCAAGGTCAAACCGGCGGTGTCACCCTCCGCATCGATGAGCTCGGTAACTTACGCCTCGAGGGATTTGTCGATCAGTCGGTGGTAATCCTCAAGCATCGCTGAGCGGCCTGCAGCAGCGAAGACGGAACATCGATTTCCCCTCGCTTTCCCAGAGTTCTTGGAAGTCGGTCTTCGGATAGAAAAACGAATCTTCATTCCACTCGAGCCGCTCAAACCCGCCGAATTCCAAAGTCTTTTCCACCGCCCACTGGAAGTACTCTTCATGATCGGTCATGAACAAAAACTCACCGCCTGGAACCAGCGCTCGTCGCACGGCTCGCAAGAACTCCACCTGTACCAGACGCCGCCGGTGGTGGCGCAGCTTGGGCCATGGGTCCGGGCACAACAAATGCAAGCGGGAAACCGCCGCCTCCGGCAACAACCACTCGACGACGTAGCGGCTGTCCAAGCGGAGGACTTGGGCGTTGCCGAGACTCTGGCGCGTGATCTTCCGGCAGACCTTGCGCACACGGCCAAGCAAACGCTCGACCCCCAGAAAATCCCGCTCCGGAAATTCCTTCGCCATCCCCAGCAGAAACGAACCATCGCCGCAGCCAAGGTCGATTTCCAAAGGTCGCTCGCCTCGACACAGCTGCGCACGCTCCAATTCACGAAAATAATCAGCAGGCACGAACTCGCCCGCCAAAGCAGGTC
>CAILVZ010000337.1 GCA_903837825.1 Akkermansiaceae bacterium | reverse complement strand
GCTTCTTGAGCCATTACTGAAGAATTTTTCTAATCCGATCGGGCCGTTTCCAACAGCCGCTAAACAGGTGATTGATAGCTGGACAGAGTTTCGACCAGTGTCAAAAACTGGATCAATTTTAATCGCCCCCCTTCCCCAGGATCAGGAATCCACCTTGATGGAGCTTCTCACAAATGTCAGGGCTAGCGATGATCTGACGAGAAAGCTGAGCTATGCGATTAGTGCACTTAAACAGTTGGCAACATGCCACTGTGGAAAACTTGCGAAACCGTCCTGGGATGCCAACCGCCCTAAGGACTTTTACTGCCAGTGTGAAGAATGTTTGAGTACATGGTCGCTGACGACAATTGACAACAAGCGTAAATATTCAATGAAGCCAAAGAATGGTAATGGCTCAACAGATTCAATTGGGTTTCTCTGGGCTGGCTACGACTGGCTTACTTTTGATATTTAGACACAGAAGCCACTTACATCAGGTTGACGGTCAATACCCTCTCAGCTTATGAGATGGACCACGAACTCAATGCGATCCCAGGGATTGGTGGAATCGCTCAAGCTAACGATCGTCGCTGCCACAACCTGATCACTATCCAGTAAGTGACTCACCGCCGCGTTGTCGATTCGCGGTACATAGCCGAGCTTCTGCCCTTGCCAGTCGACACGGACAGCCCTTGGGTCATACTGATTCTCCGGCTCCCGAACCAACGTTAGGGAAGTCCCTACGGCTAGCATCGGCCAAACTACCTCACCTTGGTGATACTGAAATCCAGCCACGGGAGATCGCTGCAGCTCAATCTGCCTCGATGTGGTTGCTCCCGCAAAAGGGACTGCTACGCTGATGCCAATCAGCGCCACCATTCGTTCAAAGAATAATCGCCTGCTCATGACGTCCTCTCTATCCAACGCGCAACCCAATCATAGGCACTGAGTAGCTCATGGGATGCGCTACTCAGCTCGCCCTACCCTTTCACACAAACTACCTGCTTTAAGGTGTGCAGGGTTTCAGTCAAATCCTTCTGGTTTTCCATAACGACATCAATGTCCTTGTAGGCTCCCGGAATCTCATCAACCACGCCCTTGTCCTTGCGACAGATCACGCCGTCAGTCTGCCTGGCAAGATCAGCTTCCGTAAACTGCTTCTCCGCAGCGGTCCTGCTCATACGACGACCCGCTCCGTGAGCGCTTGAATTGAAACTTTCCGGGTTACCACGCCCGCGCACGATGTAGCTCCTCGCCCCCATGCTTCCAGGAATGATGCCCAGATCACCTTCTCTGGCCCGAATCGCTCCTTTCCGAGTTACCCAGACATTTGCTCCATAGTGGTGCTCCTGGGCCACGTAGTTGTGGTGGCAATTCACTACCTCACTGGTCACCTCGAAGGCCGGCAAATGGCGGCGAAGCGCTTCAAGTACCAGATCAACCATGCACTGCCGGTTCTGGAAGGCATACTCCTGGGCCCAATGCACCGCCTCAACGTAATCGTCGAAATGCACTGTGCCTTCGGGGAAGTAAGCGAGATCGCGATCCGGCAGATGGATCATCCATTGCTCCATGTCCTTCCGAGCCAACTGGATAAAGTACTCGGCCAGCGTGTTGCCGATGCCTCGGCTACCGGAATGCAGCATGACCCACACCTGATTGGATTCATCCAGGCAGACCTCGATGAAGTGATTGCCGCCACCCAGGGTACCCATCTGCTTAACCCATTTGGTCGTCCCGCAAATGCTCTTTTCCAATACCGGGTGCTTCTCGAGGATACGATTCAAGCCGAGATCAAATGGCTGTGCCTTCTCCTCGAACGCATGTCGATTGTTGTGCATCCCCCGTCCAACCGGCACATCCCGACTGATTTGATCGAAAACGCTCTTCAGTGATTTCTCGTCCAGATCATTGGCCGTAATGCTTAGCCGACAGGCCACCATGCCACAGCCGATATCCACCCCGACGGCGGCAGGAATAATGGCCTTGTGGGTGGCGATCACCGAACCGATGGTCGCACCAATACCCAGATGTACGTCCGGCATGGCCGCGACATGATGATGGATGAACGGCAGACTGGCGATGTTCGCCAGTTGCTGCTTGGACTTGTCATCGACATCATCGGTCCAGATCTTGACGGGTACCCGCTGTGAAGTCAGAACCTCCTTGATTGGCATTTCTATTGCTCCCTTATCCAATTACTACTCATCATATCCAGTCAGCTCAGGTGATGAGCTAACTCAAAATCCGGCTGTGACGCGGAAGTCGCGCCGCCAAGAAATCCATCTGATCTGCGAGGATTCCCCGAGCCGATAGAATGAAATGCTCCCAAAGGCACGGTGCATAGGGCACAAACAACAACTGCATGCCTCTGGTCTGTTCCGGCCGACGACCACCCTTGCGCTGGTTACAGGAACGACAGGCGGTGACCACATTGGTCCAGACGTCAGGGCCTCCTTGCACACGAGGTACTACGTGGTCGCAACTGAGTTCCCTATGCGTAAATTCGTACCCACAGTAGGCGCACGTATGGCGGTCACGCCGGAACAGCAAGGTATTGGTGAGCGGCAGTTCCTCACGCAGCCAAGCATCAGGCTTACGACCAGCCAAGGCCACGATCGGAAACAACTCGATGGTTGAGCGCTCCCCCTGTCGATTCCACCCTCCGCGAAAGAGGATGGGTTCCTCGCCCCATTGCCAGGCGATACCACCCGTAGCGGCAGCCGTAATCGCCTGTTCTGCAGTGAGCCATTGCGCCGGATTGCCGGCGATGTCGAGTCCCAGTATTTGCACCATAGTCGTCACCCTGCTTCGCCCCTTTCAGGCGAGTAGATTGGTAGATTCGAATGCGGTTTCTTGTGGCATGCCCGGCAGGGATTGAACCTGCAGCCTCCGGCTTCGTAGGCCGGCGCTCTGATCCGTTGAGCTACGGGCATAAGGTTGGTGCCGGCCCCGAGAGTCGAAATCGGAACATCCTGCTCCTAAGGCAGGCGCGTCTGCCAATTGCGCCAGGCCGGCTTAAGTAGTTGGGGTGTTCGACCGGTATCGATCCGGTACCTTCTGGGTCACAGCCAGAAATGCAGGCCACTACACTACGAACACCACAGGTAAGACTTGGACGTGCAGGACGGATTCGAACCGTCGTGGGCTATCGCCTTCAGTTTTGCAGACTGACGCCTTCAACCGCTCGGCCACTGCACGTTGAAACTGGTGCCTTCCCGCCGAATCGAACGGCATCCTCCTGTTCTTCAGACAGGCGCGCAGACCACTTACGCCAGAAAGGCCACGGTTCTTGATGGCACCCCGCGAGAGAATCGAACTCCCACCAAAAGATTTGGAAACTCTTGTGCTGCCACTACACCAGCGGGGCAATGATTTGGTGGTGGGCGTCCCTGGAGTCGAACCAGGAATGTTATCCACGAGGGGCCGGGGTTACAGCCCGGCGGTGCACACGCCATAGCACCAAGACGCCCAAGGTTTGTTGGTCAGGGTAGCTGGACTCGAACCAGCGACCTCCTCGTCCCAAGCGAGGCGCGCTACCAACTGCGCCACACCCTGACTGGAAGCGGGTGCGGGAGTCGAACCCGCTATCTCCGGCTTATGAGACCGGGATGATTGTCCGTTTCACTCCCCCGCACTACTGTTCTCGCTGCTGAGATAGCTCCTCGAGGTATCGAGGAATTTGCGAATGATTTCTGATTGCATGGTGTTCTCCTGAATGGTGGCTTGAATTCGGTGCCTGAACTTCAAGCGAAGCATCCGACGACCAGGTGCTTGGGTTGAAACTCAGGCTTGCTCGTTTCCTTCGTGGAATCACTGATGGATTTCATCAAACTGATTCGCTCGGCACGCCGCTGTGTCTTGAAGGGCTTTTGATGCAAGCCCGCTTTTCGGAACTTGGACGGCGCCACGAGCGGATTTCGTGGCTTGATTGTTGGCTTCATGACTTCAACTCCCGACAGTTATTGAAAAGGTTGGAGTGCCGCTGTTCTCCATCCCCGAAAGGATGGACAGGCCAGCGGCGTGCCTGAGGCTGTCGAATTCGGCATCCGGACGTGTGAGGACATCCTTTTCCCGCGCTCGACAGTTGAACCGCATCCGAATTGTTTAAGAACTGACGCTTCACTTTCGAAGCGGACCTTCCGAATGGGAAGGATTTCTGAACCAAAAACACAAAGCCCGGATTCCTCGCGGAGATCCGGGCTTTGGCACCTTCTTTTGCCAAGGACAGATGGCTTACGCCATGTATCGTCCCTCCCGGATGACTCTTGTTCCCAGATCCCACGAATGGCAGTACGTTGGATAACCAAAGCCAGCACCACCAAACGACGGAATCGTTTTCTCGAGTCGCTTAAAGCCATGGCGTTTGGCCATGACTGCACAGGACGGTATGCCGGCAATGGCCGGATTACGTCGTGTCGCGATTGAGGTGATGAAGTTTGGTTTCATAGTTTTTTCTGGTTGCGGGAGATGGATTTGAACCACCGACCTCCGGGGTATGAACCCGGCACGCTGCCAACTGCGCTACCCCGCGTCTGATCCTTTTATCTTGATGCCTATACCGGCTGGTTATCGAATGGAGGCGGAGTATGAAGAGCGATTCCGCAATTGTCAATCATCTTATGAAACATTTTTCATTAATACGGAGTTTTTGGTACACTGACGAAATCGGCAATCCTGCCGCCCGGATCATCGGACCCTGTCGTTTTGTGAGGATCGACACTATGTCCCGTACTGCCCCTGCCCAGGGTGGCCCAGCCACGCTGGCGTTTCGAATTCGTGTTGTCATGGCCGAACGAGGTATCCGCTCTGTTGCCGCTTTGCAGAGAATGCTGAAGGCCATCGGCGTCGAAATTTCCGTCCCGCAACTTATTCGCATAGTGGATGGCCAATCCAGTCATCTCTCCACCGTTGTTTTGGGTGGATTGATAGCCGTGCTCCAGTGCGGAATTGAAGACTTGATTGCAGTGACTGAACACAGTGCTTCTACGTTGGCTAGTATTCCCGGACCTGCCTACTGACAGTTCCCTTAGCGGACTTTCTTACCGACCCCAAGGCGCTCAGCAACCCGAGATTCGACCAAGGTTCTGATCTCGGTCTCAGTGATGTCCAGGTCGGCTAATTGCGCCGCTGCGTTCTTGATGCGACGTTCAGCCTTTTCTTGGGCACTTCGGATCTTCTTGCCTAACCCAGAGCCCAGATACTCTGCCCGAGAAATCGATTTTCCCAGCGCCAGCAAATCCACAAGGTCTGGATTTGTGAGCACCTGAATCAGTTGCTTCGACGGACTTTCCCACTGGCAGGGGATCGTCATGGTCCCAATCAACACGTGCCCATCCGCATAGGAGATGGTGATGGGATCTTGTGACGGTGGAAACGTTGCTATCGCGCGCAGTACCTCGGGTGAAAACAATGCCCGTCCATGCCAGTTCCCCTCTGCGTGCATGACAGTTGTTACCTCGCCAGACTCAATCGACAGAAAGCCTCCCTCAAAGGCCAGAAGGACGGTTCCAAGTCTTCGCCGTTTTGCCGCGAACGGCTTCATGGCTGTCTTGAAGTCACTTAACGTGACTTGAAGCAGATTTCGTTGCATGGCCTTTTGAATGCTCTCGGTTTGGATATATCGGGTTTGCTTGTCCGGAATTGCTCTTGGCATTAGAGTAGCGGCTTGCAAGCTCACCACATGAGCGACTCAAGGGAACTGATCATGGACCGGACCGAACGCTTCTACAAGATTGATAAGCTGTTGGCAGAACGCAAGCGGGTCACATTTTCTGAGTTGCTGGAGTCCCTATCGGTATCCGCTGCCACGCTGAAACGGGACTTGGAATACATGCGGAACCGCTTGAACGCGCCGATCATCTGGGACCGGGATGATCGTGCCTACCGATTCGAGACCAAGAACAAGCATGTTGGCGATCAGTATGAACTCCCAGGTCTTTGGTTCAATGCCTCTGAGATTCATGCGCTCCTGACTATGCAGCACCTGCTGACGGGCATCGATTCTGGTGGCTTGTTGGGACCGCATGTACAACCCTTGGTTTCACGCCTAAACGCCCTGATGGGGGCGGCAGAGAACACTCAGGATGAGATTCGAAAGCGAGTCAAAATCCTCGGTGTCCCAGCTCGCCGGATGACTTTGCAGCATTTCGAGATGATCGGATCGGGCCTTCTGAGGAGAAAGCGGCTGACCATTCGTTATTACGCCCGCTCTACCAACGAAACCATGGATCGCGAAATCTCACCTCAGCGCCTCGTTCATTACCGGGAAAACTGGTACCTGGACGCTTGGTGCCATACCCGAGACGGACTGAGAAGCTTCTCTCTTGATTCGGTGCAAACAGCGGAAGTCCTCAACAAGGCGGCCAAGGATATTCCGCTGAAAACGCTCGATGAAGTACTTGGTGCCGGCTATGGCATATTTTCTGGTCGGGATATCCAATGGGCGACACTTAAATTCAATGAGAATCGCGCCCGATGGGTATCTGCCGAACGTTGGCACTCGAAACAACGTTCGCACTTCGAGGACGACGGTAGTTTCGTACTTGAGATCCCTTTTTCCGACCACCGCGAGCTACTGATGGACATCCTCAAATACGGCCGGGACGTCGAGGTCGTATCTCCACCAGACCTAAGAAAGCGTGTTGCCGAAGAGGCCAGAGCGTTAGCCAAGT
>CAILVZ010000336.1 GCA_903837825.1 Akkermansiaceae bacterium | reverse complement strand
TCATGGAGCTCCGCAAGCAGCACGGCATCGAAGTCCCCGAGGCCGACTATATCCACCTCGCCTCGCTCGACAGCTGCGCCGACTACCTGACGCCCAAGTTCGAAGCCCTCGGCAAGTAAGCCAACGCGAGCCGTTTTTTCTCTCCCCATTTCGCCGCTCCCGGCCCCGACCGCCATCTCGGTCGGGCTTTTTTCTGCCCAGCCTCTGACCCCGAGGCCCATAGGTCCGATAGCTCCATACCCCCAGCGGTTGCAGTGGCGCAGCCTTATCCAGGCCACCACCGCATGGCCCGCTCAAAATTTTCCGCCAACCGACTCTGCCACCAACCTCGGCTTCAAGACCAAGCTCTGGCGCGCCGCCGACAATCTCCGCAACAACATGGAAGTGGCGGAATAGAAGCACGTCGTGCTTGGGCTCGCTGTGCGAGACCCCAGGGTGTGGCTACGGCGACAGCAGTCGAAAGCAAGCAACGTCACCACCCCCCGCCTCGTCATCATTAACTTCGCTATCCGCGGCAATGTTTCCCTGCACCAGTCTGGCGGACTTTCCTGTTAGCTTTATTCTGGAATATTATATGCATACTATTAATAGTCTTGGTATTAACTATAAATTAACGAATTCTTAGAGTCGTGAAAAGTGCGCTGCTCACAAATGGCGCGAAAGATTTTCCGTCATACTCGGTGTCCCAGCGCTCATAATAGGAGAATGGATAATGGACGCTCACAAATGACACCCGAATTCGCCCAGCGACTCGCGTCGGCGCAGAGTTCGATTTATGCCTTCATCGTTTCGCTCATGGGTGGGCGAGATGAGGCAGCGGATGTGTTGCAGGAGACGAATTTGAAACTATGCCGTGAGTTTCATCGCTATGATGAGTCGAAACCTTTCATCAACTGGGCGCTGACGCTCGCGCGGTTCGAAGTTATGGCTTGGCGCACCCGTCAGTCCAGGTCGCGGCTTGTGCTGGATGACGATGTTTTGGAACGTGTTGCCTCGGCGCTGCAGGTGCAACCGATGGAGCCGGAGCGGGAGCTGGCAGCGTTGGAACGTTGCCTGCAAAAACTTCCGCAGAGTCAGAGGGCGATGGTGGATGAACGCTATCAGTGCGGTGAAACGGTGCGGGCGATGGCGGGACGTTTGGGGCAGCCGGAGAACGCGCTCGCGGCGATGTTCTATCGCATCCGTCGCGCTTTGCAGGAGTGTGTCACTACCACGCTCGCAAGGGAGGAATCGGCATGAACCCGGAGTTTGGAAAAGTCATGCATTCTGTGCTGGATGGCGAGCTTTCTGCCGAGGCGCAGGCGGCGCTGAATGAAGCGCTGCGTTACGATCCGGCGGCCCTGGAGGCGTATTGTAGCCAGATGCGAATGCACGCGCTGCTATCATGGCGCGCGGGTGCAGCGACAACGGATGCCACTGAGAAAATCGTCGCGTTTCCAGTGAAGCCGCGTCTTCTACGCTGGGCGGGATGGGCGGCAGCTGCGCTCGTCATGCTCGGTGCGGTGTTCTTCGCGCTCGCACCAAGTCGGGCAACTGCGGCGGTGGATCGGGTTTTCGCGGCGATGCAGCGCGGCGACCGCAGCTACACGATTTCTGTCATCGAGGGCGACGCACGGATGGCGATGAACAATGGTCGCACGCTCACCTACGAAGGCGGGGTGCTGCATTTGCGGGGCGATCGGCAATTTGTGCTTGTGCGCCCCATCATCGAGGGCGGGCTCCGCATCACCGGCAGCGATGGAAAGGTGAACTGGGACATGATCGGCGACGGCCCGGTGAAGGTAACGAGCGACCTCACGCGGTTTCGCGGCGGACTGCCCGGTGAGCAGCAGGACTCGACGTTTCTCGACCTCGCGGGAAATCTGTCCGGTCTGAAAAGCGGATACGATTTGGTGCTTAGCGACGTGCTCGGCGAACCGTCGCAGGTTCGCCTATACGCCAAGC
>CAILVZ010000335.1 GCA_903837825.1 Akkermansiaceae bacterium | reverse complement strand
TTGGTCTTGCCATCGGCGACGGAGAAGGAAGGCACGGTCAGAACCTTGCCGGCGCTAACAAGGTCACCCAAGGTGCGGCGCAGGGCCAACTTGCGGACGGTCTTCGGCACCTTCTTGGAGTAGTCGCGAGGGCGTGGTCCGAAGACAACACCACCACCGACGAAGATCGGGGCGCGCTTGTCGCCGTGACGGGCACCACCGGTGCCTTTTTGCTTGTAGATCTTGCGGTTGTTACCGGAGACCTCGCCCCGGGTCTTGGTGCAAGCGGAGCCGGTGCGGCGGTTGGCGCGATAGGCGACCACGAGATCGTGGACGGCTTGGCGACCTTTCTCGGCACCTACCAACACGAGGCTGGCGGCTTGAGCGTCTTCTGCGGTGAAAGTCTTAGCGGACATGACTGGGAATCGTGAGAGGTTTCAAAAATGCCACCGGATCAGGCGGACTTCTTCTTGGCTGGGCGGACGGTGACGTAGTTGCCGTTAGAACCGGGAACCGCACCAGAGACGAGGATGACGCCGTCTTCCTTGCGAACAGCGACGATCTTGAGATTTTGCACGGTCGAACGGGTGGTTCCCATGTGGCCGGGCATCTTTTGGTTTTTCCAAACGCGACCTGGGGTCGAGCGGCAACCGATGGCTCCCGTCCGGCGGTGCATCATGGAGCCGTGGGTCATCTTCAAACCACCGAATCCGTGGCGCTTGACCGCACCTTGGAAACCGCGGCCCTTGGATTCGCCGATCACGTCGACCCACTGGCCTTCCGTGAAGGTTTCGAGACCCGGATGAACTGCTGGAAGTTCGACGCCGTTTTCGACGCGGAATTCCTGGATGAAACGCTTGGGAGCGCAACCGGCCTTCTTGGCGATGCCGAGAGCAGGCTTGGTGGCGCGGTGTTCCTTTTGATCGCCGTAGCCGACTTGGACCGCGGTGTAACCGTCGGTTTCAGGGGTCTTCGATTGGAGAATCGTGTTACCGGAAACATCGATAACAGTGACAGGGATCATGATGCCGGCCTGTTGGTCGAACAGGCGGGTCATACCGATTTTTTTGCCGAGGAGGCCGAGTGACATGGCGATAAAAGAATTAGAGATTAGAAATTAGAAATTTAGAAACAGACGCTCCTGAACTTAGATACGGATGGTGATGTCAACACCGGCTGGCAGATTGAGCTTCTTGAGCTCGTCCACGGTGCGGGCGGTCGGATCGACGATGTCGAGCAAGCGCTTGTGGGTGCGGATTTCGAACTGCTCCATCGACTTCTTGTTGACGTGAACCGAACGGTTGACCGTGAACTTTTCGATACGGGTCGGAAGCGGGATCGGGCCGGCGACACGGGCTCCCGTGCGTTTGGCAGTCTCCACGATTTCTTGGGCGGAGCGGTCGATGGCGCGATGGTCGAAGGCGCGCAGGCGGATGCGGATTTTCTGATTTTCCATGGTGGAGAAGTTGTTTGACGGTTTACGTGGTTGGCTACAGGGCGAGTAATCAGGATCAGTTAGCCTAGGCGGTCACTGACGATTTCTTCGACGATATTGGTTGGGACCTGCTCGAAATGCGATGGCGTCATCGCATAGGAAGCACGCCCCGAGGAAAGGGTGCGGACGGCTGTCGAATAACCGAACATTTCCTTCAGTGGAACATTGGCATGCACAATGGAGAGCTTGCCTTTGGATTCCGTATTCTGGATTTGCCCGCGACGGCGGCTGAGGTCGCCCATGACGTCACCTTGGTAATCGTCAGGAGTTGAGACTTCGACCGCCATGATGGGCTCGAGTAAAATGGACTTTGCTTTCTTGAAGCCGTCCTTCATGGCGAAAATGGCCGCCATGGTGAAAGCGTTTTCGTTGGAATCAACGTCGTGGTAGGAACCATCGAGGATTTCAACATGCACATCGATCACGGGATAACCGGCGATGATGCCATTGGTCATCGACTCGTTGATGCCTTTATAAACCGCGTTGATGTATTCTTTAGGAAT
>CAILVZ010000334.1 GCA_903837825.1 Akkermansiaceae bacterium | reverse complement strand
TCAACTCGGACAATGAAATCACCATGCAAATTTCACTTGTGAACGATGAGGTAAATGGTGATCAAGACATTCAGGGAGCAGGCACGAATGGGGGTGACCTCACCGTTCCAAAAATTTCTACCCGCGAGATTCTAACCACGGCCACGGTTCCAGCAGGACAAACGATAGTTCTCGGTGGCTTGATTCGTGGAACGAAAAAAGATGACAAGAGCGGCATCCCACTACTGAGCGACATCCCTTATCTCGGCAGGCTGTTTTCCACGGTCACAATTTCAGATGACCGCAGCGAGTTGATGGTTTTGATTCAACCATCGATCGTACGGAGTGAAAACTCCCTCAACGCGGTCCAAACCGACATGGACGGCCGCTACGAGGCATCGGACCGAGTTCGCACCTTCGCGGATGGCCCTGGCGTCCCGCCACCAGCAGATGCCGCCAAGCCAGTGTCTGACAAGGAAATCGGCTCTTCTTCAAAGCCTGAGGCCAAGAAGAAGTCCACCATCCAACCGTCTTTCCGCAAGTAAGTCGTCTGGCCTGGCTACGGGAAACTGAGGCCACACTTTCTAACAGAACCTTCCAGGGGATAGCCCCTCGATCGGCCGGAACGGCGGATCGCCTGCCAGCAAGTCCGCCACCAGTCGGCCGCTCACAGGACCCAAGCTCAAACCCATCATGGCGTGGCCGCAAGCGGCGACTAGGTTGGGTAGGCTTGGAACCTGCCCCAAGTAAGGAATGCCATCGGGGGACACCGGCCGCAGGCCGGCCCATGGCTTTACGCCCTCAAAATCTTCCGGCGAGAAGTTTGGAAAATAGGCATTCACGGATTTGATGATTCCGCGCACCCGTGCGGGATTAATCGATAAATCCAGGCCACCCACCTCCATCGTGCCGCCAAATCGGAGGCTGCCATCCATCGGGGTGATGGCCACCTTCGCCTCGGCAAAGATCGAACAAAGCTCGGGCAATTCCGGCGGCTGCGGCAAAGTAAGCGAGTAGCCCTTTCCGGCCTGCATGGGCAATTTCAGTCCAACCGACCGCAACAACTTCGCGCTCCAGGACCCACCGGCGACGACAAATTGGCCACCCTCAAAGCGCCGACCATTCCCCGTCACCGCAACCACTTTGCCGCCGTCGGTCTCAATCGCATCGATGCTCACGCCACTTTCGATCACGCCACCCCCGTCAATGATGCGCCGCCGGATCGATGCCATGAACCGCTCAGGGCTCAAGTGGCAATCGTCGGGAAAATACACGGCACCTGCGATGTCCATCGTGATCGCAGGGTCTAACCGCGCTGCTGCTGCAGAGTCTAACACCTCGGCCCGCAGGCTGATTTCATGGGCTTCCGCCGCGACTTTCGCTTCTTCATCCAAGCCTTTCTGGGTTTTGCAAAGCATCAGCAAGCCACGTTTCACCAAGCCGAAATCCTCATCCGCCGCTAGCTCGGCAAACAAACGCCGACTCTCGAGATTCAAGTCTCGCAGCAACTCGCGCGATGCCGCGACATGCCGCTCGTTCGAGTGCCAATAGAACAACCAACCCCACCGCGCGAGATCGAGATCAAGCCGCGGCCGAACATAAAACGGGCTCTCGGGATTGAACATCCAGCGCATGCCCTTCGCCATCATCCCCGGCGCCGCCAACGGTGTGAAATGGCTCGGCACCACCATTCCCGCATTGCCCATCGAGCAGTTGTCCGAACCCGGCGACCCACTCTCAAGTAAGAGGACCTTGAGCCCTCGTTTCACCGCATAATACGCGGAACAAAGCCCAATAACTCCGCCACCGATGATCACCACTCGCTCCTCGTTCATGCCTGAAATGAAAAGGTTCGGGTTCTAAAATTTGCGATGAGGCGCATGGTTTCGTGGGTGGCTAATGTCCGTGGTGGCGCAGCGACCCTGACGGATTTCCCGCGGATAAGCCAGCCAATCATTGCAGACCAACCTGCCGTGCCATCGCATGCCGACGCTAGATCGGGGCTTGCAGATTGAGGCTCTGAGCATTATGTCCTTGTCCATGGACCATCATGTTTATTTCTGGCTGAAGGATGAATACCAAAACGACGTCGATCGCGCGATCTTCGAGCAAGGATTGGCGGCGTTGCTTGAGATTGACCTCGTTGCGAGCGGTCGTTGGGCCGTGCCAGCGAAGGTCGCAATCCGCCCCGTGATCGACCAATCATGGGACTACGCGCTGACCATGCAGTTCAAGGACATCGGGGACCATGATATCTATCAAGACCATCCGAATCACCACACCTTCATCAACACCTTCAAGGAATGGTGGGCGCAAGTGCAGGTGAAGGATCTCGCTTGAAACACTAACGAGAGAACTGGCCAAGAACCGATTTGAGTTCTTGTGGCCAGTCAAGCGTGTCAAGGGTCGCTGGGTCGGCCCACGCAGGATCAATTTCTAATAGATCTTTGAAATAGACGGCCGCATCGTCGGTTGCACCTGTTAGAGCCGCAGCGATGGTGAGCAGCGCGGTGCCGTTCTCGAGCTTTTCTTTGGGGAAGCCGATGCGCTCGCCCTCGCGAAGAAATCGGTAGGCACGTTCGGAATTTCCAGTGAGAAGCGCGACCCAACCCGCACGCAACGCGAAATTTCCATCCTCAGGAAACCGATGCATCCCGGTGGTGAGAATCTCCATCGCTTGGCGTGGGTCGGAGTTTTCAAATGCGGTGTAAGCCGCCTCAGCGTAGTCGCCCGGCAGAGTGGTCGCAACAGGATGCTCGGTGATCAACTCGATCCACCGTGCATGAGCCTTCTGATACTGTCCAAGTGCAGTGAGCGCGAGAGCCTCGGCGCGCAGGCAAGGCTCGGCAGGAGCGCCAGTTTCCCGGGCGATTTTTGCGAGGGTGAAGGTGGCGACGGATTCTCCCTTCTGCGATGCAAGGGCAAGAGCCGCCTTGAGGCAGGCATCTGCAAAACGAACGCGGCCCACCATGGCGATGGTGGCGGAATCGGTTAGACGCGCAACCACGGCCTTCCGCTCTTCTGGCGTGGCATTCTCCGCAATGACGAGCGAGTTCAGCAAGTCAGTAACCCATTTCTGAGCCTGTTGGAAAGCAGGCGCAAAGTCTGCCTGCTCCCATCCACACCAATCTTCACGCATTCGGATTTCTGCGAGGTCGGGAAACACCACGGGCCATCCCGAGAGCGCGTCGGCCTTGCGATTTTGCAGCCACGCGATGCGCGATGCCGCGAGCTGCCGAAGCAAGGGCGGTAGATCGATCGCCATTGAAAGGCAGGCATCGATCCACTCGGGGTGATCGGATTTCAGCGCCAGCGCGAGGGCCGTGGCGGCTGCGGGACCATTTCCACCCGCACGTCGGATAGCGGCGAGCATCATCGGCGAATCTCCGCTTTGCGCAGCATTCCTGAGCGCTGCGAGCTCAGCGATCGGTTCATGCAAGGGCGCAGCTTGAGTAAGACGATCTAACAATTTCACCGTGGCGAGCGGCCCAGCGCTCCGTTGGCGAATCGCGCGAAATCCAGCGAGCACCGGTTCAAAGTCGAGTGCAGGCAGGGTGGCATGAATGACCTTGAAGTCGCAGGTGCCCAGGAGTGAAATCCGCTCGGTCGCTTCCACCCGAGTGAAACTGCGGGTTTCTTCATGGTAGCGGCGGCCGCTCAATGCTTCAGAGAGTTTCTTTAATTCGGTTAGAAATTCGCTGCTTGCCGCAACCGGCTTCTTTGGCGATCGACGTTCCGTCGGCAAGGGCAACAACCGATGCAACACCACCATGCCATTTGCTTCGCCGGTGATGACATGGTCTGCGCGGATTGCCAGCGCAGTGATGGCACTCTCCCGCTCAATCGGGCTGTGGTTACCCCACCGAAGTTGAACAAGCCCATCCTGGATCTCATAGGGCGCATCCGCTCCGCTCATGAGGCCATTCCAAAGATTCGGATTCCGACTCCATGGAAAGCGCTGGGTGAGCGCATTCAAATCAAGCGATCCATCATTTGCTTCACCCTCTGAAATGACCTTGCGAACCAGCGCTTGATGAGGACTCAATTCCTGAAGTGTTAGAACGGATTTTCCGTCGGCGGAAAACTGTCCATGAAACAAATGCAGCGGCACTTGCGGCGGAATTTCGTGGATCGGCTCCACCGGGGAGATCGGCATCTCCATGAAGCTGCCATCGGCTCGCAATACCCGCAGACGATTGCGGTCGAGATGGGCAGCCAGCGGACGCGATTCGCCGACTGCAGAAGGCTCGGACGAGCGGATGATTTGGCCAGTTGCCGTATCACGCAGGTGCCAGAGGATCGAGTGGTCGCTCGCCGAAACAAACGCAGGGTGCGCCACTAGAAGGCCATCGCTCGAAAAAACCACCCCTGCAGATGGCGTTAGAAAATCGGGTAGCGGGCCTAAATCGGCGATCGGTTTGAGCGTCATTGCATCGCACAACAACGACACCATTCCTCGCTCAACTACCATCCAGCGATGCCCTGAATCAAACACGAAACTCCGGGTGGAGACATCATTCAAGGGGAACAAAACCTCCTCGACCTTGAGCTTTTCGAGATCCCAGCGTGCGATGGTGTTGGTCTGCCCACCGAGACTGACCCAGAGCGTGGACCCCGCGTCGCACTCCACGTGCTCAACCGGCAGCGGGTGCGCGAGCGTGACTTCCGGGAAGTTCCAGACCGTTTGTTTTAGCAGCGATTCTGTTAGAGCGCGAGTTTCGGCGGACGCGGGGTCAGCAGCCCACGCAGAAACGGTTAGGCCCAACGCCTCATCGGGTCGCCCTTGTTCGAGGCGGGCCATCGCAACATCCATCCTCGCACCCGCAAGGGGTGTGCCGACGGATGCCTCCGCAACCTGCGGTGATTTTTTCTCAATATTCTCGCTGGGCTTGCACCCCACAACCAGCATGGAACATCCGATTGCCACAACCAGACGCATCCCGCATTGGCGAGCTCGTTTCGTGGTGGATGGACGTGTCGGGGTGCGCATGTGTCAACCATTCAAAACCGCAGACGGTTGCTGATGTCGGTGGCATCTGCCATCCATGCCGTGACTCACGGTCAGAGGCCGCTTTTCTGGATCAATTCGCGGAGTTGTTTTTGAAACTCCTGAATGTCTTCGGGCGAGGGGCGATAGCCAGGCGTATCGGGATCGAGACCAGGACGGCCGTTTTGATCGAGCATCCAAATCGCTGTCTCTCCATCGCTGAAGGTGACTTTCCCGCTGACCAAGGCACCTGGAAGGGTCAGGCTATCCATCGTGGCAGTGACCACCCCTGTCGGAACGGGCGCTGGCTTTTCTTCCTTTTTCTCCTCGGGTTTGGCAGGCTCGACCAACTCGATTCCAAGATCGAGGATCAAAAACCGGGTGTCCATGTAAGTGAGGGTGTGGCCGAAGTCATCCTTCAAGTGACGCTGGAGGTCTGACATCGTTGCTCCTTCAGCAGCCCAGTTCTTGAGCGCGTCCTTTTGTTCTGGGGTGAGGCTGTTGGCACTGAACATGAGGCAATCTTGAACCATTTTCAGCCATTGCCAAGCCCCAAGCGGGCGGATTGCGAATCACGACCAGGCCCTTGCTTTAGGCGGCCAACGAGGTTTAGGCTCCAGCCATGGCCGTTGAGTCCCACACACAATTTCTTCAAATTGGAAGCCCCGCAGCACCCATCCGGCTGCGAGATGGCGGGCTATTGCCTGGGGTAACGCTCGCCTACGAAACTTGGGGCGAACTCAATGCCGACCGCACCAACGCGATTTTTCTCTTCCATGCCTTGTCCGGATCGCACCACGCGGTGGGCCGGAATCCTGAAATTGATGGAGTTGGAGATCTCTGGCAGCCAGAAATGCACGAAGGTTGGTGGGACGCCATGATCGGACCTGGCAAGGCGATCGATACCAAAAAATACTTCGTCATCTGCGCAAATTACTTGGGTGGTTGCTACGGAAGCACTGGGCCCCGTTCGGTGAATCCTGAGACTGGCAAGCCATGGGGGTCCTCATTTCCTGCCGTGACCGCTGCCGACCAAGTGGAGGTGTTCAAAGATCTAATCGATCACTTCGGCATCCAAACGCTGCACGCGGTGATCGGCCCATCGGTCGGCGGGTTGATCGCGCTGACCTTCGCCACCCGCTTTGCGGAGCGTGTCCAAAATGTGATCATTCTCGCCTCCGGATTCAAAACCACGGTCCTCAACCGATTGATCCTTTTTGAACAAATTCTCGCGATCGAGAATGACCCGCATTTCAACGGCGGCGATTATTACGACAGCCAAGGCCCGCTGTACGGACTGGTTCTTGCACGGATGATTTCCCACAAGACATTCGTCCATCTCGATGCCATCGAGCGCCGCGCGCGGCAAGACGTCGTGCAGCCGGATGATGTGTTGGCGTGGTATCGGGTCCGTGACCAGTTCCAAAGCTACATGCTCCATCAGGGGAAAAAATTTGTCCGGCGCTTCGATGCGAACACGTACCTCCGCATCATCGATTTGTGGTCGCGCTATGATGCCACTCAGGAAGGGGACGCCGAGGCTCCTGCGGACTTGTTCGAGCGGGCGCGCCTCGCGGGGCAACGCTGGCTAGTCTTCTCCATCGACTCCGACTTTTGTTTCTATCCGGAAGAGCAGGCAGAACTGGTGGGACACCTTGAAGAGGCGAAGCTCGATGTCATGCACATCACGGTGCACTCCGACAAGGGGCATGATTCGTTCCTGTTAGAGCCAGACCTCTACACTCCTCACATCTCGTGGGTGTTAGGGAAATGATCCGCTCCTGCCGTCAGTATTCAGCCACAGGACTTGAAGCCTGAGCAGACTGGATTTCGGGAACTTCCGCAGCCAACTTGCCCAGCGATGTGCAGGTGGTTCGCCAAGTTTTCTCGGACCATGTGAGAGGCTCACGGAGTTTCCGGCGGAAACGCTCGACCCGCTCGTGGGCATCATTCGTGACGGTTCGCGAGAGTTCTCCAATCGCACGAGCTGCAAGCTCCGCGGTGTCGGTCTGGTGGCAAATCATGGCCAAGTCATTGCCCGCCTCGATGGCGAGCTTGACGTCCGCACCCCGCCCATAGCGCTGGGTGATCGCGCCCATGTCGAGGTCGTCTGTTAGAACGAGGTGGCGATCGAACCCGAGTTGATCGCGGAGAATGCGGCGGATGATGCGTGGCGAAAGCGAAGCAGGGAAATCCGGGTCGATGTTAGGAAATTCCACGTGAGCGAGCATGATGGCATCCAGCTCGGGCATCAACGCGGTGTAAGGGATGACATCCTCCTTGAGCAGGTCTTCGAGGGTGGCGGGCGATGATGGCAGATCGTGGTGCGGGTCCGACTGAGCGCGCCCGCATGCGGGGAAATGTTTTGCGCAGCCTGCAATCGCACGTTTCCGCATCCAGCGGTTCCATTGGCCGGCATAATCGATCACCCGCTGCGGGTTGTGGCCCCAGCAGCGGCCACGCAGGGCGTTCTGCGAGTCGGGAAAATGGTCCAAGTCCAAGACGGGTGCGAAGTTCAGGTTGAAGCCAAGCATCTGCAGCAAGTCACCCGTGAGTGCACCGGCATCTGCGATTTTTCCCATGTCACCGAAGGCTGCAAGGGCCGGGGCTGAGGGAGCGGCAGGGGCGATTTCCTTGGTCCGCGTCACCCGCCCGCCCTCTTGATCAATGGCAAGGATCGGCGTTTCTCCGGACAGGTCGCGAAGGTCGTCGGTGAGCGCACGGGTTTGCTCGGGGGTTACGATGTTCCTCGTGAATAGAATGTATCCCGCAGGTTGAAGCCTACGGAAAAGGGCGGCCTCGGCCGAAGTCAACTTCGGTCCAGCAATTCCAAGGAGTAGCAACGCACCATCGCACATCGACACCACTTGATGATATTCCGAAACCGATGTCGATCACCAGTATGCTTCCGCATGGAAGGATTGCATCATCCGATCAGCCCCATCTTGGGATAGTTCGCGCCGAGGATTGGCTTGATGGCTGGCGCCTTGAGCCAGTCGCCAAGGAGGGTGGCATACACGCTACGGAAATCGACGGTGTGCTGAATATCGCCATCTGCTAGATCGGTAAGGCTCGGGTGTTTGCCATGAAGTCCACCCTTGATTCCTGGGCCGGCGAGGAAGAGGCAGGATGCCTTGCCGTGGTCTGTGCCCGCACTTGCATTTTCCGACACACGACGGCCGAATTCGGAAAACGTCATGAGCACCACGCGCTTGTCGTTTCCTTGTTGCTTGAGATCGGCAAAGAACGATTTCAATCCACTGTCGAGCTGACCTAACAGACGGTCGTGGGAATTGACTTGTTGGTTATGCGTGTCGAAGCCGCCATGGCTTACATAATAAACCCGAGTCGGCATGCCACCTGCGATCATCCGCGCGACCAAGTTGAGATTGCGGCTAATCGGCGTGCCGTCGTAGCGAACGGATGTTTTGTGTTTGGCGGCGATTTCGAGGATTTTCTTCGAGCTCACCCGTGCATCGAGGGCGACTCGTTCGAGGAACGCGAGATTCCCCTCACCCGTGATGCCGCCGACTTTTCCGCCGGCTGGCATGGCGATCGAGTTGCCGTCGCTCGGCTCGTCCTCATCGTGAGGTGTGGAGCGATTGGGTTTGTTGAGGTCGGCGAAAAATTGTTCTGCCTGAGCTTTGTCGCCGCCGCTATGGATCCATCGGTAAAGCTCGGGGGAATTCAAGCAAACGCCCGGGTTTTTCAGCGCGCCGAAACTCTCGGGCTGGGTTTTATTGAAGCTGATGCCGACGGTGGGATCCGTGCCGGGGCAGGCATTGTCAAAATAACGTCCGAGCCAGCCGGTGGACGAATGGGATTTAGGGTCGGCGGTTTCCCAGATCGAGGTGGAAACGAAGTGGGAGCGGTTCGGGTTCGGGTAGCCGACGCCTTGAATGACGCCAAGGTCGCCTTCTTTGAACAATGAACCCAAGAAGGGCATGGCTCCGTTCAATCCGACGTAGTCGCTGAGTTTGATGATCTCGCTTTCCTTTTTGGCCAAGCGCGGGCGAGCTTTGTGGTAAGCATCATCGGCATACGGGACCAGCGTGTTGAGTCCATCGTTGCCACCGGCGAGTTGGAGCACGACGAGAATCGTATCGTCCTTGCCCGTGATCGGTTGCACCGCAAGGTCGCGGGCACCCTCATGAAGTTCGCCGAACGTGCGCTCGATGAACATGGGGACCGTCCATGTGGCAGAGGCGCCAAGAACCGTCGAGCGGAGGAAATCACGGCGAGTTTTCATGTGAGTTGATAGTATGGGGTGCTGAGCATCAGGTGGCAAAGCTCGGCGGTTTCGTGATCGGTGAAGATGGCGCCATTTTTCTGGATCGCATATTCGAGAAACGACTTGCGGGCTTTTTCGGGGACGGGACTCTGGAAAAAACGGAATACGAGTGAGTCGACCAAGTCAGCGGGTTTTTCACGCAGCGGGCGGGGTGCAATTTTTTCGTAATCCGGCCCTTTCCAGGATCGGGCCATGCGTTTTGCGGGGCCGATGCCTTTGGCATTCATCACTTCATCGGGCGGAACCAGTGCATTGCTGTTAGAACTGGTCGTGATGAATCCCGCCAGGTTGTAGCGGGTGAACAAGGTGTTCGTGTTGATCCATGCTTGCCCCCAGTCCCAGCCGGCGACGTTGGGTGGCATGAAGAGCACTTGTCCTAGCTGTTGCTGGGCGGCGAAAGGAAATGCCTTTGGAGGGTCGCTGATCTCAAGCTGCTTGAGGATTTGAACCATGAACTGGATG
>CAILVZ010000333.1 GCA_903837825.1 Akkermansiaceae bacterium | reverse complement strand
GTGATTCGCTTTGAGGCGTCGATGGCACTCAAGCCGGGCGACTGCATTGTGGAGTCGCCAATGGGCGTGGTGGATCTGCGGGTGGAATCGCAGCTTAAGTTTGTCAACCAAACCCTGAGCCCCAAGTAAAGAAGGATGGGCGCAGACCTCTTTACCGTTGATAGGCATCCGATTCAGGCGGCCCCGATGCCTGCCATGGAGGTGCTCGACCAGCTAGAGCGCGAACTTGCTTGCGTGAGCAATCCGCTTGAGGATGGTTTGGCCCGCGTGGATATGCGGTTGGAGCGCTTGCGCACCAAAGTGGTTGCGGGCAAGGTGGT
Organism: Akkermansiaceae bacterium; assembly: GCA_903837825.1. GTDB lineage: Bacteria > Verrucomicrobiota > Verrucomicrobiia > Verrucomicrobiales > Akkermansiaceae > Luteolibacter. The sequence goes on along the minus strand of CAILVZ010000333.1, from coordinate 1,495 downwards.
CGAGGCCATTGGAACGGTGGTGAAGGTCGCCTTGCAAGGCGTCGGTGTGGGAGATTTGTGCGAGTTTCGCAAGCCCGATGGCCATACCCTGTGCTTCGGCGAGGTGGTGGGTTTTCAGGGGGATCTGGCGATCGTGGCGGTGCTCGGTGAAAGCCAGGGCATCTCAGCGCAAATCCAGGTGTTTCCTGCGGGTGCTGCGCAGAGCGTTGAAGTCTCTGATGAATTGCAGGGTCGTATCCTGGACGGTATGGGGCGTTTGGCCGATGGCGGTCCGCCCTTGACCAAGCCGGGTGTGCTTTGGCCGATCTATAACGATCCGCCGCCGCCAATGCAGCGTCAGATGATTCATCAACCCTTGCCGATGCGGGTTCGGGTTTTGGATGGAATGCTGACCGTCGGCGAGGGCCAGCGGATTGGTGTTTTTGCGGCAGCTGGTGGTGGTAAATCCACGATCTTGTCGCAGCTGGTCAAGGGCGCGGCGGCGGACGTTCGGGTGATTGCGCTGATCGGTGAGCGCGGGCGCGAGGTCAGGGAGTTCGTTGAGCAAAGTTTGGGGCCGGAGGGCATGGCCAAGTCAATCGTTGTGTGTGCAACGTCTGACCGCTCTTCGCTCGAGCGTGCGCGTGCGGCTTATCTGGCCACATCGATTGCTGAGTATTTCCGAGATCAGGGCAAAAAAGTATTGTTACTGATGGACTCCGTGACTCGTTTTGCCCGAGCGTTACGCGAAATCGGACTGTCCGCAGGCGAACCGCCTGCGCGCCAGGGCTTTCCGCCTTCGGTCTTTGCAACCCTTCCACGGCTGCTGGAGCGCTCGGGCATGGGCGCGAAGGGGTCAATCACCGCCTTATATACGGTGCTGGTGGAGGGCGACGACATGACGGAGCCCATCGCCGATGAAACCCGCTCGATTCTGGATGGACACATCATTCTCTCCAGAGAGTTGGCGGCGGCCAACCACTTTCCCGCGGTCGATGTGTTGGCGAGCGCATCACGGGTGATGTCGATGATCGATACGCCAGAGCATTTAAAGATGGCTGGACGCATCCGGGAACTGATGGCTGCTTACAAGCGCTCGGAGATATTGGTCAAGATCGGTGAATACAAGCGCGGGGCCGATCCGTTGATTGACGAAGCCCTGGACAAGTGGCCCAAAATCATGCAATTCCTCAGACAAGGCACGACCGAGTTCAGTAGTTTCGAAGAAACCCAGGCCGCCATGAAAGCGCTGGTGGGCTAGAAATCCACTCGAATGAAGTCGAAAGAACCTGTAAATCGTTTTTTGTCGAATTATTCTCTATAGATATCAAATACAAAATAAAGAGGAATTATGCGTTCAACATGGATAGCACTTTTTATTATTTTTGCCCTTGGCGGTTGTGCGAGAGATGGCCGACCCAAGCTGTCATATCCTATCGTTGATAGTCAGTACAAGCTTAAATCTGCTGCTCACTGGGATGTTGTCGCATCAGATGTGGCGAAGCAATTGTGCTGG
>CAILVZ010000332.1 GCA_903837825.1 Akkermansiaceae bacterium | reverse complement strand
TGGCCATCACCGCGACCGCGTCTGCCCAGAGTGTTTCTCCGGGCGAAGACCACTTTGGCGGCTGGGCAATGTCCCCCTGGGTGCAGGGCGACATCACTCTCGGTGACGGCGACGGTTGGGGGCTCGCCCTCGGCAGCACGTCCAACGCCTCGACGGTCCAAATCAGCTTGAATCAGGTATTCACAACGAGTTCGTCTAACGGATTCATCGACATCACTGGTGACGGCAACGTTGATAACGTCGAGTTTAGTACCTATTCCATGCCTGGAATGTTTTCCCAGCTTGTTCTTAAAAACTATGGTACCCCCGATCAACCTTCATCGTGGTCAGGAATTGCTCATGTGATGGAAGATATGGGCGATTTGTACGGCGGCGGTGGCACCAAATCCGTCTATTTCAAGGATGAGCGGATCAACGGGGGAGCGCGGACCTTCGGACAAATTGAAGGGGATTGGGGCTATAATCCAGAAATTGGCGGTATTTTCGTCACTGCCGTCCGCGTGGTGTTCGACGATGCCTCGACGGTAAACCCGACGGGAGGAAACTCCTTGGCTGCCAGTTATCCTGAGTTCAGTGCCGTGCCTGAGCCATCCGCTCTTGCGCTACTCGGTCTCGGTACCGTGGGCTTCATGGCCCGCCGCCGCCGGAACTGAGGCTTGAGTGATCACGCACGGTGTCGTTGGGGATTCTTTCATTAAGACTCCAGCGGCATCGTGCGGGCTCGCCATGCGGGTGAGTTTTTCTGTTCAGTTGTCGGTGTTTGGTGAATCCTTTGGCCCCGATGCAAGTGATCTCAGAGATTCCGACGATCCCCCAGGGCGAGAGTGGTGTTACGGTGCCAGCGAGCTGGCTTTTCCGGATGCTCGCGGATGGGCGCCGCACGACGTTTTTCTGGGTTCTGCAACTGTTATTCTGGTGCGGGGTCGGGGTGCTGGTGTTTTTGATGAACTCGTTTTTCCGTTCCAGCCCGGAAAGCATCAGGGGGCTCGTGCTGCTGCGGATGGGGCTTGGCTTGTTGATGACCTGCGGCTTGCGCGAGATCTATCGGCGGCCGGCAGCTCGCCATGCGCAAGGTTGGGAGAAAGTCCTAGGCATTGTCGGTCCCTGCTTGGCGTTTGCCCTATTGGAAAAGCCGATTACCCAGTTGCTGGTCCACTTGCATTTACCGCTGCCAGGCACAGAGGATCTTTTTCAAAAAGGCAGCCCGGTCGTGCTGCGTTTCATGACCCTGTCGTTATGGAGTGGATTTTACGTCGTATTCCACCAGCTGGAGGGTGCCCATGCCCTGGAGCTTCGGGCGTTGCGGGCAGAGGTGACCGCGCGCGAGAACCAGCTGCGCCATCTGCAGGCGCAGATCAACCCCCACTTTTTGTTCAACGCGCTCAATACCGTACTGGCCAGCAAGGATGATCCGGAAGCGGTCGAAGAAGTGACGCAAGGACTTTCAGATTACTTGCGGTTTTCGCTGCGCGACACGGCACCGCTAGAGCCCTTGGGGAGGGAAATCGATGCGCTGGAAACCTACCTCGCTGTCCAGCGGATCCGTTTTCGCGAGAAGCTGGTTTTTCAAATCCAGTGCGAGACGGCGGCCCGAGCCGTCAAGGTCCCGCCGATGATGATCCAGCCTTTGTTGGAAAACGCTTTCCATTATGGCGGAAAGACCAGCCCGATGCCACTTCGCGTCAAACTGAGTGCTACCTTGGAAAAAAACGCGCTCATCGTGACCGTGGCCAACACTGGGCAGTGGGTCTCGCCCGGGAATCAACACTCGACCGGTATTGGCATCCGCAGTCTGCGGCAGCGCCTCCAATTGCTGATCGGCGAGACTTCAGCCGTCACCGTCAATGCCGATGGCGGGTGGGTGTCCGTGACCATCCACATTCCGTTAAGCGCCGACCCATCTGCCGCCCCCTCATGATTTCTGTCCTGCTCATGGATGACGAACCCGCCGCCAACGAGCGCATGCGTGGGTTGCTCGAGGCCCATCCAGAGGTGCAAATCATCGGCGCGGTTGAGAGCGTGGCGGAAGCCCTCGAGTTTTTGGAAACGCAAAATCCCGATGTGATTTTCCTAGATGTCAATCTGCCGGGCCGGCTTGGGCTGGAGTTGCTGCCGGTGGTGGAAACCTCTGAGACCGCGATTGTTTTCGTCACGGCTTACGAACATTACGCGGTGACCGCCTTCGAGGCGGGGGCGCTCGATTATTTGGTCAAGCCGGTCAATCCGGAACGTCTGGCGCTGATGATTGAGCGCATGGATGCTGCCATGGCCCGGCGGCAACAAAAGGTTGGAACCGAGACAAGCAAGAAAAAGCTGCTTTTGAGCGACACCCTTTCGTTCGCGGTCAGCGGCGGCAAGGAGCTCAAAATTTGCGAGCTTTCGGAGATTGTCTGGATCGAAGCGATGCAAAATTACTCTCGGGTCCAGCTGAAAAATGAGCCGAGCGCCCTGACGACCCGCCGCAGCCTGGCCGAGTGGGGCGAGCTGTTGGGCGAGCCATTTTTCTACCGGCTCACTCGTTCCTTGGTGATCCAGATCGAGCCGTTGCGCTCGACCGAGTGGAACTCGCGGGATCAAAGTTTGCTCAGCTTCGATCAAGTCATGGAGCCCTTGTCCATCGGGCGCCAGGCCGCCGCGCGGCTCAAAGAAATCCTCACGAAGCGCGAGTATTGATGAGTCCGCATCATTTCCAGAAATCGCGGAGCTGCCCGCCGCGAGCCAGCACCTCCATGGGACCTGAGATTCTCCCGCGTTCCAGCTTGACGCTGTTTCCCCCTGCCCTCTAACCTTGCCCGCAGGAAGCCCCCACTGCGGTGGCGACTTATCATCCAACTCCAAATCTCTTCTTACCGTGGAACTCCAGGAAATCCGTCGAATCGTCGAACTCATGAATGAGCACGGCCTCACGCAATTCGACCTCACGAAAAAAGGACTTTCAGCTTAAATTGAAAAAGGGGGCTGACCTCGATGAACTCAAGGGCCTCCTTGCCAGCCTTCCGTCCGCACCTGCTCACCACGCTGCGCCTGCGCCAGCCCTTGCTGCGCCTGCCGCCACGCCAACTGCCCCAGCAGCCGCGCCCGCCGCAGAAGGCGTCGAAATCACCTCGCCCATGGTCGGCACCTTCTACATGAAGCCCGCCCCAGATGCGCCCAACTTCGTCGATGTCGGCTCGGTCGTTTCCGTCGGGCAGACCCTTTGCATCATCGAGGCGATGAAGGTCATGAACGAGATCAAGGCCGAGCGCGCCGGTACCATCTGCGCCTACGTGGCCCAAGATGGGAGCCCCGTCCAATTCGGCGACGTCCTCTTCCGCATCAAGTGAGGCTCCAGCGTTCTCGCTGAGAGCCGATCCTCCAACATAGCCAATTTTCACCATGTTCAAGCGCGTCCTGGTCGCCAATCGCGGCGAAATCGCCCTCCGAATCATCCGCGCCTGCCGCGAACTTGATATCGAATCCGTTGCCGTTTACTCGGAGGCGGACGTCGATTCGATGCACGTCCAGCTGGCCGACGAGTCGGTCTGCATCGGGCCGGCATCAAGCAAGGAGTCCTACCTGAAGATCGACCGCATCATCGCTGCGGCAGAAATCACGGGCGCCGAGGCGATTCACCCGGGCTACGGGTTTCTTTCGGAAAACGCCCGTTTCGCGGAAATCTGCGAATCTGCCGGGCTCACCTTCATCGGCCCATCCCACAAGGTGATTTCGATGATGGGCGACAAGGCGACTGCGCGGGCGACCGCCATCGCCAATGGCGTACCAATCACTCCCGGATCGGGCATCATGGAGGATGCGGAGGCCGCCTTGATCGAAGCGAAAAAAATCGGTCTGCCCGTCATGATTAAAGCCACAGCAGGTGGCGGTGGTCGTGGGATGCGTCCGTGCTTCAAGGAGGAGGAATTCATCGGCCTATTCCAGCAAGCGTCGAACGAAGCGGTGGCCTGTTTTGGCAATGGCTCATGCTACCTTGAAAAACTGGTGCTCAATCCCCACCACATCGAGTTCCAAGTCATCGGTGACTCGCACGGGAATTTCATCCACCTCGGTGAGCGCGACTGCTCGATGCAGCGCCGCAACCAGAAGATCATCGAGGAATGCCCGTCACCGCTCCTCACGCCTGCCCTCCGTGCACGCATGGGCGAGGCTTCGGTGAATCTCATCAAGAACATCGGCTACCAAAACGCAGGAACCATCGAGTATCTCGTCGATGAAGCCGGTGAGAATTTCTACTTCATGGAAATGAACACTCGGATCCAGGTCGAACACCCGGTCACCGAGGAGGTCATGGGCTGCGAGCTCATCAAAGAGCAAATCCGCGTCGCCGCAGGAGAACCGCTCTCCCACCATGTGTTAGAGGCCAAGCCACGCGGCCACTCGATCGAGTGCCGGATCAATGCCGAGGATCCCTTCAACAACTTCACTCCCAGTCCCGGAACCATTGAGCTCTGGTATGCTCCGGGCGGTAAGGGCGTGCGGGTCGATACCCATGTTTATTCGGGCTACACGGTGCCGCCGCATTACGATTCGATGATCGCGAAGCTCATCGTCACCGGTGCCACGCGGGATATCGCTATTGCCCGGATGAAGCGCGCACTCGGGGAGTTCATGATCCGTGGCATCAAGACCACGATCCCCTTCCAACAGGAAATCATCGCCCACCCCGACTTCGCTGCTGGCACCTACGACATCGGTTGGGTCGCGCGGTATCTCGAAGAGAGAAAAGGCTAACAGATCGCTGTTCGATCTTGCGACCTCGGAGATTCCGACCGAGGCGCTCGCCCGCACCGGCCATCACCCGCCCCGCCGAAATGTCACTGCTCGCGAATGCCTTGCTTTATGCAATCCTCGACCTTGGATACGTCTCGGAGGACGATGCCGCGGCGGTGACCAAATCGTTGTTAGATGGTGGTGCTGGTTTGCTTCAGTTGCGAGCGAAGGGCCACGACGTTACCACCATCGAGCGGGTGGCCCGTCAACTTCTGCCGATTTGCCGCGCGGCAAAGGTGCCCTTCATCCTCAACGACCATCCGACGCTCGCCGCTTTGGTCGATGCGGATGGCGTCCACATCGGTCAAGACGACGGCACTCTCGCGGAGGCCCGCAAGATCGTTGGGCCCGGGAAATGGATCGGGCGCTCGACGCATTCGCTTGAGCAAGCCCGTGCCGCTCTAACAGAAGGTTTTGATTGCATCGGGTTTGGTCCACTCTTTCCGACACCCACCAAAGCCGGTCGCCCTGGCATCGGCCTGGATGACATCGCCACCATGGAGCGCGAGGTCGGTAGCAAAATCCCCGCGTTTTGCATCGGTGGCATCACGCCAGCAACCTTGCCACAAGTGATCGCCGCAGGGGCGCGGCGCGTGGTCGTCGTCTCCGCCCTACTGAAGGCCGCCGACATTCAGTCTGCCACCCGCGAGGTCGTCGAGACGCTGAGTGACAAAGTCTAACGGAAGTGGGTTCAAGGCCACGCTCAGCGTGCCTGCGAGTGCGCAAGTGCTGCCGCGACGAAGCCAGAGAACAACGGGTGTGGATGATTCGGCTTGGATTGGAATTCTGGGTGGAACTGCGCGCCGATGTAAAACGGATGTTCGGGGAGCTCAATGATTTCGACGAGGCCAGCCTCTGCGGAAACCGAGGAAATGACCAAGCCAGCATCCTGCAAGCGTTCCTGATAGTCGGAGTTGAGCTCGTACCGGTGACGATGGCGCTCGTGGATGCGATCGACATTGTTGTAAAGATCCGCAGCTCTGGTCCCGGCAAATAAGATCGATTCGGAAGAACCGAGGCGCATGGTTGCCCCCATGTCTTCGACGCCCTTCTGCTCTTCCTGAAGGCAGATCACTGGATACTTGGTCGCCTTATCAAACTCGGTGGAGTTCGCTTTTTTCAATCCACAGACGTTGCGTGCGTATTCGATGGTGGCGATTTGCATTCCCAAGCAGATCCCGAAGTAGGGAATCTTATTTTCCCGTGCGTACTGAGCCGCGAGGATCTTGCCCTCCGTGCCGCGGTCGCCGAAACCACCCGGAACCAAAATGCCATCGACCTCGCCAATCACCGACTTCGCGCCATGATCCTCGATCGATTCTGCTTCCACCCGAACGATGTGCACCTTGGTGTCATGATGCGCTCCGGCGTGGATGAGTGACTCGTAAATCGATTTGTAGGCGTCCTGCAGTTCGATGTATTTCCCAGCCACGGCGATGGTTACCTTGTGCTTCGGGTGAATCACCCGCTGGACAAAACCTTCCCATGCTTCAAGCGCTGGTGATGGCGTGTGGCCAAGTCCGAGACGGTCGACGACAAGCCGGTCAATCTTATCCCGGCGGAGATCTAACGGGCATTCGTAAATCGTGTGATCCACATCACGGAAGGCCACCACATTCTTGCGCTCGACGTTGCAGAACATCGCGATTTTCTTGCGGTTGTCCTCGTCGAGATCGGCCTCGGTGCGGCAGATGATGATGTCCGGCTGGATTCCGAGCTCGCGGAGCTTCGCGACCGATTGTTGCGTCGGTTTGGTTTTCACTTCTCCTGCGGCCTTGATGTAGGGCAGCAGCGTGACATGAATGAAGCAGACGTTTTCCTTGCCGACTTCCAAGGCAAACTGGCGCAAGGCCTCAATGAAAAGCAGGCCCTCCATGTCGCCGACCGTCCCACCGATCTCGGTGATGAGCACGTCGGTCTTGGGATTGTCCAACGTGACTTGGTGCATCCGAGATTTGATTTCATCCGTGACATGAGGAATGAACTGAACCGTCTTGCCGAGATATTCGCCGCGGCGTTCTTTCTTGATGACTGCGTCAAAAACTTGGCCGGATGTTAGATTGTTCATCCGTGAAAGTACGCCGGAGGTGAAGCGCTCGTAGTGACCGAGGTCGAGGTCGGTCTCGGCGCCGTCATCTAACACATAAACTTCGCCGTGTTGATAGGGCGACATCGTGCCCGGATCCACATTGAGATAGGGGTCGAACTTCTGCATCAAGGTGGACAGCCCGCGGTGTTCTAACAGCGTACCGATGGATGCTGCGGCGAGGCCCTTGCCGAGTGAGGAGACGACGCCGCCAGTGACGAAAATGTATTTCATGGAGTGATTGTGTTAGAATGAGTGAGCGATTGGCTGAAATCAGAACGAAGCAGGATTTCCACCTCGAGTGCTTGCTCGGGTGTATCCACGCCGGGTGAGGTGTCGGAGGTGATGAGGACTTTGATGGATGCGCCATTTTCGAGGGCGCGAAGTTGTTCTAACGACTCGGCTTTCTCCAATGGCGACGGTGGCCAAGTGACATAGCGATCGAGAAAATTGCGTTGGAATGCGTAGATCCCTTTGTGGCGAAGCACGGGGAGTCCCTCGACCGGATTGCGGAAAAAGGGCAAGGGGGACCGTGAAAAATAAAGTGCACGTCCATCGAGAGCGGTGACGACTTTCACCACGTTCGGGTCATGGACGGCAGGATCGGATGGGTCGAGCGGGTTGGCCGCGGTGGCCATGTCCAAGGTGGGATCTGCCGCCATGGTCGAGGCAAGTTCATCGATGAGAGCCGGATCGATCAACGGCTCATCGCCCTGGATGTTCACGATGTGGGTCGCCTGTGGGACCATCCGCGCTGCCTCCGCAATGCGGTCGGTGCCGGTGGGGTGATCGGGCGAGGTCATCGCGACCTTTCCGCCAAAGGCGATGACCGCGTCGTGGATTCTCTCATCATCAGTGGCGACGATGATTTCATCGAGCCGAGTGCATTGTTGGCAGCGTTCCCAAACGTGTTGGATCAAGGGTTTACCAGCGATCAAATGCAGTGGCTTGCCAGGGAAGCGAGTCGAGCCCCAACGAGCCGGCAACACGCCGAGAATGTAGGTGAGAGCTGGAGATTGATTCACGATTGGCACAGGCTGGGCGAGCCTATGGCATGTGCAAGCCTGCGGACAAGAGCCGTTTCGGAAAAAGATTTTTCCTTTGCGGAATTCCGGAGATCAACGCGCCGCAACCAAGTCGTATCCGCGCCAGTCACCGATCGTGACTTGGGCGAATTGTCCGACGGGGATTGCCTCATCGACGTGTACCGAGCCATCGATTTCTGGAGCATCCCACTCGGTGCGAGCGATTCCTGGTTGCTCGACGAGCACGCGGACCGATTTTCCGACTTGCGCTTGGTTGGTCTCACTTGCGATGCGTTGGAGGGCAGCCATTGCCCGAGACCAGCGGCTGCTGCGGGTCTTGTGGTGGAGTTGGCCATCCATTTTGTAGGCGCGAGTCCCCTCTTCTTTCGAATACTGGAAGACTCCAGCGCGCTCGAATCGGAACTCTTCGATGAATTCCAACAGCTCTTGAAAATCCTCTTCCGTCTCGCCGGGAAAACCGACGATGAAGGTGGTCCGAATGCCCAAACCGGGAATGCCCGCACGCATCCGTCGGAGCAGGTCGCGGATGTAGTCGCCACTGGTCACCCGCTTCATTGCGGTCAGCATGCGGTCCGAGATGTGTTGGAGCGGGATGTCGACGTATTTCGCCACCTTGTCGCACTCGGCGATGGTGGTGATGAGCTCGTCCGACCAGTGGGCGGGATGGGTGTAAAGCAAGCGGACCCAAAAATCGCCCTCGATTTTGTTGATCTCACGGAGGAGCGTCGAGAGGGATTCGCCACGGGTTGAGTCCACGGGTGAGCTAGGTTTTGGGCGTTCACCTTCCCACTGATCCATGCCGAAGTAGGTGGTGTCTTGGGAAATGAGGTTGATTTCACGCACGCCGGATTTGACGAGTGCTTCGACCTCACGGACGACCGAATCCTGCGTGCGGGACCGGTGTTTGCCGCGGATCTGTGGGATGATGCAGAACGTGCACGTGTGATTGCAGCCCTCGGCGATCTTGACGTAAGCGAAATGGTCGGGCGTCAGGCGGAACCTTGGTGTCGTGTAGTCCGGCACATACTTTGGCTTCAAGGTGACAAAGTCTCGGGGGTCTTTCGTCGCCGCGGGTCCTTCGTCCTTGGTGACCTCCGATGCATTGTTTTTTCCTAACAAATTCTCGATGATCGGAGCGACCTTGGTGATTTGATCGAGACCGATGAAGGCATCGACCTCGGGCATGATTCCTGGCAAATCTTTGGCGAAGCGCTGGGACAAGCACCCTGCGACGATGATCTTCTGGGTCGAGCGGTCAGGATCATCGGTCCGGTCTTTCACGGCTCCGAAGATGGCGTCGATGGATTCCTGTTTCGCCATGTCGATGAACGAGCAGGTGTTGATGATCAAGACGTCGGCGAGCTCGGGATCCGGCGTGAGCGACATGCCCGCTTGGGCGAGGTGGCCAATCATGACTTCCGAGTCGATGAGATTTTTGGCGCAACCGAGTGAAATGAGGCCGACAGTGGTGGACATGGTAGAATAATTGCTGCTAGAAAACGAGGCGGGTGAATTCAGTGAAATCGGAGTCCGATTTCCAAGGATCAATATTGCGGGGGAAGGATCAGTTCGTCGCCGGGCAGGGGCTTCACCGGCGCGAAACCAGGCAGTGGGCTTGCGACGGCTCCGTCGTCGGTCACCTCGGTGACCTTGAACTGCCCGAGGATTCCCGTTTTCCGGCGGATGGCGATGGTGGCACCAGCCTGAATTTGCTCCCGCATGAGCACATCAAAGGTGATGAAGTCACCCACATCCGCATTCTCTACAAACTCCTTCACTTTTCCAACCAGTAGGGATTGGGAAATCAAACGGGCGCGGCGGAGTTCGCTATCGGCGCTTTCGAGCCCACGCTGGGCAAGCAGGCCCTCTTCGTCTTGGGCGACTTTTTTGTCACGACTTTCGTTTTGTTTCTTCTCGACCTCTTCGAGCTGGTGCTTCATCGCCTCAAGTTCGGCGTTTGGTTCGGCTTGAGGTGGTGGAATGGGTGCGCGCGGTTGTTGCGCTTTCTCGGGGTTCAGCTTCTCTTGGTCGGCACGGAGTTCGCTGATTTGCTTCTTCAATCGAGCGATTTCATCGGGCGAGGCGTTCTTTACCCCGTGGTTCATGCCCTGCCATGAGAGCGCTAGCGCACCCACCAACACCGCGATGGTGGCGCCAAGAAGAAGTTTCATCGTGTCCATGACACAACGTTGGCTGGGCTTGGTGCGGATGTCAACGCGTTGGGAGATTGTTCGCTACCCCTGGGTTTTGGACTGCCCATGCACTGGCGGCGGCGGGATCGCGCTCGTTCCAGTAGCTCAGGGTGCGGCGGTACATCCGGTCGCGCTGGCCTTGGTCTGCAATCCGGCCAATCGCATTGATGGCCACCGCTGGATCACTGCCAAATGAATGCCAGACAAAATTTTCGACGACTCTGTCGGTCACATCGTTCGGGTAGCGATCCATCAGCGAGGCTGCCGCCTGAGGGTTTTCCACCGCCACGCTGGTGATGACCCCGCGAAGGGCGTTGCTGCGATCCTCACCGGCGGGCAGCGAGTTGAGCGAGCTCAAGGCGGCCCGTTGGTCTTGTTTGGCCCAGACGTTGTAGACATTGTCCAAACGGCGCTGGGCCGCTTGTCCGGGATTGGCGAGCAACCAGGCTGCCGTGCCCGCAGGATCGGTATCCGCAAGCGTTTCAGCCGTCCGCAAGATGGCGCCGTTCCGCAGCGAATCATCATGAATGGCCGCGATCCATGCTTTGGTCGCATCTGGCCCTTGCTGGAGGAGGTGCGGCAGCATGAAGTCCAGCCCCTCGCCCCGTTCGTTGCTTTTGGGCATGCTCGCCAAGAGCTCCGTTGCGCGCGCTGGGTCAGAAGAAGCAAGTCCACGAATGATCCCCGGCATATAGGGATTGGCACCATCACCTTGGTGGTTGGCGTTTGCCCAGCGGATCGCCGCTTCGGGGTCGGTCGAGGCCCAGGTGGTCAAGATCGTGCTCGCTGCGAAATTACTCCGAGTGTTTTCCTTCGCATAAGCAAGTGCGGATAGGGGATCTGCCTGTGCCCATGCGGACAGCAAGAGCGAGTACTCTGCCGATCGCTCGTCGGTGATGCCAAGGCTGCGGAAGCGCGCCACGGCGTCCTCAAAATCCCCCGGCCCAAGCTGATCGATCAACGCCAGCAACGCGCGATTGCGCTCGATGGGGTTCTCGCCACGGACGATCGCCTCAAGCTTGGCCAAGCGGCCGGTCGGGCTGGTTTTCGCCTCGCGATCGGCGCGTGCTTTGCGGGCCGCCTCCATGGTGGAATCCCGCGCGGTCGAGCGGTCTGGCCGCCCCTGCGACGAGCCGCCAGGTGCGGTTGATCCAGAATCAGACGAAGGCGTCGCCGAGTTGCGCCCCGCCATGAATCCTCCGATTCCGATGACAACGAGGGCGGCGAGTGTGGTGAGAGATTTTGGCTTCATCGGAGGTGACTTTAGGATTTATTACGACAGATAAACGCCTCCCGCCCCTAAATTTTTCAGAAAAACAGGATCGATGTGAGAATTGGTTCACTCTCAACCGGCGAATGCATGGGCGGATAAGCCTCTTACCCCCAAGCCCCGGATGACAAACAACCGCCCAGCGTGCTCCTCTGCCACCGACTTGTGGATGCCGGTGGTGACATAGAGATCCGCAAGGTCCGGCCCGCCAAACGCGCAGGCGGTGGTCTCCAGACATGGCAAGTCAATGCGGCGCAGCTCGTCACCCGTCACGGGATCAAAGCAAACGACGCAGGCCCCGTGACAAAACGCGACCCATAGGTGACCCGCGGAATCGATCGCCATTCCGTCAGGCGAAGATTCGAGATGGGCGGTCGAAATCACACTGCGCATGTTCCGCAACTGACCCGCATCGTAATCGAAGGCCAGAACTTCCTTGCGCGGAGTGTCGATGTAAAAAACGGTCATACCATCTTCCGACCAAGCGATTCCATTGGAATTGGTCACCGGCCCAAACGCCTCATGCAAGGTTAGGTCGGGATCCAGCCGATAGAGCCTCGCATCACCGATTTTTTTGGTTAGGCTAATGGTGCCTGCGAAAAACCGACCATCGGGCGCACACTTGCCGTCATTGAAACGATTGTCAGGCTTGTCGGATTCGGGATCGGCGATGGGAGTGAGTTTGCCATTTTCTTCATCGAGAAACCACAGCCCACGGTCGCCGGCGATGACCAAGCCCCCGCTTTCTCGGGGAACCACCGTGCCCACCCGCTGGCCGACATCCCACGATCTCTCACTGCCATCCGTAGGGTCGTAGCGATGTACCCGGTGGCCCTCGATATCCACAAAATAAAGCGCCCCGCGCCACCAAATCGGGCCTTCGCCCCATTGACTGCGGGTGGTTCCGACCGGCTCAATGACCAACATGACGCCATCCTAATCCATCATCGAATCGTCACCAAGGCAAATCACGGATCGAAGGCTTCCATTCCGCCGATCATTTCGCCATGCTCCTGCCCGATGCGCCGCATGGTTCCCTCCGATGCCCTGAAAGTTTGGCTCTATGCCGCAGCGGCCGTTTGGTTCGGCACATGGACATCGCCACTGCTCTACAATTTCGGCAAGGCCATCGCCGAAGTCTGCGAAAACAAACAAACGGTCGGCCTGATCGAATGGCTTGCGGGGATGTGTCGCGCTGCCGATTTCCCCGCATTCTTTAAAGCGGCAATCTGGATGGTAGCTGCTGGGTTGTTTTATCCCTTCCTGAGATCCCTCAGCGGAGGATGGATGGTCTGGCAAAATGGGCTTCAAAAAAACCCTAACAGCTTGCGGCATCTGGCCATGGGTTTTTTGTCGGTCGCGGTGGGATTTCTTTTTTTGATCGCCACCACGATTCTAATCAAAGGCCACGGACAAAAAATTCCCTTAGATTTTCTAACAAAAATTTCACTTGGCGCGATTGCAGGGGCGCTTACATGGGCCACCCTGCAGGAAGTCATCTACCAAGGTCTTGTGCTTGGGATTTTCTTAAGATCGATGCCGCGGCCCGCAGCGCTTGCGCTTGCGGCGGTTTTTTTCGCGATGACCCATTTTCTCGAACCGCCGGTGGGCGTGAATGTGGTCGACCCGGATGCTGCTGGAGTCGGATTTGAGTTGTTAGGAAAATTGTTCCATCCATCCCCAAGCATAGGCACGTGGATTCTCTCATGGATTCCCCTCGTGGGCCTTGGCGGCTTCCTTGCTTACGCCCGTTGCGCGACCCGTTCGCTTGCGCTCCCCATCGGCATTCATGCCGGCTGGATCTTTGCCAATCATTTTTCAATGATGCTCTCCGGAAGACCGCTCCAGCAGGGATGGCCCGCGCTCATCGGGATCATTTATACTGGATTCATCGTTTTCCGAATCACCCGATCTCATCATGTCCACACCCCCTCAAGCTCCGAAGTCTAACTGGAAACGATGGGCCTCCCGTGCGCTCGATTTGCTCTACCCACCACGTTGTGCGGTGTGCAGCACCCATCTATCCGCTGGCCGCTCGTTGTGCGAATGCTGCTACGATGACCTCCCGCAACTCACCGATCCATTTTGCGAGAATTGTGGCGAACCCTTTCCCGGACAAATCGATGGAACATTCGCCTGCCCGAACTGCAACAAGCTCCGCTTCGCGTTTGAATTCGCTCGACCTGCGATGGTGCGTGACCCGCGCACGCTCGATCTGATTCACCGGTTGAAATATGGGCGAGAAATCCACATCGCCAGCGAGCTCGGTCGGCTCGCGCACCAAGCATTCTCCGACGCGCGCCTTGCACCAGCCCTCGCAGAGCGTTGGCCGCTCGTGCCGGTTCCTCTGCACCGTAAGCGTCTCCAACACCGCCACTTCAACCAAGCCGCTGAAATCTCTCTCGCGCTCTCACCCCTCGTTGGACTTCCGGTGCTCCATGCGCTCCATCGCCAGCGATCCACCGATCACCAAACCGCACTCACTCGATCCCAGCGATTAGAAAATCTGCGCGGCGCATTCGAAATCACTCCGGCGGGCCGCCGCCAGATCGCTCAGTCACCGATGGGCGCCATTCTAGTGGATGATGTTCTAACCACTGGGTCAACCGTCGACGAATGTGCGAAGACTCTTCGCAGAGCCGGCTTCCAAAAGGTCATGGTCGTCACCGTGATGCGCGGCTAACCAATAGCCCCGCGCGCTCAACCCAGCGCAGCGTCAAGTAGCAGGCACCCGCAGTCACCGCCAAGGCGGCCATCGGCAACAGCCCGGACCGAAGCGAACTCCCGAGAATCCATGGGTGGAGCGGATGATTCACCACCTCAAGGTGGGTGAGGTTGAAGCCCTTCAATGCGAGGATCCATCCCGCGTGCAACCCGATCGGCAGCCACAAGGATCTCGTCCGCACCCTCGCCCACGCGAGGATCAGGCCAATGAAAAACAAAGGCATGAAGTCGGTGATGAGGAATCGAAGATGACCGAACTGCTGCAGAATATCGCCCACCAACTTGAAACCTGCCAGCGTCGAACTCGATCCTGTTAGAAATGAGGCCGATGATGGCTCGAGAAAATGAACCCATGCAAAAACGAGCGACGAGCCCACGCAGGCGACCCGTTGCGTCGCAAGTCTCAGCCAAAGTCCTAACAATAATCCTCGGAAAAGCCACTCTTCTAACAACGAAACTAGAATCGCAATCAGTAGAATTTTAAGCATGGCCGCTCCGAGTGCCGCCGGCATCGCCAATGGCAGATAGGCCCCGAGACTCGCCGCGATCATGCCAGTCGCTAGCAGAAAACCGCCTGTGATGGCGCAACCTAAACCCAGCTGCAGCGTCGCACTCGTCGCAGAATAGTTGCACGGTTGATCTGAAGGCGCAGCACCTTGCCGTCGGATCCGCTTCAAACGCCAAAACAACACGGGCAAAAGCCCCACCGCCGCCAGAATCAGCGAGCGGCTGAAGTAACGGCCAAACTGAGCACGCTCACACGAGGCACCCAGCCATTCCAGAAATCCATTGAGATCTGCCACCTCTGCCATCTCGGCGATGGCTTTTCCCGCCTGATAGACCCATGGCGAAATCACCGCCGCGAACAAAATCGACGAGACCACCCAACAAACCAACGCACCTGCTTCGGATTGGAAAAATCGTTTCAAGTGGGTGAGTTGGGTGGATGGGACCAAATGAGATGGGGCGATTTCTACGAGAAATAATCTGACGTAAAATGTCCGGCAGCCTCTCCTAGTCCCACCTAGTGATCCAGCGGATCGAGCGGATTAGAGGCCGCCGAGAGTGGCCTTGATCGCATCGAAGTCAGGCAAGTCTTTCGGATGCTCTTGCACCTCAGCATAGCGCACGACTCCAGCCTTATCGATCACAAAGGCGGAGCGCTTGGGCACGCCACCCATGATCAAGTTTTTGTCGGGTAAAAATTGTTCGTAAGCCACGCCGTAAGCCTCAGCCACCTTGTGCTCATAGTCGCTCAACAGCGTCAGGGTGATGCCCTCTTTCTGTGCCCATGCGTCCTGCGCAAATGGATTGTCGCCGGAAATTCCGAGCACTTTCGCGTCGAGCGCGTCATACTCTGAAATCCCTTGCGAAATGCTGCAGAACTCTGCCGTGCAAACGCCCGTGAATGCCATCGGCACGAATAACAAAACGATGTTCGATTTACCGATCAGCTCGCTCAAGGTGACCAACTCGGGGCCATTGGCGGTTAGAGTGACAAGGGTGAAATCCGGTGCTTGGTCGCCAACGTTGATGGACATGGTAGTTTCTTGATTGTTTGAAGTGAGGCCCGCATCATAGAGCACGAATTAACAAGATGTCATATGAATTCTCACAATTTGGCAGGCAACTCGGGTGCGGCAGCGGGATCGGCGAGCTGATGGAGGATCTTGGCCACGCCCTCGCCAGCGGTGGGCCAGAGTTGAAGATGCTTGGCGGCGGGCAACCCGCGCAAATTCCAGAGATGAATGCGGTCTGGCGCCGTCGCCTTGAGGAGCTCATGGAAGAATCCAGCGGCCTCAACCGTGCGCTCACGACTTACGACCCGCCTAGCGGCAATCCGCATTTCCTCAGCGCCATCGCGGACTTGTTCAACGAATCGTTCGGCTGGAACCTCAGCTCGGAAAATGTCGGGGTCACCAGTGGTGGCCAAACCGCATTCTATTTCCTCTTCAATCTGCTCGCCGGCCAGATGCCCGATGGCAGCCACCGCAAAATCCTGCTGCCGCTCGTGCCGGAGTATATCGGCTATGCGAACCAGGGAGTCAGTGGCGATTT
Organism: Akkermansiaceae bacterium; assembly: GCA_903837825.1. GTDB lineage: Bacteria > Verrucomicrobiota > Verrucomicrobiia > Verrucomicrobiales > Akkermansiaceae > Luteolibacter. The sequence goes on along the minus strand of CAILVZ010000332.1, from coordinate 1,257 downwards.
GTTTCGCTCTGTGCCACCGCTCATCGAGAAAACCGGCCCTCATGAGTTTAAATACCGTGTCGATTTCGACCAGCTGAACATCACCCCAGACATCGCTGCCATCTGTGCGTCTCGCCCGACGAATCCGACGGGCAATGTGCTGACCGACGAGGAGATCGCGCGTCTCTCGGCCATCGCCAAGCAGCACGGCATCCCATTGATCATCGACAATGCCTACGGCGCCCCGTTCCCCGGCATCATCTTCACTCCCGCCACCCCCTTCTGGGATGACCATGTCGTCCTGACCCTCAGCCTGTCGAAACTCGGTCTGCCCGCAACTCGCACGGGCATCGTCATCGGCCCGCCAGCCATCATCCGTGCGCTTGGATCCTCCAGCGCGATCGCCGGACTTTCGAATCCAAACATCGGCCAACAAATCACGCTGCCGCTCATCCAGTCGGGTGAAATTCTTCGACTCAGCCGCGAGGTGGTCCGGCCATTTTACGAAGCAAAATGCCAGCTTGCCCGCCAAGCCGCGCACGATGCCTTCGGCGAGGATGCCGAGTGGTTCATGCACCGCAGCGAAGGGGCACTTTTCCTGTGGTTTTGGTTCCCAGGCCTACCGATCCACTCGCAAGAACTCTACGATCGCCTCAAAAAACGCGGTGTGCTCGTGATCCCCGGCCATCACTTTTTCTTCGGGCTAGACGACACCCACTGGGCCCACCGCCACGAATGCATCCGCGTCTCCTACGCCATGGAGGAATCGATCGTCTGCGATGGCCTCCGTATCATCGCTGAGGAAGTGCGTCTCGCCCGCGATCAGGCCGTAAGATGAAACGAGCCTGCGGACAAATCCGAAATCTAGCAGATCAAATCAACTGAGTCTCCACAAGGAAACGATAAGTCCCTTGGTGCGCGATCAACTCGTCGTGGCTACCGCTTTCGACGATCTTTCCTTGCTGGAAAACCAGAATGCGGTCGGCGTAGCGGACGGTCGAAAGCCGGTGGGCGATCACCAAACTCGTGCGGCCATGCATCAAGCGCTCAAGCGCTTCATTGACGAGGCGTTCGCTTTCCGAGTCGAGCGCAGAGGTGGCTTCGTCTAACAGCAGGATCCGCGGGTTCGCGAGAATGGCTCGGGCGATCGCGATGCGCTGGCGTTGACCGCCAGAAAGTTTGGTCCCGCGTGGGCCGACGAGCGTTTCGTAGCCCTCTGGCAGCTCTGCGATGAAGTCATGCGCGTTGGCTTGGCGCGAGGCATCCATGATTTGTTCC
>CAILVZ010000331.1 GCA_903837825.1 Akkermansiaceae bacterium | reverse complement strand
CGATTTGACTGGAGTGGGCGATACTTATCCGCCTGGCAGTGCCGACAATTTACCGGTCATCAGTGTGAGTTGGTATGATGTGGTGAAGTGGATGAATGCGAGGAGCGAGAAGGAAGGGTTGACGCCGGTGTATCAAGTGGCTGGAGGTGTTTACAAGACAGGTGAGAGCGCACCGACTCTCAATAGCGCAGCGAACGGATACCGGCTCCCAACCGAAGCGGAGTGGGAGTGGGTAGCGAGAGGAGGAGTGAGCAGCCAAGGATACACCTACAGCGGAAGCAACGATGTGAATGCGGTGGCATGGCATTACAACAATAGCAGCGATGGAACCAAAGCGGTAGGAACCAAAACTTCAAATGAATTAGGTATTCACGACATGAGTGGGAATGTGCGGGAGTGGTGCGAGGATGTTGTATATTCCTCCTACCGCCGCTTCCGCGGGGGCAGCTGGATCAACGTTGCGGGCCTCTGCACCGTCGCCTACCGCGACGACGGCAACACCCCGGACTATCGCGACAGCATCACCGGCTTCCGTCTGGCCCGCAGTTCGGGAAACTAGCCTTCCGGAGCTGAAGAGGAAGTTTGAAGGATGAAGATGCCGAAGGGATGCCGTGCTTCGAGGCGGAGCCGGAGAGCGGGCAGGCCGGGGAGGCTTTGGATGGCCCGAAGACGTAACAACCGAGAGTAGCGGGAATGTGTATGTTGCTGAAAGTGGCAATAACTTGATCCGCAAAATCACCATCTCACCGTGATCTCGTCGTGCCGCTCTCTTAACCAACATAGGCAAACTGCGCGTGTCGGCACGGTCAACGCATGAGCCGTTCCGACTTTTTTGCGGCGATTTCAGTTAAAGAGGTCAGCAAATATTTTTGAAACCTCCTGCTAATTCCGCCTTAGCGGGCAGGAGGAATACCGAAAGCAGTCAGGGACAATGCGCTGGGGCGTTGATATGGCAACAATATATTGCATTCGAGGCGGAGCGGGGTATTTTTTTGTGATGGTCACGATAGATCACAGCCCGGTTCACTCCGACTCTCGTGTTTTGGGAGGGACGCTTGTGTTCCGCAATACTCGTGTGATGGCACAGACACTCCTGGACTATATCGGCGCGGGAGACTCACTTGACACTTTTCTAGAGCATTTTCCGACAGTCGATCGGCAAGATGCGATAGAGTTTCTGCGTCTCACGCGTGAAGAGAGTTATTCTTGACGAGAATCTTCCTCAGCCATTGAGGCTTCTCTTGGGAGATCATGAGGTGGTTACTGTGCACTATCAGGGATGGTCGGGGATTCAGAATAGAGACTTATTGAAGTTGATTGACGGTGCATTTGATGTCTTTATCACAGGCGACAAGAATCTCCGTTACCAACAGAATCTTTCAGGAAGAAAGGTTGCGATAATCGAACTGCCTTTTTCAAGACTTGATTCCCTCCAACCACTACTCGCGAAGATACGCGCAATGATTGATGCTGCGGAGGATGGAGACTATTGCCAAATAGAATAGAATGAAGCCGAAAGAGGCGATGGAGCGAGTGGTGGTCGCTCATCTTGGACGATCGATAAAGAAATATGATTACCTCACGCTACGAGTATTTAGACCGTAAGACCATTGTCATTCATGACGAGCAGCAGCGCTGCATCTCGGAATCCGCGATGCTCGAGCTGGACCGATTCCAGAGGTTTGAGTTCTACGACAGACAAAAAATGCTACAAATATCTCTCGCTGATGGAGTCCAGAAAGAAATTCAGAGATTAGTGCAAAGTGTTCTCGCGGAGCGGAACAAATCACCTGAGGGCTCGAATCAAGAGTGTATGGCCATGGACATGCTGACGGAGTTCCTCTCAAAACTGGATCTCAACGACTTCCGAATGGTCCGAATTGAAATGCTTATTGATAAGGAAACCGCTCGGAATGAATCATTGATATGAGATTTCTCCATGTCGAAGAT
>CAILVZ010000330.1 GCA_903837825.1 Akkermansiaceae bacterium | reverse complement strand
GACCATCGCGAACGGAATGGGGTGGTCTCGCGACTCTAAAACGATGTATTTCATCGATTCCCCAACACGGGAAATCTGGGCGTTCGATTTCGATTCCTCCGATTCCTCGATCTGCAACAGGCGCACGGTGGTCAGCGTTCCCGACGGCCTCGGGGTTCCCGATGGAATGGAGGTCGGGCGCGACGACACGCTCTGGGTCGCCCACTGGGGCGCGGGCTGTGTTTGCCAATGGTGCCCGAAATCAGGCGTCCTCCTCCAACGGGTGGATACCGGCTGCCCTCACACCAGCTCGTGCTGCTTCTCTGACGAAGGGCATCTCTATATCACGACATCAAGGCTCGGTCTCGACGAGGCTGCGCTCAAAGCCCATCCGCAGTCTGGCGGTCTCTTGCGCCACGCCACGCTTTCCAACCAGCCATAACAACCAAAAAAATGACCATGTTTGACTTAAAAAATAAAAAAGCTCTTGTCACCGGCGGAGCATCCGGCATCGGTGCAGCTATCGTGGAAACTTTTGCCCGCGCGGGCGCTTCAGTCTGGATTGCCGACCGCGACGAGGAAAACGGCCAGAAGTTGGCTAAGACCATTGGTGGGACGTTTCTGTCGCTGGATGTGGCGAGCGACTCGGATTTCCTTCGTGCTGCAGAGGCGGTCGGCACGCTGGATGTTCTAGCCAACATTGCGGGTATCGGCCATGTCGGCACTTTGCTGAACACCGCAGCGGCAGATCTGGACAGGCTTTTTGAGGTGAATGTGCGCGGTGTTTTCAACGGCTGCAAAGCTTTCGTGCCGGCCATGCTGGAACGCCAATCCGGCAGCGTTATCAATATGGCATCCGTCGGCGGAGTCATAGCCATACGCGAACGGCTCGCTTACACGACTTCAAAATTTGCCGTTGTCGGATTGACCAAGGCGCTAGCCCTGGATCATTCGCATACTGGTGTCCGCTTCAATTGTATTTGTCCGGGCCGTGTCGAGACTCCGTTTGTCATGGCGCGTTTGCAGGAATATCCTGATCCCGACAAAGCCTATCGCGAGATGGCCTCCACGCAGTTGAACGGCCGGATGTTGAAGCCGGAGGAAATCGCCGCTGCCGCTCTCTATCTCGCAGCGGATGAAAGCGCGATGGTCACGGGCAGCACCATGATCCTGGATGGGGGCTGGAGCATCGGAAAATAACTCATGAGTGCGCTGCGTGATCCGGACATCTATTGAGCCAATCTCTTTTCGCACTTTTAAAAAACAAACTTATGAACATCACAAACACACCAACCAGTCCTGTTGCCATCATCACCGGAGGTGCAGGCGGACTCGGCTTTGCCATCGCCGAACGCCTTGTCCGCAAGGGCGCGCGGGTCGCGCTTTTTGACTTCAACGAAGAAGCCTTGCAGAAAGCGCAACGCGAACTGGGTGAACCGACCTTCGTGGCAAAGGTGGATGTGGCGGACCGCACCGCTGTGGGTTTAGCCGTGGAGGCCGTAGCCGAGGCTTTTGGACGAATCAACATTCTCATCAACTGCGCGGGCATCACCGGATACACTAATATTAAGAGCCACGAGGTGGATCTTGAAGATTTCAATCGTGTCATGCGGGTGAATGTGAACGGATGTCTAAATACATTTCAGGCCGTTGTTCCTCACATGCTGCGCCAGGAATACGGGCGGGTGCTGCACTTCGCCTCGATTTCCGGCAAGGAAGGAAATGCTGGGATGCTTGCTTATTCCACATCCAAAGCCGCTGTGATCGGGATGACCAAAGTGCAAGGCAAGGAATACGCGGGCACGGGCATCACAGTCAACGCCATCGCCCCGGCAGTGATTTTGACCGAAATTCATACCATCATGCCTGAGGCACAGATAAAATACATGACCGACAAAATTCCGATGAAGCGTTGCGGAACCAAGGACGAGGTTGCGGCTATTGTGGAATTCATCGTTTCACCGGAGGCCTCTTTCACCACAGGATTTACTTTTGACCTCTCCGGAGGCCGCGCCACCTACTGATTTTTACAATCCATGAACATCGTAAGATACCAAGACCCACAGGGAGCCATTCATTTTGGTTCACAAAAATCCGACAAGTCCGCCGTGCGCTGCACCGGAGACCTCTATGCCGGACTCCATGAAACCACCGAGCCCGCCCAAATCACTAGGCTGCTCGCGCCATTCCAGCCGAGCCAGATTCTCTGCATCGGGCTGAATTACCGCCACCATGCCGAAGAATCCGGCATGAAAGCTCCGGAACGCCCTGTCCTTTTCACAAAAGGAATCAATACCGTGCAGAATCCCGGTGACCCGATCGAAATTCCCGTGCGCGCCGCCAGCGAGGAAGTGGACTACGAGTGCGAACTCGCCGTTGTCATCGGCAAACCTTGCAAAAATGTGACCGCAGCCGATGCCCTATCGTATGTGCTCGGCTACACATGTGCGAACGATGTCTCCGCCCGCGACTGGCAACTCAAGTGGGGTGGGGGACAATGGTGCAAGGGCAAGACCTTCGACACCTTTTCACCACTTGGCCCGTGCCTCGTGACCACTGATGAGATTCCCGATCCTCAAACGCTCGGCATCCGCACCATCCTCAACGGCGAAACCGTTCAAGACTGGAACACAAATGATATGATCTTCAGCGTGGCACAGATTATCGAGTTCCTTAGCGCCAGCAACACACTGCCTCCCGGAACGGTCATCCTGACTGGAACCCCGCATGGCGTGGGCATGGCATCGAAACCTCCTCGCTGGCTCAAAGAGGGCGATCAAGTCACCATTGAAATCGACCGCATCGGAAAGCTAACCAATCCCGTGATCCTCGAAAAAGTCTGAGCCCCCAAGAGGAGCTCTCAAAGGCACAGGTTCTTCAGCATGCCGAGGTTGTATACGCAGCGTAACCTGCTTCCCTCTCGCCTTGTGCAGATGACCGTGCATCAGAATAAAAAAATTATACAATTGCATAACTTCCAACCAAAAGCGCGCGGAATTTTAGCAATCGATTCTTTTTCATTTTTAAAAAATCGTCTATCTCTTGGCTCATGCAAGCATCTCCAAGTTTCCGCACACGGCGTGGAGGCGGGGTTTTATGAAGTTGCGATTAACCCCATTGCAGGCAAAGGTTGTTCGGGCGGGCGGATTAAGCCTATTAAAGCCTGGTGCGGAGCTTCCATCCGAGCGGGTTCTTGCGGAAGCCAGCGGATTAGGTCGAGCCCCAGTGCGCGGTATGCTGGCAACGATGCAGAAGGACGGCATAGTCGCTCGCTCCTCGCGCGGATGGATACTCAGGAAGGCAATCCCCGAAATACCGCCTGCTGAAGAGGGATCGAGGCGGCAGATTGCGAAAGATTTTCTTCTGGCGGAATTGGGCAGCGGGCGGTTGCGGCCCGGCGATCAAATCTCGGAGCTGGCATTGGCGAAAAAAATCGGCGTGTCTACGGTTTCCATGAGGGAAGCCCTTCTGGAAATCATGCCGCTGGGCTTGTTGACAAAAAAGGAGCGGCAGAAGTGGGAAGTTGCGACATTCACCAACGAGCACATTTCAGAGATGCGGGAGTTTCGCGAAATGGTCGAAGTTTTTTGCTTGAGAAAGCTTCTCGCAAATGGACTCACCGCAGAGCAGCGAAGTGCATTTGACGACCTCAGAGCCGAGTCTGAAAAACTGCTCAAGATACGGCGTCCGGCCATCCCGGAAATCCTGAGTGCCGATCTTTCCTTCCACCGGCTTCTGCTGGAAGCAACAGGCAGCTCACTTCTCAAAGAACGAGCAGGATTCATCTACCTCATCATCGAGTTCCAGCTCGTGAGCCCGTTCTACTCAATCGAGAATGGCAAGACGGGATTGGCTCAGCATCTCCAGATCATCGCAGCGATTCTGCGTGAAGATCTCCCTTCCGCCCAACAATTCCTGATCGAGCACCTGCGCACCGCCGAACAGCTCTTCTGTGCTATCGTGAGTCAAATTCGGTAAGCACGGTTGATTGTAAAGAGGTGTTTTTGAGCAATGCGGAGTCGGTGTGTGAAAAATGAAAAGGGAGCGATGGATGGGGCCATTTTTTGAAAAAAATGGCTGTGAAGCCCAACTCTTAGCAAGCCGTAAAGCAACGTGAAACTTTGCGCGCCGTCTGATCGAGAACTTGCGAACCGTTGAGCAAGTTGTCTGGACTATCGTCAGTCCGTTCCGGTTAGCTCGGTCAACTCTGCGAGCACGGAGCCGGCTTTCTGAATGTGATGGCCAAGGCGCTCGATGGCTAAATCGATGTCGCCGTCTTTTAATGCCTCCAGAATCTGAAGATGCTCGCTGAATGCCTCTTCAACAAGTGTCG
>CAILVZ010000329.1 GCA_903837825.1 Akkermansiaceae bacterium | reverse complement strand
CTACAATAAGCACCACCGTCAATGACAACGTGCAAAACGTTGCGGGCGCCTCGGAGCGCAACGCTGTGAGCATTCGTGAAATCGCCAGAAATCTGGTCGAATCCGTCAAGATTGCTGCGGATGCCGTCCAAACAGCTCAAAAGACAAACCAGACGGTTGTCAAACTGGGCTCCAGTAGCGCTGAAATCGGCGAGGTTGTAAAAGTAATCCAGTCCATTGCGCAACAGACAAACCTCCTAGCCCTGAACGCAACGATCGAAGCCGCGCGGGCAGGCGAGGCGGGCCGCGGCTTCGCAGTGGTAGCAAACGAGGTCAAAGAACTTGCCAAAAGCACCTCAACAGCCACCGAGGATATCGCAAGAAAAGTGGATGCGATCCAAACCGACACTCAAGACGCCGTCAAAGCCATCGCAAGCATTTGCGAAACCATTGAGAAAATCAGCAACCTGCAGCACTCTATTTCAGAGGCCATTGAAGACCAGACTGTAACGACTAACGAGATCTCAAAATCCATTAAAGATGCCGCCCACGGTGCTCTTAAAATCGATGAATCAACCACCGTAGTCGCCCAAGCCGCCATGAGCACCACGGATGGTGCCAACCAAACTAAAATTGCGGCAAACGAACTCGCCACCCTCAGCGCACACCTCAACATGCTGATCAACCAGTTTAAATTCGAGCCAAGCGCTTCCTAGCATACGTCCACACCGGAGCCAGGGTTCCGTCATCCGGAAAAGCCGGATCCGTGGAGCTTAAAAACGAACTTGGTAGAAATGTCGGCGGATTGGCCCTGGGAGTAACCTTGCCCAGTCTAGTTTAGAGAGACTTGCTCATCTTAGGCAAGCGAGTCGGTGAAGGGCCGGCTCCGGGCCCGATCCTCGCCTTCAATGCGTGCACAGGGATCCTTGTCTGGCGCTTCAATACAATTCGAAATCCGGGTAAGGTCAGATATGAAACCTGGCCTCCAAATGCCCCGTTGTGACTACTGGCGGCCTTTTGTCTGCAAGCTTCCCCTCGCCCAGAAAATTTTCGGCGAATTCGAACTTCGGGTGTTAATGCCAGAAGAAAGGCTGTTCCGCGGTTTCGACGACGTATTCATGGCACCGCATTCGCGCCACACCGAGACGCGATGCTTTGACGTCCAGACAGCCGCCTTGCAGCAAGACTTGCACATTCTCTCGGAATCGAGGCTGGAGTGCACATGATTGCCACCCGGGATGGAAAGCAGGTCTTTGTCACGGGACACTTTGAGTAAGGCCCTCTCACGTGGAAAGCTGAGTAAGAGAGGGATAAATCGAAAGGTTTGCCAATCCACGTTCCCCGCAATTTTTACCGGGGAGGATCCCTCCAACATTCCGATAGCAAGCTGGCGCGCGCACGCTCACTTACTTTTCTCGAACTGGCTCGATTACTATGTTTACCAGGTGGCGTCTCTCCAAAACCGAAGGTCGGGGAGCCGAGCCGCTCAAACGTAAAAAGCTTCTAGCAGGCAGTACTAACCATGAATTGTCGCAAGAGTCCAAGACTCTAGAAAGTTGCTACACTGGCGTTTGCACCGTTGAAACTTGCACAAACTTGCCGAACTCCATCTTCAAAACACGGTCTGCTACGCCGTAGTACTCGTCGTCATGGCTCACCGCGATGATAGTCTTTCCGGAATGTTTGAGGCTTGGGAGAATTTCTCGGTAGAATTTCCGGCGGAAGACGGGGTCTTGGTCCGCCGCCCATTCATCCAATAGAAGGATGGGCTTATCTTCCAACAGTGCCACCACGAGAGCCAATCGCTTGCGCTGGCCGGTTGAAAGCTGCGTCGT
>CAILVZ010000328.1 GCA_903837825.1 Akkermansiaceae bacterium | reverse complement strand
TTCACGAGAGCGGGTGACTTCGACTTTTCGGCCGGAGTGAGGCGTCCCTTGCGAACGAGCTGATTGATTGTCGGCATGATTTCCTGCGTGGTTCTGATTTTCCCATGGGGGCAAACCGGAGCGCCGACGAGGATACCTCGTAAGAGCTTTTTTCCGGAGCTGCACCCGATAAATTTTCCCTGTAATTTGAGCCGCTTCGATAAAATCGTCAGCGGCCCTCGCTGTGGGGGGGGCGACTCTAGGAGCCGAATCGGAGCTGACAAGTCCTAATTTCAAATTTTCTTCAAAAAATGACGAAAATCTGCCAAATCCTACAAAATTGTCGCCGATTGCTTGAACTTACGGCTTTGGTTAACATCAAAAATCCAAGGAAAAGACCCGACTCCAGCCGCCCATGGAGCTCCATCAGCAATTCACCGATGAAGTTACGCCTGTATCCCGCCAAATCGGGCGGGAAATCGGCTGCGCATGGCTGAGACGATCCATTCCCGCAGAACTTCCGGGACTTGCGCGGCCTGCCACGCTTGCTCGGGTTCGCAAGCCCCTTGCGAGGCCTCGATGGCTTTCAGCGCATAGTAGGCTGCTCCGATGCAGTGATCCGCCATATGAGCGGTGGCTGCTGCATGGCCCGCAGCCCTTGCGACGGCAATCCCTATCGGATCGCCCAATTCACGGGCCGCAGCGTGTGCGACAACAGATGCTTTTTGTGCAAATCCGGTGCGAATATCTCCCCTCGCCCACACCCTTGCCACCGTGATGGCCTGCCGAGGACGATCGTCTGCCTCAGCCTCTCCGAAGCGCAAAAGCACATGCTCCGCGCAATCCGCCGCCCAAACCGCTAACAACTGGTGGTGCGCCCGCTCAAGTGCACCCCCACGATGTTTTGCCACAAAACGCTGATCTCTCACGATATCGATCGATGCCTCCCGATGAGTATTTTTGACTGTGTGATTCCCACCTCGAGTGATCTGGCTTTTCGATTGGCTCAGAGATCCTGTTCCACCGCCTTGAGCGTGAGGAACAATTCCTTCCAGCGCTTAAGACGGGGTGCGAGTGCATGCTTCTCACGAAAAAGGTGGCCTCGAACCTCTGACAATGACGATGCGTAGTCTTGGCAAACACGCCGAAGGGCTTCGCGGTAATCCGAGCGGAGCATGGTCGCAAATCCATCACAGGCATCCAGCAGGCGGCTTTGGAACTCGCGGGCAATAGCTCGGTTGGTTACGTGTGCCTTAACGAAGCAGACGATCCCCAAAAGCCCCGCAAGTCCACAAAATGCGATCGGCGCCCGCGCGATCCCAAGAGCCCCAGTGATTCCTCCTGCCGCCGTGAAAATCAGCACTGCGATCAAGATCGACTGAAGTTGCGAATTGCGCCGCCGGATCTGCTTTTCCAACTCATGTCGAACCCGCAAATCATGAACGCAGTGTCGAGTAGCCCCACCTAAGCGCTGCTTAAAATGGCCTTTGCTGATGTCCAAAATCTCATCCAGTTGATCGGAATTTTTCAAATCGATCCCCATCGCTTCTCTCACCTTTGCGCCCAACGTTTCCCGATGGCGCTTGCAGTGACGAACTACCTCAGCCCCGTCGTTCTCGGCGACAGCCTCAACCGCCGCTTGGAGGCGCTCGACAAAAAGCGACTCGATCGACACTCCCGTACGATCCCCCGCGAAAAGTCGATAAATGGAAGGAATCACCGCCATGCGCCGACGGAGAAATTTGGTAATCCCGATAGTTTCTAACTGAAAAGCCTCAGCAACTCCCGCGAGATGAAAGGGTAACCGAGCAATAAAATATTCGCGGATGTCATCAATCTCACGCTCGATCGTGTCGAGGAAACGACCATGATTACTGAGCGCTCGACTCTGCGACTCGATCTGATCATCGATGAGACGGATGGCGGATGACGCTCGATCATACCAGGTTTTAAGAGTCTGCTGCCTGTCCTGTGATTCGCGAACCCGCTGTCCGATGAAACGCTCCAACTCGAAATAGCCACTCGAAAGGTAGGACTCCACCACGGGTGGACTTGTTCGTTTCACCTTGCTGGCCGGCTTACCAGAAATGGTAAAAATCGGAAGAGCCCGTCCGATGCGCTTCATCGCCAGATCCGCCATGTGCTCGGTGATCACCTTCAAATCCGATGGCTCGCCAGGATTCGACTGCTGGAGGACAAGCACGGTCTTTTCAAGAGTTTCCGGCGGGAACGTTGCAATGGCATTCCATGTCACCGCTCCCCAAGGATTGGATTCGGGAAAAACCATGAAAATCAAATCCGCGCTGGGCAGCAAGCGAGTGGTGGCGTCCAGCTGGATTTGAGAACCCACCTGAGCACTCGGCACATCAACTAGATTGAAGCGGCGCAAGAAATCAATGGGGCGCTCGAAAACTTCGAGATTCGGCGCTCGGGTAACATTGCGAATTTCAAGTCCGTGGCGGTACCAGTGGATACGAGCAGACTTCGGCAAGGCACTCACAGGACACAAATCCTGGCCCACTAGACCATGGATGAAGCAAGGCGTGTCTGCATTGGCCTCCCCTGCCACAACCATGAGCCATGGCGAATCAAGATCATTTCGCTCTCCTGCCCCGGATAGCAAATGCTCAAGCTCGGGTCCCGTTTCTTTCGACAATGCGGCGATGCCGCGGATGACTTCGGAGAGTCGTTCACGCGTCGCAAAGTAGCGGTCGCTGAACTCGGAGTGGTTCACGAGATGAATGATTAGATCAAAGTGTGGAGGCCGCCGCCACTTGAGGAGCTGATGCGGAGATCTTCATGGCGATCAACTGTGAGACAGTCACAAATTTAAACCCAGAGCGAAGCAATCCATCGAGAGTGGCGGGCATGGCATCCACCGATTGCGAATGGATGTCGTGAGCCAGAATGATGCCGCCCTTGGTGGTGTTACGAAGAATCCTTGAGGTGACAACCGTTGCGCCCGGGCGCTTCCAGTCAAGCGGATCGACCGACCACAAAATGCAAGGATAGCCCATGTCTTGGCGCACGAGCTGGCGTTGGCGCAGATTTAATCCTCCATAGGGAGGCCGCATCGTGCGCGGGATGGTGCCCGTGGCCCGTTGAATCGAGTCGCGGCAATGAGTTAGATCTGCTATAATTTCTTGGTCGCTCAGTTTGCTCAGCAGTCGGTGAGTGTAGCTATGATTGCCGATCTCATGCCCTTCCGCGAGGGTATTTCGTACCACTTGTGGATAGAGATCCACATTGCGCCCCACCAAATAAAATGTTGCCTTGATGTTCCGCTCGCGCAACATTTCTAACAGACGCGGCGTATTCCGAGGATGCGGCCCATCATCAAAGGTCATGGCGATGTAATTCCCGGAGACCAAGACTCTTGAGAACGATAAACCCGAACTGGCATCGAAATCAGACCTTAGCGCCATGTCAGGATTGCGAGGAACTGGCCCGCGAGGCAACCCTGGCCGATCTCCCGAGCCAGCCTTCACCGCTGGCCCTGATTTGACGGGCGCCTTCTGCAGTGGAGGAGCAGCCGTACAACTGGCAAGCCCTGCGGTGAGCAGCAAAAAGCCACGTCGCGAGAAAATCGAGTGGTTGCTTGAATTCACAGACCCTCCATCTTTCAATCGGTTAGAGCCATCACAGTCGAGGCCATGCAGCGAAGATTTTGGTGAGTGAAAATGCTCCATAAACTATGGCCGCAAGGGTACGAAATCCCAGCTCAATGTCACGCCCCGTTTTTCACAAAGGTCGTCCCTTGATTCAATGCATGAATGACGCAACCGGGGCTTGGTTCAAATTCAAGCGCGTGCCGCAAGGTCTCGCCGAGATAATCTTTGGCGAGTCCAACCGCCTGCGGGACTGATCTGCCCTGCGCGAGTAACGCGGTCACCGCAGCAGAAAGCGTGCAACCCGTGCCATGCCCTGCGGCACCAGCGATTCGTGGTGCCGAGAACCGATGGAGCACACCCTGGTCCACCAGCAAGTCAACACACTCGGAGCCACCCAAATGCCCCCCCTTCAACAAAACCGCGACGCCAAACATCTCCTCCAATCGCCGCACCGCCATTTCCATCGCTGGCTCATCGGCAATCGACTTCCCGAGCAGAACCTCCGCTTCCGGCAAGTTCGGCGTGATCACCGTGGCCAGCGGAAGCAGTGATGCGCGATACGCTGCCACTGCATCCTCTTGCATCAAAGCCGCACCACTCGATGCAATCATCACGGGATCCACCACTAGGTGCACTCGTGGATGGCTTCGCAAAATCACAGCCATCGCCTCAACGAGCGCGGCCGAATGCAGCATCCCCATCTTGACCGCAGCGACCGGAAAACTCTCAAGCATGAGCAGCACCTGGTCACACACGATCCCAACTGGCACCGGGTGAATCGCACTCACGATGTTGGCCGTCTCTGAGACCACGCAAGTCACCGCCGTTAGCCCATAAACCTGAAAGTGCTGGAAGGTTTTCAAATCGGCCTGAATCCCTGCACCCGCCGAACAATCCGAACCAGCGATCGTCAATGCCACAGGAATTCCATTTGCCATGCCTTGTGATAGCGATTCACCCGTCCACCGCAACCCTGATTGTCAACCGATCTTTCACTTGCCGATGGCGGAATTTCGTTCACTGTGACTCGCCAATCATTCGCCACCGCGCTGGCCGATTCCTGTGTCATGTCGTTTCTGCAGAAAAACCCGCTTTCGTCCATTCTCACGCTCGTCCTGTGCGCAGGGCCTGCCATGGCGGATCTGCAGACTCCCGCCAGCGGATCAGCCGCACCTCGAGTGGTCGTATCCACTGGCGATCGATCCCGGTCCCCCTCAACCGCGACCAAGACGTCAGCATCACCGATCCGTTACCCCTGGAAAATTCGTGTAACGTGCACGGTCTTCTGGGTCGGAGAGGACCCCTCTAACCGCAACCCGACCACCAATCGCATGTCTTCTTGGGACCAAAAATGGACCAGCAACTTTGGCGGTGTGGACGATCCGAACCCATCAAATCGCGTCGCAAACCATTCCACTGGCGACTTCCGTCCGAAGGGATTCCTCCCGAAACTCAACCCATTCTACGTCGCCTTGCCTTACAACGACGTCACGGGTTCCCACGCCCACAAGCCAGAAGCTTCCAAAGTCATCCCGTGGTTTGCGCGGACGCAGCCAGAACCCGGGAAGTCAGTCTGTAAAGGTCGCTGGGTCCAAATCTACAACGGCAGTCGCAGTTGCTACGCGCAGTGGGAAGATTGTGGCCCTTGGGTGACCGATGACTGGGAATTCGTGTTCGGCAACAAGCCACCCAAAAATACCCAGAACGGCGCGGCCGGCATCGATATCTCGCCCTCCATCCGCGATTACCTCAGCCTAAGCTCTGGGAAACGCGTCCATTGGCGCTTTGTCGAAGCAAGCCAAGTCCCCTACGGCCCCTGGAAAAAATACGGCCAAGACCCAACCCCGACGAACCAACCCGATCTACTCGCTCAGCAACGCAGCCTCGAATACCTCAGAAAATTGCGCGACGAAGGGTACCAAAAGAAATCTCTGGGCGAACTCCAGAATTAGCCGATTCCACCCCTTTCCCACGGTTGCAGGACGATTTTTCGGCACAGATGTCGATTATGTGTTCATTCTTCTTGACTCATCCCCCAACGCAGCCTAAATCCGCCCCCCCAAACGAACTTTTATCTCTGACTCCAATGGCCAACGCACAAGTTATTCTCAAAGAAAAAATCGCAGGCCTTGGTGCCGAAGCGGATGTTGTTAAAGTCCGTGCCGGATACGCTCGGAATTTCCTGATTCCACAAGGTAAAGCCTTTGAAGCAAGCCGCGCGAATCTCCGCCACGTCGAAGCCCTCAAGGCGAGCCGCGCAGCCCGCGAAGCCGAGGAACTCATCGGCTTCCAAGAACTCGCCGCAAAAATCACCAAGCTGAAGCCGAAATTCGCGCTCTCAACCGGTCAAGGCGGCAAGGCATTCGGATCCGTCACCAGCATCGACATCCATAAGGAACTCGAAGCGGCTGGCATCGTGATCGACCGCCACGCAATCGAGCTTGATAAGCCCGTGAAAAAGTCTGGCAAATCTGAAGTACAAATTCGCCTCCATCCTGAGGTGATTGCAACTCTGACGATCTCGGTGGATGCCGGAACTGAAGAGGAAGAAGGCTGATCCAGCCTTAACTTTTAACCCTTCAAAAACCCGATTCGGCAACGAGTCGGGTTTTTTACGTTACCGATATGACCATGGATTTGGCCTATCGCACCTCAATTCAAGGTTTCGGATTGAGGTAAATCTCCGACCCCTTTGCCAAAATCGTCGTACTGGAAAGATCGAACCCATTGATTTCATTCAGCCTTTCGGTGCTGGTTTGATGGAGGGCCGCAAACTCCCCTAGGGTCATGTCGCGTTCAACCACCGCTTGATATTTTTTATTGGGAGCCACAGGCGCTGGCTTGATGACAGGCCTTGGCTCTTCGGAGCCTTGAACTGCAGGCGTCATAGGTGTCACAGGCGCTGCAGGCGGTAATTCGACCGCTTGGACTTGGGGAGACGGAACCGCTGGAGCCTCAAGCACCGGCACCGTCTCCGACGGCACGCTTGAATCTTTCCCACTCTGGCCAACCTCAACAGGCGACTCTGGGAGCCGAATCACCTGACCCAACTGGATGGATTTGGCTTGAACCGTCGGGTTGGCCGCCATGAGAGCCGCGGAGCTGACCCCATACTTCTTCGCGATGCTCGTGAAGGTCTCACCGCCTTGAACGGTGTGCGACTTTCCTGGCGCTTCCAAAGCCACTTCTTTTGCCGGAGGAGCCACGGGTGGAGTGGCGGCAGGGATGGTCAACTTCTGTCCAAGGTGAAGAACCGAATCGATTTTTAAACCACTGACATCCGCGATTTTCTGAGCAGTGGTGCCCGCCTTGCGGGCAATCTTTTCGAAACTATCCCCTGCTTGCACCACGTAAGTCTGGCCTCCATCCGCTGGAGTGATCGTCGAAGTGGGTATCGGCTCAACGGACACTGGCTTCGCCACAGCCTCTTGTTCAGGCTTGCCTGGCCCTTGCACAGGTTTGGCAGACTCTTGCACGCCCGCACGCAGTTTGGTGTTCTCGTCGGCCAATTGGCGAATCTGACGCTCCTGGTCGGAACAGAGCGCACGCAACGTCTCTAACTCAGACTTCGCAAAGCCGGATGGTGCCGCAAGCAACAACAAAATGGCGGTGAACCATAAACTGGGTTTCATAACGGCACCGCTTGTTCCAAATGGCTTCCTTTAGATCAAGCGAAAATCAATTTTTGTGAAGGATTACCGCTATCAAGTCCCAATCATTCCACCCCCAAAAAAAGCGAACGCCCCGAATGGAGCGCTCGCTGAAGCTAAGTTCGAGCAATTGGATCAACAACTCAAGCGCGACCCGTGTAGGAATTATCCTCGGTCTTGATGTTGATTTTCTCGCCGACATTGATGAACAATGGCACTTGAACGATCAGACCAGTTTCCATCACTGCGGGCTTGTAAACATTGTTGGCCGAATCGCCTTTAACACCCTCGGACGACTCAGCGACCGTCATCACCATCGAAAGCGGCAAATCCACTGCCACCACGATGCCGTCGGCAATCATCAAATTGTAAATCTGCCCTTCGATAAGGTAGTTCTTAACCCCTTCGATCAGATCCTCATAAACCACCGCGTCTTCGTAGGTATTCGGGTCCAAGAAATGGTAGCCACTGCTGTCCTTGTAAGAATATTCGTGCGGAGTCCGCTCCAGCACAACCCCCTCGACGCTGTCGTTGGAAGTCATGCGCAGGTTGAAGACTTTCTTGGTCGCCACGCTGCGGATCGACATTTGAACATAAGACGCCATCCGTGGAGGGGTCTTCAATTCGTGCTCAATGACGAGGCACACTTCGTTGTTGTGGCGAACGGCGTGTCCTTTACGGAGGTTGATGATGGGTGTGCTGGCCATGGTTGGTCCGTTGGGGATAGGTTGGGAGCCGCGTGGAAGCAAGCCCGTAGTTTGAGTTCAAGCGAGATCATTCCCTCAAAATGACGGAAAATGAAAAACTACGATGCCTGACCCGCAATCCAAGCGGCAATTTTCTGATCATCCTCGCCCGCAGCCCAAAGTCGGCGAAGGAAATCTGCAGGATGGAGATCCCCATGTTTTTGAAGAAAATTGCGATCCCCCCCACACCCGAACATCAAGTCGGGATGAAGTTCACCACGAAGCTTCGCACGCCCCTTGGCAATGAGACGCGGCAAATACGTCATCCCGTTCAGCTCCTCACCAAAGCTCGGCACCTCATCGCGGGTCAAGACCTTGTCGCTAACCTTCCCTTTTTGAACCACCCAAAAGTAATCACGTCGCACGGCAGCGATCAACAGCGCTGTCGAAATCGATGGGGTGCCCTCACCGCAGAAATCCTCGACAAAATCGAAAAACTCCCTCGGCTGATAGCCGATCTCATCAAGAAATTCCAAATCCTCTGCACGGTAATAATTCTCAAAATCATGATCCCCTGCCACATAGGCAGCGGCGCAACGGTCAAAAAGAGCCAAAAATTGGTCATTCCAAGTCATGGGCGCAGGATAAACCCAAAATCCAACCCGATGCATGCATTTATTTTGATCCCCTCGCATGAGATCCGCTCGAAGCCTTCACCGAATCACCTTGTCATCCGAACAGCGACAACGATAGCCTGTCTCGCCTTCACGGGATTAATGCCAACCAGATGCTTCTGGAAATCATTGAATCTTCTTAATTGCCGCCGTGGTGGAATGGTAGACACCACAGACTTAAAATCTGTTGATCTCACGGTCGTGCCGGTTCGAGTCCGGCCGGCGGCACGCTTTTTTTACTCATCGCTTGGCCTCCAGGACCTAGCAGAAGAGACACCTCCTTCCCAACACTTCCAGCGAAGAAATCGCTTCTTCGCCCGGAATTCAAAATCCATCCTAGGATTTCGTCTTGGCCTTTAAATCGATCTAGGTTTTATCAAAAGCAATACGATCCCAGCAACCAAAGAGATGACCCCCGCGATCGGGGGAATGTAATGGGTTTCCCTAGTTTCAATGAGTAGCCCAAAAAAACTGACGGTCTCCCTTGGGGTAGTGTACGTGATGCCTGAATAGGCCAATATGACCACACCACAAGTGACGAGGATAACCGCAATGGTGGTGGAGTGCCCCCGAAAGTTGATCCACTTCTTATGAGAGTTGGGGTTGGTTTTTCGGTTTGTTAGTTTTTAATGAAGGTGGCTTCCTCGCGTTACGATTGGAAATCGGGAGGCTCTTTT
>CAILVZ010000327.1 GCA_903837825.1 Akkermansiaceae bacterium | reverse complement strand
TTCACGGGGGGCGCGGATTGAAACAATGCTGGCAAACACCACTCCGCAAAGTGACTGAGTCGCCCCCTTCACGGGGGGCGCGGATTGAAACGGTTGCAACCCGAACCCTGAACCCTCCACAATGAGTCGCCCCCTTCACGGGGGGCGCGGATTGAAACCAGCACTTGCTAAAATCGACAAAACCTACCGAAGTCGCCCCCTTCACGGGGGGCGCGGATTGAAACTTATCCAACGCCTCGTCAAATAGATTGGAGTTAGCAACAGACTCGAACTCTATGCACTGCCATTTATTTCGAACACCGAATCCCACGACTTTAATCGGGTCAGTCTCGCTGACTGGGCCTTGATGGGCAATTCAATGGGAGTTGAAATTGTTAGATGATCCCCAAGCCATAATTTCCTTACTTAGTCCTGCGCTTGTCACCCCAGCCTTGTTCAGCCGTTCCGTGGTTGGACTTTGAGTTTTATTAGACTTTATGCCACGGCATAGGCCCGTTTGAGCTTCTGTCTACTCGCGGGCCGGACATTCCAAATTTTTAGAGCATCGGCTTTTGGCATCGCTCCGATATAGTGGCGGCGGAGCATTTCAAGGCCGCCGGTGTGGCCATGTTCGAAAATGAGTTGCTCTAATGGCTTGCCAAGCGCAAGAGCGATGGTGGCGGCTGTGTGCCGTAATGCGTTGTCGGGCCATTCTGGTAGGTCCTCGGAAGGGGTGGCCTCAAGCCTTGGCTCGATGTTGAGACGCGGGACGAGTTCGGACCATACCTTGAAGCCAGCAAGTCGACGCACGGCAGTTTGTTTCCGCCTCCAGTCGCGCGGAGTAACGGAATCGGTGATTGGGTAGGCTTTCAGCCATGCAGCTAGCGGTTCTGGCATTTGGATGAATCGGCGTCGCTTGGTTTTTGCAGAAACGGCTGGGACTGTGATCCCATCCACCGTAACGTCAGATGGCTTGAGACGCTCGATTTCCGCTTGTCTCATGCCAGTGAAGAGCGCAATGGCAAAACCTGGCACGGCCTCGGGAAAATGCTTTTCGGCGGCTGATAGCACGGCGCTGACCTGTGTGGGGGTGAGTGTGCCGATCTCGCCCGACGTCCCACTCTTGCCCTCAAGGTGCGCTACCGCCTCAAGGTCGCACCACTTGCGCGGTGGCTTGGCACACCAACGCCAGAACGCTCGGATCAGGCGTAATCCTTGATTGAAGGAACCGGCACCGCTTGTGGTTTCAGAAAGATGCCACTGCAGCTCCTCGCCGGTGATGGTAGATAGCATCCTGCCCTGGAAGTGGTTAATAAGCTTCTCTCCCCGAAGGCGGTAGGCTGTGGATTGGCTAAAGCTCCATGATTCACCAGTGGCCCGGAAGGCTGCAATTGCATCCTCGACCGCAGCGCTTGCCAAGTTGCGCTTCTCCGACTCCACAAAGCGACGGGCGACTTCGATTAGGTCGACTCCGTAAGGCGCGAGTAATGCGGAAGCGGCTGTGGCTTGTTCTGCCAGACTCGGGGCAATTCCACGGGCTTGGACACCGAAAAGTTCCACCTTCTTTTTCAAGGTGTCGGCAGCAGCCAAGGCAAGTTTTTGAGTGCGGTAGAATACTTGCTGCCGCTTACCCGTTTCCGAGATCTTGGCCGGGATATTGATGCGCCACCCTGAGGAGCTGTTTTTCGGGGTGAATCTGATAGGTTTTGCCATGGAGCTAGCTTGCCTTATTCACCTTAAAAGTCAAGGTAATGCGTGGAATTAACGAAATGCTCGAAATGTTAACATTGATAATAAGTGGGTTACAAAACGATTATCCGCCTTCTAAGCGGACGGTCACTGGTTCGAATCCAGTCAGGCGCGCATTGCGCCGTTCCTAAAAATCGGCCCAGAGGGCGGATCCCGGATGGACGGTGGAGTCAATCCAGTCAGGCGCGCATTGCGCCGCTTCAGATGAGTCGGCCCGGAAGGCACGAAATGGGAAGCGTCTCATGGTGGCGCTCAGCGCTGAACCAGATTGAGAATGGGCGGCAGCGAATCCTTCCATGCGTGGGCGATGGCGCAGCGGATCACGGCGTCCTCATCGTCGCGGTTTGGGAACGATGCATTTGCGCGGAGTTTGCGTGCGTATTGTGAGATGGCTTGGAGTTCTGGGGGGAGTGAAAGTAAGCCGAGAGCGGAGGCCAGCGCCGTGGCGGCGAAAAGCAAGGAGATGCCACCGATCAGCGGGATTTTCGCGACGATGGTGGCGAATAGCGCGACCACTCCGCTGAGGGGAGGGACTGCCATGCCGAAACGCTTCGAATTCTCGCGAGCGATTGCGGCTTTCGGGTCATTAGATTGCCAATCCGCGAGCGCTTTGAGTCGCAGGTCTTCGCCGAACTCAGAAGCCGATTGGTCGGCACGGTGGATGGTAGCAGAGTCGCTTGGACTGGGAAACCAACGACCCAAGTCACAGGAGCAAGGGCGGTTGCCAATTTCTAAAAGAACCCGAACTCCAAACCACCAGCGCACCGCGAGTGCGAGGGCGATGGGTAGGGCTGAGATGAAAATCAGGAGACGCCACATGTCGTGAGGAAACCAGCGGTGGCGAAAAGAGCAAGCAAGATGGGAGGCGCGTGGGGGGCCATGGGCTCAACAGGGACGGACTTAGGGCGATTTCTTAGAATTGGTGGCGAACCAGTTTTTCGGGTCATCTGGCCAAGGATGTCTGGGGTATCGGCCGGCGACCTCCTTTTTCATTTGGGCGTAGCCGGATTGCCAGAATCCCTTGAGATCCTTGGTCATTTGCCAAGGTTTTTGGCCGGGCGTGAGGATGTGAACGAGTAGCGGGATGCGACCGCCAGCGATCATTGGAGTTTCCCAGATGCCGAAGAGGTGAGAGACACGGATTGAGACAACGGGATCCATGCCAAGCGTATAGGTGACTTTTGCGGATTGGCCATTCGGCAGCGTGATGCGTTCGGGGCAGTAGGAATCGAGCGCGGCGCGTTGTTCGTGGCTGAGCCACTCGCGCAAGATCCGCCAGACATTGGCCTCCTTGATATCCTTGTAGCTGACCGATCCATGGCAAATTTGTGCGATGGCATCCGCCCGATCCTGGTCTGACCACCCCGGCATTCCCAGTTCGGGCATCCAGGTGCCAAGCGAGGCAAGTCGAGCCGTCCACTGCATCACCGAGTCGTCCCAGTTTTTCAAAACCAGATCCCCTGAGAGCACGCGCAGCGCAAGGATTTCGGCCGCCTGATCGAGGTTTACGCCGTGGTCGCTTTCTTTCGCCTCGAGCACCAGATCGCGAAAGCGGATTTCCTTGCGCGAGACCACTCGGCGGCGGGATTCGTCGAATGCAGATCCATTAGATGTTAGAAAATCATCTGGAAAGAGTTCATCAAGCCATGCGGGGTCGATGGCCGTCGCGCGGCGTAGATGGACGATGATCTCGCGTGCCTCGACCTCGGTGATTTCCGCAGCCACGAAGGCGGGCGCATTTCGCACACAAGATTCCTCATCCAGTTTCCCCTTGCGATTTCCGACCAGCCTGCAGGCGAGGGTGCCTTGGCTGAGGCGCATCGCGAGTTGGTCGCTGAAGGCCGCGAGCATGGCCTTGCCGATCGCCTCGCGGTTGGCTTTGAAATCGACGGCGTGCCAATCCCAGCCGAAACGTTTGGCAAGCGATCCGAGGCGGTCGAATCCTTGTGCGATTTCGCGAGCGCTTCGAGCCATCACGCCGATGGCATCGCAGCGCCTTGGGTCGAAGCCCATCGCCTCTGCCGACTCGAAGGCCCGCCACTCGGCAGCGAAGTCTGAGTCGTCATCCGGGAAGCGGAAATCCTTGCGGCCAGTAGCACCGCGGGTGGTGGTGAAGATCCCTTCACCTTGAACCGTGGCGGCAATGAAAGCGGTTTCGGCGACGCAGCCGTGTTCGTGTCCGGCGAGCATCAAGCGGGAGAAACGGGGTTCTAACGGCAACGACGCCATCTTGCGGCCTTCATCGGTGAGATTGCCATCGGCATCGAGTGCGCCCAAATCGTGGAGCAGGCGTTCCGCGCGGCCGAGTGATTCTTCTAATGGGCGGTCGAACCAGCGGAAGTCCCGTATGGCAGGCACTCCGGCGGCTTTCAGCAAAAGTACGGCTTCTGCTAGATCCACTCGGTGGACTTCGGGTGCCTCGAATTCTGCGCGTCGTGCGTGATCCGCCTCGCTCCACAAGCGGAAGGCGCGGCCCGGGGCGGTGCGGCCTGCACGGCCTGCGCGTTGTTCGGCGGCGGCGCGCGAGATCTTGCGAATGAGCAGCGTGTTGATCCCCCGGCGTGGCTCGAACGAAGCGGTGCGAGCGAGTCCGGAATCGATCACCGTCCGTACGCCATCGATCGTGAGCGAGGTTTCTGCGACATTCGTGGCGACGATGATCTTCGGGCGGGTGCTGGGTGAGATGGCCGCTTCTTGAGCTGCGGGAGGCAGGGCGCTGTAGAGGGGGAAAACGTCCCAACCGCGAGCGGCGGGATTGTTTTCTAATAGCTCGATCGTGCGTCGGATCTCGTGCGTGCCGGGCAGGAACATCAGGATGTTTCCAGCGTCTGGCATGGCCATCGCTTCACGGCAGACCGTGACCATTTTTTCCCAGATCGGGGTTTCGCGTGGAGGTCCGCCACGGCGGTCGTTTGGGGTGGGTCGTTCCGTCCGATAGAGAACATCGACCGGGTAGGTGCGTCCACCGGTTTCGAGTGAGACTGCGGGAGCAAGGTAGTCTGCGAGGCCGGCGGTTTCCAGGGTGGCGGACATCACTACCACGCGCAGGTCCGGGCGCGATCCATCTTGCAAGTCGAGACAGCGTGCCAAGGCGATGTCGACGGCTAGCCTTCGCTCGTGGAATTCATCGAACACCACCGCTCCAACACCGGTTAGGTTAGGATTGTCCTGAATCCAACGTTGGAACACCCCGTCGGTTAGATAGATGATTCGAGTTCCTGCGCGGTATTTCGAATCGAATCGAACGGCGTAGCCGACCTCGTCGCCGAGTGGGGTTTGGCGTTGTTTCGCGACCCAACCAGCGAGCAGGCGTGCGGCCATGCGGCGGGGTTCGATGACAAGGATTTGGCCCTCGATGTTTGCATCGATCAGCATTCCCGGCACCGAGGTCGACTTGCCAGATCCGGTGGGGGCCTTGAGGAGCAACCGTGAGCGGTTGCCGTGGTTCATTGCGGCCACCAGATCTTCGGCGATTTCAAACACGGGCAATTCCGCCGTCATGCGTCGGTGGGGTGCGTTAGTGGTCGATGAATGATGACGTGGTCGATCAGGCGAACGTCATCATAAAAAACCGCCGTGGCGAGAATCGCTGGGCGATCGAGCGAGTGGGTTGGTTGCAGGGTTTCTGCGTCGACGAGTGAGAGGTAGTCGATGCGGGTGAGTGGCGATGCCTCGATCGCCGAGCGGGCGGCGGTGAGGATTTCTTCGAGTGTCTCGAGGGTTGACGATTCTAACAGCGCTTCGCGAATGCGTGGGGCATCGGCGCGTTGTGCTGGGGTGAGGCGGGCATTTCGTGACGACATCGCCAGGCCATCCGTTTCGCGGACGGTCGCGCATGAGACGATTTCCACGGGTGCATCCAGGTCGCGTACCATGCGGCGGATGATCGCGAGTTGTTGGAAATCTTTTTCGCCGAAGATCGCGGTGTCACAGCCGGACAGCAGGAACAACTTGAGCACGACCGTGCAGACTCCATCGAAGTGGCCAGCGCGTGTGGCACCGCAGAGACCGCTTGAGAGCAGCGACTCTGTCACGGTGACTGAGCGGTCTGGGAAATACATCGAGGTAGCAGAAGGGGTGAATGCGACGTCGACCCCAGCGGCTTCGCATGTCGCGAGGTCGCTGGTGAGCGGTTGTGGGTAATTCGCGAGATCAGCGGGGCGGTCGAACTGGATCGGATTGACAAAAATCGACGTGACCACCGTTCCGTGCGATCCAGCGATTTCTCGGGCGCGGTGCATTAGAGAAATGTGGCCGGCGTGAAAGGCACCCATGGTCGGAACGAGCACGACTGGGCGAGGTGCGTTTTTCAGGATTTCTCGGAGAGCGATTCCCGTATCAGCGACTTTCATGGTGGTTATTTTTCTGTTAGATTTAGCAAGTCGAGGCTCATGGAGCGGGTGTTTCAGGGAGACGGATCCACGCGAGAAATTCTTGATTTCCGTCCATGCCGGTGATGGGAGACGGGATGACGCCTTTCCAGGTGCAGGCGAATTCGGTGGTGACGAAGTGGCGGATTTTTTCGATGGATTGTTCGTGGAGGGCGGGGTCGCGCACGATGCCACCGCGGGTGATGTCCTCGCGGCGGAGTTCGAACTGCGGCTTGATAAGGCAGACCACTGAGCCGCCGAGTTCTAGGACTGAGAAAACGGCAGGCAGTACGAGGGTGAGCGAAATGAATGAGAGATCCATCACCGCGAGGCGGACGGGCTCACCGATGTCGGCAGGGACCATGTGGCGGGCGTTGAATTGTTCTTTCACGATCACGCGCGGGTCGTTGCGGAGTTTCCAAACGAGTTGGTTGGTTCCGACATCTACCGCGTGGACTCGGGCGGCACCGCGTTGGAGGAGGCAGTCGGTGAATCCGCCGGTGGAGGCCCCGACGTCGATGCAGGTCCAGCCGGTGGGGTCGATTTGGAATGCGTCGAGTGCGCCTTCGAGTTTCAGCCCGCCGCGGCCGACAAAGCGGGGTTTTTCTTTGATTTCGAGAGGCGCGTCGGATGCAAGTTGGGCGCTGGGTTTGTCGATCACGCGGTCGCCGCTGCGGACTTCGCCGGCGAGGATCAAGCGTTTTGCCTGTTCGCGGGAGTCACAAAGGCCGCGGGCGACAAGCAGGGCATCGATGCGGTCTTTTTTCATGCGGTTCGGGTGAATGGCAGCTGGGACGATGCGAGGCAAGCAGGTCTGGGGACGACCGACAAGGCGCGTCTTGTGGCGGTTGGGGAAGTGTTGGCTGCGGAACTTGTGCCTTGCCTTGTTGCCCGCTTGGAGGCAACGATCGGCGCTGTGACACTCCACCGCACCGACGACCTAAGAATTACCGGCTTGAATCCGCTCATTTCACCGGCGGTTTTGGCGTATTACCTACCTCTTTCCGAGTGCGCTGCCGAGTTGGTGGCAAATGCTCGTGCTCAGGCGGATGCGATTCTGCGTGGTGAGGACGATCGCTTGCTGGCCATTGTCGGGCCATGTTCGATCCATGATCCTGCAGCCGCGCTTGAGTATGCCGAGATGCTCAAAAAAGAGGCAAAGCGGGTGGAGAAAGACATTTTTGTGATCATGCGGGTTTATTTTGAAAAGCCTCGGACCACCGTGGGTTGGAAAGGCTTGATCAATGACCCTCATCTGGATGACTCGTTTGATATCAATCAAGGGCTCAGAGTGGCCCGCGGTCTTCTGTTAGAATTGGCCAACCGTGGCGTTCCCGCAGGGACCGAGTTCCTTGACACCATTTCGCCGCAATACATCGCGGACATGATCGCGTGGGGGGCGATCGGTGCTCGCACGACCGAGTCTCAAATTCACCGCGAGTTGGCGTCTGGGCTTTCCATGCCCGTCGGTTTCAAAAATGGAACCGGTGGATCGATTCAGATCGCATTGGATGCGATTCAGTCATCTTCGCGGCCGCATCATTTTCTATCCGTCACCAAGCAAGGGGTTTCTGCGATTGTCTCCACGGCGGGCAACGAGTCTTGTCATTTGATTCTGCGCGGTGGAAAATCTGGCCCGAACTACGGTAAGGCTGACGTGCAAGCGGCTGCGGAGATGTTGCGGGAGCAGCAATTGCCTGAGTCTGTGATGATCGATTGTTCCCACGGCAATTCCATGAAGGATTACCGCAACCAGCCGTTGGTGGCTCAGGACATTGCGAATCAGATCGCTGAGGGATGCAAGGTCATCACTTCGGTGATGATTGAGTCCAACCTCGTCGAGGGAAATCAGAAGTTGGCGAAGGATCTAACCACACTCACCCGTGGGCAGTCAGTCACGGATGCGTGCATTGGTTGGGAAGACACTGTGAAGACGCTCGATGTCTTGGCAGCTGCGGTCCGCAAGCGCCGTGAAGCGTGAGCGGTTCCTGTGGTCAGGTGATTTGGCTCAGCGCTTTTTGAGATCCATCGAGGTCGGCGCAGGTTCCACCACCCGTGCGCGCGGTGCGTTCTGGTAGGGTTCCATGGCCAAATGGTTTTTAATCAGAAACCAGATCGCGATCGCCAGAAGGAGTGAGAGGATCTTTGCGATCCAGTTGTGGGGCAGGGTCAGTTTCATGAGAAGATTTGCCTGAGAAGAAGATCTCCTCGATTTTTTCCCGGAATTGTTTTTCGGTTAGATTTCGTTGAAGGACGCCGTTTTCACAGATCGAGATGTTGCCGGTTTCCTCGCTGACGACCACGGCGATGGCATCGGTTCGCTCGGTGAGTCCGATGGCGGCGCGGTGGCGCAAGCCGGTCGAGCGGTCGTTCATTTCCCGTTCGGTTACGGGGAACACACAGGCGGCACCGGCCACGCGGTCGTCGGCGATGATCATGCCACCATCATGGAGGGGGGCCTTCGGATGGAAGACGGTCATGGCAAGCTCGGGTGAAAATTCAGCATCGAGCACCACACCGCTGTCGAGGTGTTCCTTGAGGCTGATGTCCCTTTGGATCGCGAAGAGTGCGCCGATGCGTTTCTTTGACAAGTTGATCACCGCATCTGCAAAGCGTTCAAGAAAGGCGAGTCGGCGTTTGCTTGAGAATGAAAACAGGCGGTTGCTGCCGAGGCGAGCGAGGCCGTTGCGAAGCTCGGGCTGGAATATCACAATGAGGGCGAATGCGAGGATGGCGGCGGCGCGGGTGATGATCCACTGGATGACTTCGAATCTGAACACCGTGGATACCAAGGTGAGAAAGATCAGGATGGCGCCGAGTCCTACGAGGATTTGGGCAGCACGAGTTGCTCGGAACGCCCGATAGATCTGATAGATGCAGGTCGCGAGCAGCAAGATTTCAATGCTGTCGTTCCAGTGTTCTTGTAGGAATTTCCACATGGGAATGAATTGGTGAGGAGTCTACCGCTTGAGGGTTCCCCCATGCAATCCTAGAAATCCGCCAGAGTTGGATTCTAGCATCTTGGATCCATTCGGCGAGGTTGACCGATGATTCTGCGTGTGTCCCTAGCTAGGCGTGAGATGTTACCCGATAAATTTTTGGACGATCGGCATGCGCCGGCCAATGCCGAAAGCCTTGGAAGTGACGCGCAGGCCAGGGGCAGCTTGGTGGCGTTTCCATTCGTTCAGGTCGACGCGACGTTGGACCCAGCGGACCGTGGTTTCCTCGTAGCCACGTGAAATGATTTCGTCCGCAGAAAGTTGGTGCTCCACGTAGAGTTCGAGAATGCCGTCGAGAATTTCATAGGGCGGCAGGGTGTCTTGGTCTTTCTGATCCGGCCGGAGTTCTGCGCTTGGGGGTTTGTCGATTGTGTTCCACGGGATGATTTCTCGGTCGCGGTTGATCCAGCGGGAAACCTCGTAAACTCGGCATTTCGGCAAGTCTGAAATCACGGCCAGTCCACCACACATGTCGCCGTAGATCGTGCAGTAACCGACCGCGAGCTCGCTGTTATTGCCCGTGGTGAGGAGTAGGTGGTTTTCTTTGTTCGAGAGCGCCATGAGCATCAGTCCGCGGATTCGGGCCTGCATGTTTTCCTCGGTCACATCTTCTGGCCGACCCTCGAAGATGGGCTGCATGGATGACTTGATTGACTCGAAGGCGCTGCGGATGGGCACCTCGTCACAGCGGATGCCGAGGTTCGTCGCAAGTGCGAACGAATCGTCCACGCTGCCGTGCGATGAGTATGGGCTCGGCATCGTGAGGCCGCGCACATTTTCTGGGCCGAGAGCATCTGCGGCGATCGTTGCGGTGAGGGCCGAGTCGATGCCACCGCTCAGGCCGAGGCAGACGCTCGAGAATCCACATTTCGTGACGTAGTCGCGAACTCCAAGGACGAGAGCGTGGTAGAGATCGGCGGCATCGCAGGGGTCGAAGGGGGCCTCGGGCGCGTTGAGAGTGAATGGGTCAACGACGGCACATTTTTCGGTGAAGCTTGGCAGTTGGGTGCTGATTTGGCCGGTGGCATCGGCGACGACCGAGTTTCCATCGAAAACGAGTTGGTCGTTTGCGCCGACCGCATTGCAATAGACCACGGGGACTTTCGATTTGCGGGCGATGCCACCGATCATGGTGCGCCGGAGCAAAGGCTTGCCGAGGTGGAAGGGCGAGGCGCTGAGGTTGAGGAGGAGGTCGATCCCCTTGGACGAGAGTTCCGCGATCGGGTCGCGGTCATAAAACGGGCGTTGGAGGAAGGTCTCCGTCCAGATGTCCTCACAAATCGTCACGCCGATGCGATGGCCTTTCCAGACGATCGGATCGCAGGATTCGCTGGGTTCGAAGTAGCGTCGTTCGTCGAAAACATCGTAGGTTGGAAGGAGGGTTTTCCAGATGCGGTGCTGGATTTTCCCGTTTTCTAGCCATGCGGCGGCGTTCCGAAATGGCTTTCCGGGGTGGCCGGGATGGTGGTGGTCGATGTAGCCGACGAGCAGTGGGATCTCACGGATCTCGCCGGCGAGGTAGTCGAGTGCTTGTAGGCATTTCGGTACAAACTGGGATTTGAACACCAGATCCCGGGGCGGGTAGCCGACGAGGGATAATTCAGGGGTGATCACGAGATCAGCGCCCGAATCGATGCACTCACGGTATGCTGCGAGGATCCGCTTCACATTGCCAGGAAAGTCTCCGACGATTGGGTTGATTTGGGCGATGCCGATATTCATGCTCGGCTTGAGAAAACACCCGAATTGGGCCTTCGAGAAAGGAAAAATCGCGGGGGATTGCAATCGATCGTGGGTTAGAATGAGGTTTGGTGGTAAAAATCCGTGAGAATGGTGGCTTGCCGTTTTTAAAACGTCGGCCTAGTCTCCTCCATCTCAAATGCCTATGAAAGCCACTCAACTCCTTTTGCTCTGTCTTCTTGCCACCCCACTTGTCGCTCAGGAAAAGCCTGCGCAAGCGATGAACAAAGAGGCCCTCACGGCGAACCAGAAAGCCTTCTTGAATTTACCTGAAGAAAAGCGCACCGAGTTTGTCAAAATCCTCACTGAGGCCAATCGCTTATTTCAACAGAAGCGGATTTTTGAAACCATTGAAAAGGTGCAAAAGGCAGCCAGCATTTTTCCGG
>CAILVZ010000326.1 GCA_903837825.1 Akkermansiaceae bacterium | reverse complement strand
CTAATTACGCGCTCAACTCAACCTTGCTGAAGGGGTTTCGGAAGGCGGCAGTTGATAACGCTCGCGAGTTGCATTACGAAGCAGCTCTGCTTTTGTCGAATAACCACTTTTCTAGGGCATATTTTTTAGCAGCGGCCTCGATTGAAGAGGTTGGTAAGGCTGTTCAGGCCTTTGATGCGCTGGGCCGAAATGTGCGAGATCCCGAGGTTTCAACTCGCGTGAGGTTGAACTTTCAGGATTATTCCAAAAAAGTCGCCGCCGCAGCCTTTCCATGGCTTCTCAATGATCCCAGTTGCCGGGAAGGGGTGGCGGCCTTCATTGATTCGCTGATAGAAGCGAAAAATGTCAGTGAACCCTCTCTGTTCGTTGGCATTGAACCGCAGGGTATGAGTCTCCATGCGCCCTCGACTGAAATCTCGAGGGAATCGGCAGAGCAATGCGTGCAGATGGCGAGAAACATTTATTCGCACGCATCGTTGCATGTGCTGGATGGGCATCACAAGGTACGGACGAGGGCTGAGGACGATTTCTTTGTCATGAAGCCATCTTCTGTATTGAATGTATCAAGCGGCACAGATTTCTGGCAGTACTACATTGCGTGCATGAAATCCGGGGACTCTGCGTTTGAGGCGGCGCTGATGGACTACACGCAAAAATATCTCGCAAAAAACGAGAAATACAAAAATAAGGGCATCCAAGGTCTGGGTGATGCACTGTGAGTGTGATGAAGTTTTTATTTCATTGGGTTAGAGTAGTTAAATTTGTTAACGCGTTCAAGGAGGCAAAAAATGAAAATTTATGACTGGGCCGCTGCGCCAAATCCCAAGCGACTTCGTATGTTTCTCGTAGAAAAAGGTCTGAACGTTGAGATTGTTCAGGTTTCCGGAGATGCACTGCGCCTGCGTCCAGATTACGTTGCGAAATTCCCTCAGGCGATGGTTCCTATGCTTGAGTTGGACGATGGTCGCCAAATCGGTGAATCCATTGCGATTTGCCGTTATTTCGAAGAGTTGTACCCAAACCCACCGATGCTGGGTCGCGATCCTTACGAGCGGGCCATCGTCGACATGTGGGAGCGTCTGGCTTTTGATGAGGGCATGATGGCGGCTGGGGAGGTGTTCAGAAACACGGCTGAAGCCTTCAAGGATCGTGGGTTGCCTGGATTCGCAGTGCCTGTGCCACAGATTCCTACGTTGATTGAGCGCGGCAAAATGCGCCTGAGCCATTTCTTCACCAAGTTCGACAAGCAACTTGGCAAGAATCGGTTTATCGCTGGTGACCAGTTCACCCTTGCGGACTGCACTCTCTTTTGCAGCATTGAATTTGCGGGTTGGTCGGACATAAAAATTCCGGACAGCTGCAAGAACCTCTTGCGCTGGCAAGAGGAAGTGAGCGCTCGGCCAAGCGCCAAGGCTTGACCTTCGCGTAAGGGTTGAACCCTGATGACCGGAAGACGAACGGGGCTCAAAATTCCGTCCGGCTTCCATCCGTCTTAGGCCCTCTGATTCGAGTTGAATTCTGGGCCGAAAGACGAAAAAACTGATGTAAATCAAACAGTTGGCCTTTCAACTGACATCAGGCTGACGATCTGGCATCGACCT
>CAILVZ010000325.1 GCA_903837825.1 Akkermansiaceae bacterium | reverse complement strand
GCCTGTAGGGTCAAGCGATAGCAAGAAGATCGATGTCCGGGTAATTGCGGCAACCAATCGTGTATTGATCGATGAGGTCCTCGATGGACGTTTCAGAGAGGATTTGTTCTATCGATTGGCGGTTGCCGTCATTAAATTACCTCCTCTTCGTGAGCGTGAAGGGGATATCTCTTTGCTGATAGAGCGGCTACTGAAGCAAGTTAACGAAGCAGGATTATCAATGGGAATGGAGCAGAAGAAACTTTCTGCTCCTGCAAGAAATATTATGCTTCAGCACTCTTGGCCAGGAAATGTTCGCGAATTGCTAAATACGCTTCAACGTGCATCGGTCTGGTCAGACGATGAGACGATTGATGCGAATGCGATGAAAGACGCCATCCTCAAGATCCCCAAGCGAGGTGTTGGAGACGACAGCATCATGGATCGTCCAGTCGAAGGAGGAATTGAGCTTAAGGTGTTGATGGCTGAAGTTGCTCGACATTACATCAAGCGGGCTATGCAATTCACACAGAACAATAAGACACAAACGGCGAATCTGCTGGGGTTCAGCAACTACCAGACGTTATCAAATTGGATCAAGCGATATGGCATTGAAGAATAGCCATCTCTCCCTGGCATAGATGGTGCTAAGACTCATACATCGAACATTCGGGAGTAATGGAAATGGGATTTGCCAAGTATCAAGAAGACATAGTTAGCCGCTATGTTGCCGACCATGCATTGAGAACCGTAAAGCGCGCATCACCTTCGCCCAAACGGGATAAATCAGCCCACAAAATGAATGAACCTGTTGCAGCGTCGAACAAAAAGGAAACCAAGATGAGTAGCTTGAAAAAGTTTGCGATAACCTCACCACGGCCTCTCCCCGTGATCGTCCTCGCAGATACGAGCGGAAGCATGAGTGAGCACGGAAAGATCGAGGCATTAAATGCGGCCTTGAAGGAGATGGTTGCCGCATTTGGTACTGAAAGTCGGCTGAGGGCAGAGATACAAGTGGGGTTGATCACGTTCGGGGGCACTGCTCAGTTGCACCTTCCGCTCGTTGCAGCCCAGAACGTTACGGCGATGAGTGATCTACAAGCCGATGGAGCAACGCCTATGGGTGAGGCCTTCGAGATCGCTCGACAGTTGCTGGAGGACAAGGACCGGATTCCATCAAGAGCCTATCGCCCTGTACTAATCCTAATATCGGATGGTCAGCCGACAGACGAATGGAAAGCATCGTTCGATGCACTGAAGACATCCGAACGCGCGAAAAAGGCTACGCGACTCGCTATGGCAATTGGCCCAGATGCCGACGAAGCTATGCTGAAAGAGTTCGCCAATGATCTTGAGGCTCCACTTTTTAAGGGGCATGGCGCCAGGGACATTCAGCGATTCTTCCGCGCCGTAACCATGAGCATCACGACACGAACTGCTAGTAACAATCCGGATGACGCTTCTGTATTCGTCGTGCCCCCCATCAATGACGAAGACCTAGATCTCGATTTTCAATGAAATATGTCGCCTGCGGTGCGAGTGTCGTCGGGCCACGCCACGACCAATTATCCGAGCCAAACCAGGACGCAATTTTGCTAACTGGCAACCGGGGCGGTTGGATTTTCGCGGTAGCAGACGGCCTGGGGTCGCGAAGTCGCAGTGATATTGGTGCTCGTTTGGCTTGCAAAATTGCCAAGCAATCACTGCTGAACGATGCGCATAAGGGCGAGTTAAAGCTATCGTTTGAGGAAATTCACTCTGCGTGGGTGGATGCAGTGACTCCCACGCACGTCGATCAATCGGCAACAACTTTGCTGCTTGGCAGTGTTAATCGCCATGGAGCAGTTCGAGTTGCTCAGTTGGGGGATGGATTGATTCTCTTGCGTGAGAGTGGGAAATTTACTGTCCTATCGCCTTCTCGGACAGGCTTTAGCAATCAAACTTGTGCACTTTCAAGAAGCCACGAACCATCGCAATGGGTAAACGCCATCGGTAACTTCGTCAATCCGGGAGATGGAGTTGTATTGATGACGGACGGTGTATCTGAGGATATCGATACCGCGAGCCTTCCTGCATTCATGGAGACCATATACAGAAACGTTCTACGACGCAATCGACGCCGTGGACGTCGCTGGCTGGAGTCCGAACTCACGAACTGGGCAACTCCATTGCACAGCGATGATAAGAGTCTAGTCGCTGTTTTTAGGGTTTCGTCATGACTAAGAAGAATAGAACAGTTACTGACAACAAAGGCCCGAGCTATGAACTGACCGGAAAAGTTGGTGAAGGTGGCCAGGGAATCGTCTGCACGACGAATTACCCCAATGTGCTCGTCAAAATCTTTCGCAATGGATCGGAAGAGAAGCGTAATTCGTGGTGGAGAAGGATCCAGCGGCTTATGCGCCAACCGTTGGAAGGACTCCCTATCGCCCATCCTCTTGCCCTACTAAAGAGCCACACGGGTTACGTGATGGAGTTGATGGATGGTCTAACTTCACTAACTGAAGTCATGCAGAAGGCCGATGACTCAATGCGGTCCGATAAAGGCTTAGAGGGTTATATCGAGACCGGAGGCTTACTGAGGCGACTGAAGCTGCTATCGCGGCTTGCGCAAATCCTTTCCGAACTCCATGGACGTGGGATGGCCTATGGCGATATCTCACCTGCCAATATTTTCATTTCCGCCTCAGTTGAACATGCCGAGGTTTGGCTAATTGATGCCGACAATATCGAAACCCAGTGTGGAGATAGTGGTCAGGCTTTATTCACTCCCGATTATGGCGCCCCCGAAATAATCAGGGGGAATGCGGGGATCAGCACCCTAACCGATTGCTGGAGCTATGCAGTATTGGCATTTCGACTGCTAGTTCTTGAACACCCTATGAAGGGCGACGACGTCCAGGATGGCGAGGCTGAATTAGCTGAAGCAGCATTGAGGGGTGAGTTTCCTTGGGTGGATCATCCCAGCGACAGCAGCAACTCTCTGACTCGCGGAATTCCGCGAGAGATGGTAATGCCCTCCACGCTCCGGACTTTGTTTGATAAGACCTTTTCAGCAGGACTGAGTGATCCGTCAGTGCGTCCAGATTTAAGCGAGTGGCACAAAGCGATAGAAACTGTGATCGGAATATGTTTGGAATGTGAAGAATGCGGCAGTTCATTCATTTACAACTCCAATATAGCGTGCACGTTTTGTGATCATCCAGTCGCTTCTGGACAAGTTCTAGTGATGCACGAATATCTCTACACCCCTCCAAGTGTGCTTCGCGAGGGTATTGATGAACATATTCCGGATGACATCATCCAAGAACAGGTTTTCTCGAAGACAGGCATGAGCAAGATCCTTTCGAAGTCACCATTCGTGATCAGAAAGGTACCTCACGACTCCAACTATTACGAGTCATCTGAAGCATTGTGTACTCTGAGTTTCAATGATGAGGGGATTGCGGTTGTACCTCAGGGCTCAGCTGACGTATTTCTTCAATGGAGTGGGCAAAAAGCAACCCCTATCAAGCGAACCCAAACCATCAAGAGCTCTAACCGCAAGGGGAAGTTAACCGGCTGGCTCCATCTGGGAAATTCAGATGAAACTCATTACGCCTGGTACTTCTCATGGTAAAGCCGGCATGCAATTAATCGAATTTCCTCTTCTATCCTCAGATCTCATCGAGTTCTCAACAACTGAAAATGTCGATGGGTGGATCGTTGGTAGCCCAATAGCCATACAAATGCATGGCGATGGCTACCTAATTCGGCAAGGGGAAACCGTAGCTGTTGCACATGCACCATCTCACCGAACACGTGTCGAACTACAAGTTCAGCGGGGCCTAACCCAGTGGGTCTTGTGTCACCACCATGGTCTGTCTCTTCATGTTCAATGGCTAGATCTAGTTGAAGAACTCCAACTAGATCTCTCAATAACAATAGATGAGGTTATTGCCGAGCAGCTAGCGGTTAAGGGCGAAATTTCTTCTGCCAATGACGTACCACAGGCTATATCTTGGCTACAGGAACACTTTGTTTCACCCGTACTATCGATCGATGGATCCGATTCTGATCAAGGCCAGGTATATATCGGTCGTTTTGACAACTCGACCGATGATGGCTTCCTCCTATTTGGGAAAGGGTGGCGCGCTGCAGTAAAACGACACCAAGGAACGCTCAAGCTGTTTCGCCTGACGCATATCACTGGAAAATCGGCGCGATTAGCCTCTGCCACTGGAAAGATTACTTTTCTTGATTGGACGGTTGGAGCACGCCTGCAAAGTGAAGACCAGCGGGCATTGCTTGACGCTGCACTTAGAGACAACGGTAGCTATCTCAGGCTTTGGCAGGAATATGGGAAGCTTGAGTGGCAGCAAGCCCAAGCCTGCGCACGTGAACTTGGATCCATCAGATTTCAATCTGCGACCCAACGTGAAGGCGAACAGTGGGTCTGGTTTCTGCACATCGGGAATAGAGATGAACTAAATAAGTTTAGAGATCGGTGGCGTACGCTAGAACTCGCCAGCTCCTCTCAGGTAGAGGTTTCGGAAAGAGATCTTGAATTAGACCTGGATGAAGGCGAGGTAAAGGGCTCATTCGAACCAACGAAATCACGTCCTCTCAGAGGAACAATTCGATTTGAGCCAAGTGGTATCGCCCTAACTCCGAGTCAGGATCGACGAAACGAGAAGCCACCAGCCAATGGCTATATCTACTATTCACTTTCGGGTGATGAGACGGTTCAGAATCGACGTGAACGCGCCAAAAAGGCCATCGATGAAGGACATCGACTACCTCAACTGAGTTATATCTTGGAAGGCGTCGCGCCTCCAAGCGCTCGCAGGAAGCATATCGATGGGCTATCTCCCTACGCCAAGTCGTGTTTCAAGGGCCCTCCTACCGAACGGCAAAAGCAGGCATTGGATGTAGCGTTAAATACGCCTGACATAGCCTTGATTGTTGGACCCCCAGGTACAGGGAAAACTCAGGTAATCGCTGCCCTTCAACGTCGGCTTGCAGAAACCTTGGGGGAGTTAGCTCTACAGCATCAAGTGCTGATCAGCAGCTTTCAACATGACGCTGTAGATAATGCTCTTAACAGGGCTGAGGTTTTTGGCCTACCCGCAATCAGGATTGGCGGCCGAGGCCGCCGGGACGAGGGAGGCATCGATCCGGTAAAGGTATGGTGTGATCACAAGCGAAGAGAGCTCACTACTAGCCTCGATAGACTACAAGCAGAAGATCCTCTGGCCCAAGCTCTGACGGAATTGAGTCGCCGCTTGGCAACGATGCGGCTGGCAAGGCTATCGGTTACTGAACGAAATGACGCAATCAGTCAGTTGGAAGTCCTCTTAAATATACTTGCTGATCTGAATGTGAGACTTCCGCCAGATCTACGAGATCGATGGCGCGATTTCTTTGATTCACAGTCATCGAGTCAGTTATCACTGAACCGCGATCAAATTCCTGGCTTGTTAAGGCTGACACGTTCCCTGCGAGTCACACCAGTGAGCTATGCCGATGACGGCCCTGATCGAGCTTATCAACTGCAACGAGCGCTTCGGCGATCCAAGATTTCTCTCTCTGAAGAAGAGGAGTCTCTATTGCAAGTCTTGACTCAACCGACGAATCCTACAGATCAACAGTTGAAGGAATTCCAGGATCTCAGGGATGCATTGATTGACAAGCTTCTGCCCGACTACCGTCCCCCGGAAATTAAGCAGACATTGGCGTCTGAAACGCTAACTTTGCTTACCGACATCGAGAGGGCGATCGAAGAGCCTTTACGCAATTCTCGGAAGGGAAT
This sequence comes from Akkermansiaceae bacterium, assembly GCA_903837825.1. GTDB lineage: Bacteria > Verrucomicrobiota > Verrucomicrobiia > Verrucomicrobiales > Akkermansiaceae > Luteolibacter. Next base: position 2,528 of record CAILVZ010000325.1, on the reverse strand, counting down.
TTATTCAGCGGTTTCTAGTTACGTTGCTGCTCTATCCCAGTCGCCGGATCGAGCAAGAGAAGCCGCTTGGGAGTATGCAAGCATAGTCGGAGCGACTTGCCAGCAGGCAAGGGGCAATGCAATGGCGAATTTGAAATCACCGACTAGTCTCGATGCCATATCAGGTATGACGTCAGCTGACTTGATTGAATTTGATACGGTCATAGTAGATGAAGCCGCGCGCGCCAACCCGCTTGACCTATTTGTACCGATGGCAATGGCCAGCCGTCGAATCGTGCTTGTAGGTGATCACCGCCAACTTCCGCACCTTTTACAGCAGGATCTCGAAAACGAGTTAGTGACACGTCAGAATCTTTCAGAAATTCAAAAAAAGGCATATGAGCAAAGTCTTTTTGAACGGCTGGTCGAACAATTAAAGCGACAAGAAGCAACGGATGGCGTTAAACGCGTCGTCATGCTGGATACGCAGTATCGAATGCATCCTTCGCTGGGGCGATTCATTAGTCAGCAGTTCTACCAGTCTGATGATCTCGAACTACGTCCAGGCCGTCCAGCTAGCGATTTCAATCACGCACTACCTGGCTACGAAGGTAAATATTGTGAGTGGCTCGACATTCATTCTGATGAGGGTCAGGAAGATCGGCGAGGAACGAGTCGAATCCGACGATCCGAAGCAAAAAAGATTGCAGGAGAAGTAAAGCGGCTTATTGATGCTGGTGGGAGTGACCTGAGCATCGGCGTGATCAGTTTTTATCGTGCTCAATGCGATCTTATTCTTGAAGAAATGGAGGCTGTCGGCCTAACAGAACGGGAAGATGGGGAACTCAGAATCACCCGACAATTCCGCGAGACGGTCTCTGGTGAAGAACGACTCCGGGTTGGTACGGTAGATGCCTTTCAAGGTAAGGAATTCGATGTCGTTTTGCTTTCAGTTGTGCGGTCAAACCAACGAGTTATCCCCTCACACTTGTCGGCCGAAGAAAAGGATCCGCTGCTCAACGCAAAATATGGCCACTTAAGATTGGCAAACCGAATGAACGTCGCAATGAGCCGACAGAGAAAGCTCCTTATTGCCGTTGGAGACAGCCATATGGCTTCCGGGAAGGAAGCTGAAGAAGCCGTCCCTGCTCTTGCTGCTTTCTTGGCCTTATGCCGAGGAGATCAGCATGGCCACTGAGCGTTTCCTGCGATTCGAACGACTGCGAAGGCCATCTAATGGACGTTCGCTGCTATGGCCTGTTCACGTCTGGAAGGTTCTCTATCCCTCAACAAAACGAATCGATTTGAACCTATTTCAAGAAGCTATTTTGGCTTTGTCCCGCGCTCAATGCAGAGACCGAAATGAAATGGCTAGTCTGCTCAATCTCGACCCTCAACTTATCGCTTTCATTATTGCCACCCAACTAATCCCTAACGAATGGATGGATGAACGCGGATCCATTACTCAGTTGGGCGAAAAGGTTTTGGAAGAAGCCCAAGACATCAGGGACGAAATTCGTGTTGGCTACGCTTATCAGGATGCTATTACCGGTCGATGGATTCCCCGTTTTACGGATGAATTGCCTGAAATTGAAGCCGATGAAACTGACGATCGCGGCTTTCCTATCTTTCGTGGAACTCGCGACTCTGGAAAACGGGATGCTCCATTTATCTTGAAGCATAAGCCTGCAAACCTGCCTGACATTAATGAGCTATTTGAGGCTTATCAACGGTACAGGACTGATATTTCATACGCCAAGCAAGGAGAGGATCGTGATGAATTACCGACAAATCTCCACATCAAGAGCGTTACCTGTCTTGATGATGCTCCGCAATCGATGTGGCTTTGGACTTGGGCGTATTGCGATCCGGCGAGTGGGCAACCGTGGCTAATCACTGATCCCTTTGGTATTCAGCGAGCAGCATCGTGGCTTCGAAAATCTATGGAAGACCTTCTAGATTCCAATTCAGGTGCATCAAGGTACATATCCAGCGTCGTGGGGCAATCAAATGCCCAATCGCTTAGTGCATCTGACTGGTGGGACACTCTGAAGACAGAAGTTGACCTTGAATTAATGACCACGTATTCCTGGTTGGCAAAGGTTCCATCGGTCCAAGAATACTTATCGGCAATATTGCGCAGAAGAGCGGCTATCGTTCGCCTCGACTATACCCCGCAGGAAGACATCAACAGCCTCGTCATGGAGGTCAGCAATCTTTCTGAAAGCGTCCTTCAGTGGATGTTGGAGACGTACCCAGCTGATATTCGACGTCTTCCACACTACAAGGTGCAAACAGATTGGAAGATGGGCCAGGCAAAGCAGACATTGTGTGACTTGAATCTACGATGCTTGGATGAAGACTCTCTGGCTCGCCTATGCAATCAAGAGCTATCTCGCGTACGTACTGCCATCAGCAAACGAAACAGCTCTTTAAAGGCCCTCGTATTTGCCAATCTCCTGGCCACGTTGGACCGACCGACACACCCTTTCAAGACTATTTCAGCTGAAAAGCTCGCTTTGTCTGCGCTATTAGATATGACTGATGCT
>CAILVZ010000324.1 GCA_903837825.1 Akkermansiaceae bacterium | reverse complement strand
CGCAGGGCGTCGACTATTACGGCTCCGGTTTTCAGCGGCACTTCATCTACTCGCTGATTCAACTTGGGGCGCAATACGTCGGGAAGAAGGCGGCAAAGAAGACGAAGGATTTCGTTCCTTCTCTCACCCTCATCCTCTTTGAAGAACCCGAGGCGTTTCTTCATCCGCCCCAGCAGGAGATTCTCGCTCGAAGTCTGATGGCGATGGCCAACAAAGACAACTGGCAGGTCGTTTGCACCACTCACTCGTCACATTTCGTGAGTCGGAATGCTGACTCTATTCCTGCGATTGTGCGCGTGATGCGCACCGGCGGGAACGTGGAGGCATTCCAAATCAGCGATGCAGACTGGGCAGCCATCGTCACTGCGAACAAAGCCATCGAGGCAATCGTGGCCAAATATCCCAAGATGCAGAAAAAACTGCACGCGGACGACGTTCTGCCTGAGATGGAGGCGGTTAAGCACTTCCTTTGGCTTAACTCGGACCGTTCAGGGATTTTCTTCGCCAACCATGCTTTGCTGGTTGAAGGGCCAACAGAGGTCGCCCTCGTTAACAAACTCATTGATGACGGCAAAATCAAAGGGGCGGACTGCGGACTTCAGGTGCTCGATTGTCTTGGGAAATACAACATCCATAGGTTCATGAATCTGCTTGGTCACCTCGGGATTGCTCATTCAGTGATTCACGATGACGACAATAACAACGATGAGCACGCCGACTTGAACCAGCTCATTCAGAGTTCCAAGCATGTGAGGTTGACGCACCAAATCCATCAAATCGCGACGGATTTGGAGACTTTACTTGGGTTGCCGCCTGCCGGACCAAACGGCAAGGCAGCGGATCACCGAAAGCCACAACATGTGCTGTTTCACTATACAGAAGGGCGGATTGATGCCGGGAAACTGGCAGCGTTCTGTTCCGTCGTGGAAGGATGCCTGCCAAAGCCCGCGCAACCATCCCCACAAATCCCGGCTCTAGTTGCGACAGCGCCAATCGCTCCAGTCGCTGCTCCTGCTGTTTCTCCATAACCATGAAACTCAACGAATCCACCGTCGCAAGCGCGACACATTTGTTGTCCCGGAGGCTTGGGACAAAGGTTCTGACCACCGGCAAATCATTTGGCCGTCGCGTGAGCCGCTTCAATTAGTTAAACTCTGACTGCAACCCGAGCTGAAGCTGCACAATGCGCAATTCATCCCAAGAACTTTCAGTTTTGTGAGCGCCGCAATCATCGACTTAGTTCCGCCGCGTGTAGCCGGCGTCGTTTACACCAAACCATGGATGGTGGAACTGATCCTTGATCTGGCCGGTTATTTGCCAGAGCGGCCTCTTGCCAGCCTCGTTGCTTTGGAACCTTCAGCAGGAGATGGGGCTTTTCTTCAAGGCATGGTTCGACGCCTGATTAAATCCTGCCACCTCCACGGCATTCCGGTTGAGCAGGCCGCACAGGCGATTGGCGCGTTTGAGATAGATCCCGCTTCCGCCGAAAAGGCCATTGGACTCGTCTGCGCTACGCTTCTCGATCTCGGAATACCCGCTCCGATTGCTGCCTCGCTGTCGCGGGGCTGGATTCGAACCGACGATTTCCTCGAAGCTTCTCTCGCTTTCCCCATTGCCGATTTTGTCATCGGCAATCCGCCTTACATCCGGTTAGAAGAGATTCCCGAGGATAAAACTGCGTTCTACCGCAGTGGCTTTAGCGCCATGCGGGGCCGGGCGGATGTTTACGTAGCTTTTTACCAAGCCGCGCTCCAGCAACTCAAACCGGGTGGCGTCTGCGCCTACATCTGTGCCGACCGCTGGATGCTCAATGATTATGGCAGTGCCTTGCGCGAGTTCATCACGACGGAAGGCTACAATGTCCGCTGCGTGATCGAGGCACATGATGTTGCCGCCTTCGAAACCGACGTTTCGGCTTATCCTGCGGTAACGATTATCGCACAGGAAAAACAAGGCCCCGTCGTCGTCGCTAAGGCTCTG